>CAYQOJ010000104.1:637-11046 GCA_964419105.1 uncultured Methylococcus sp.
GCGATCTTCATGACCTGCTCTTGGTAGACGATGACCCCGTTGGTCGGCTTCAGAATGGGTTCAAGGATCGGATGCGGATACTCGGCCTTTTGTTTGCCGTGCTTCACATTGATGTAGTCGTCGACCATGCCGGACTGGAGAGGGCCCGGGCGGAAAAGGGCGACCAGAGCGATGATGTCTTCGAAGCAGTCCGGACGGAGCCGCTTGATCAGATCCTTCATGCCTCGGGATTCCAGCTGGAAAACAGCCGTCGTCTGGCAGCTTTTTAAAAGCTCGTAGGTCTTGGGATCATCCAGCGGAATCAAAGAGATGTCGATCGGGGGGTCGTCCGTCTGGCTCCTTTCAGCATTGATGGTTTCAAGTGCCCAATCAATGATGGTGAGGGTTCGAAGGCCCAAGAAGTCGAACTTCACCAAACCCACGGCCTCAACGTCATCCTTGTCGTATTGAGTGACCAGGTTATCGCCACCGGCTTCGCAATAGAGCGGGCAGAAGTCCGTCAGGTCCGAGGGCGCGATGACCACACCGCCGGCATGCTTGCCGGCATTTCGGGTCAAGCCTTCCAGTGACATCGCAAGATCGATCAGCGCCTTGACCTCTTCGTCGGACTCATAGGTCTTGCGGAGATCTTCACTGTCCGTCAGCGCCTTCTCAAGCGTCATGCCCAGTTCGAAGGGGATCAGCTTGGCGATTCGGTCGACGAAGCCATAAGGGTGCCCGAGCACTCGCCCCACATCGCGAACCACGGCTTTGGCCGCCATGCTCCCGTAGGTGATGATCTGGGATACCCGGTCCCTGCCATACGTCCGGGCGACATAGTCGATGACCTCATCGCGTCGCTCCATGCAGAAGTCGACGTCAAAGTCGGGCATGGAGACCCGCTCGGGATTAAGGAATCGTTCGAACAGGAGCTCAAACTCAATCGGATCCAGATCGGTAATCTTGAGCGCATAGGCCACCAAGGATCCCGCGCCCGACCCACGGCCGGGGCCCACGGGAATCCCCTGGCTTTTAGCCCACTGGATGAAGTCAGCAACGATCAGGAAGTACCCCGGGAAATCCATCTGGTTGATGACCCCGACTTCGAGCTCCAGTCGCTCTCGGTAAAGCTGGGTGTTCTCTTCGAGGCTCCCAGTGCCTACCGGAAGTTTTTTGGCCAATCGCTCATCGAGTCCCTCCCGTGAGACCTTGGCAAAATATTCAGCAACGGTCAGGCCTTCGGGTATCGGAAATTGGGGAAGAAAGTTCTGACCCAATGTCAGCTTGAGATTGCAGCGAATCGCAATCCCGACGGTATTGGCCAGAGCCTCTGGAAGATCGGCAAAAAGTTCCGCCATGGCGGCTTCGCTCTTGAGGTACTGCTCCTCGGTGTAATCCTTGGGTCGCCGGGGATCCTCAAGGACCCGCCCCTGATGGATACAGACCCGTGCCTCATGCGCCTCAAATTCCGAGGGCTCAAGAAATCGAACATCATTCGTCGCGACCAGGGGAATCCCGAGCGACGCGGATATTTCGACGGCCCCAGCGATCCACGATTCCTCCTGCGGCCTTCGGGTCCGTTGAATTTCAAGGTAGAAGCGATCGCCAAAAACGGACTGCCAGTGGCTGGCCATGCGAAGCGCCTCGTCGAGGTTCCCTGCAATCACCTGTCGTGCAATCTGGCCCTGCCTTGGACCTGAGAGGGCAATCAAGCCTTGGTTTTCTTGTTCCAGCCATTCGGCCCGGATTTGTGGTTGCCCCTGATGCTGATTTTCACGGAAGGCCTTTGACAGCAGTCTGGAGAGGGTGCGGTAGCCCTGAGCATCCTGAACAAAGAGGGTCATGGGGTAGGGATTTTGAAGCTCCTCCGGGTGGGTGATGAGGACATCGGCACCGGCGATCGGCTTGATGCCGGCGGACTGCGCGTTTTTGTAGAACTTGACGATGGCAAAGAGGTTGTTGTGGTCGGTGACGGCGACCGCCGGCATGCCGAGGGCAGAGGTGCTTTTGACCAGAGCCTTGACGTCAATCAAACCATCAACCAGCGAATATTCGGTATGGACCCGAAGATGGATGAACCCGGGTGTGGCTGGAAGAGGAGGGGGGGTCGCCGTGTTCATGAGGCTTTTTTATCAAGGCACAGTTCCAATGCCTTCTCCCAAGAGGGAAGGGCGAGGCCATAGGCCTCCTTCAGTCGCTGGTTGTCGAGAACCGAATAGGCTGGCCTTCGGGCAGGCGTTGGGTATTCTTCGGTGGTGATGGCTCGAAGCGTCGCTGCGGAAGGGCCAAGATGACCTTTTTGAATTCCGAGCGCCCGGATTCTCTCTGCAAAACCAAACCAAGTGGTCGTTCCTTGCGAGGTCAGATGGTAGGTGCCCGCGCGTTCCCCAAGATCCACTCGGCCCTCATGGAGAGACTTTGCAATCATGAGGGCCGTGGCCTCTGCAATCATCCGACTCCAGGTTGGGGCGCCCAACTGATCGTTCACGATGCCCAGGGATTCCCGCTCTGCCATGAGCTTCAGCATGGTCTTTAGAAAATTTTGGCCATGGAGGCCATAGACCCAGGCGGTTCTGAGGATCAGATGAGGAATGCCAGACTGTCGGATGGCCTCTTCGCCTTGAAGCTTGCTGGCCGCGTAGACCCCGTCGGGTCCGGTTGGATCCGTCTCGCGGTAGGGCGTCCGCGATTTTCCATCAAAGACATAGTCAGTGGAATAATGGATCAGGGGAATCTTTTGCTCCCGGCAGGCAGATGCCAGGGCCGCGACTGCGTGGGCATTGATTGTGAAGGCCGCATCGACCTCGGACTCTGCCCGGTCAACCTGGGTATAAGCCGCCGCATTGACGATGAGATCAGGCTGAATCTCCCGGACCGCAGGTGCAATGGTGTCGGGGTTCAGAAGATCAAGGGCTGGGGCACTGCTTCGGCTTCTGGAACTGACCTCACCCAGACAGGCGAGCGATCGTTCCAGTTCATGCGCGACCTGTCCGCTCTGGCCGACCAGAAGGATGCGCATGGGTTACCAGACCGCCAGCGACTCGCGGCTAAAGGCGCTGAGTGGGAGACCTTCTCGATCCTTGGCTGAAAGCTCAGGGTCCTGAATGGGCCATTCGATGCCGATCGCTGGATCATTCCACTGCAAACTGAATTCGGCCGAAGGGTTGTAAAAATCGGTGCACTTATAGGCAAAAAGGGCAAATTCGCTGGTGACACAAAAACCGTGTGCAAAGCCTTCCGGGACGAAAAGTTGCAGATGATTTTCCGCAGAAAGTGTCGCGCCATACCATTGGCCGAAAGTCGGGGAATCGGCACGGACATCCACCGCGACATCGAAGACTTCACCCTCAAGCACATAGACCAGCTTCCCTTGAGGTCTTGGGTTCTGGAAGTGAAGGCCTCTTAGAATCCCTCGCCTCGAGTAGGAGAGGTTGTCCTGAACGAAATGGCGATCGAGCCCCGCCTCCGTGTAGCGCCTGAGGTTCCAGGTTTCCTGAAAAAAACCTCGAGCATCGCCAAAAACATCGGGTTGGATCTTCAGAAGTCCAGGCAGCGGCGTGGGTTCAATAATCAAGTTGGAAGCCCCATCTTGAGAAGACGCAGAAGATATTCGCCATAATTGCTTTTGCGCAAAGGCTCGGCCTGAGCTTCCAGCTGTTCGGCGGTGATCCAGCCGCGGCTCCAGGCGATTTCTTCGGGGCAGCTGATCTTAAGGCCCTGACGTTCTTCAATGGTCTGAATGAAGTTGGCGGCTTGAAGCAATGAATCGTGCGTCCCGGTATCAAGCCAGGCCGTCCCTCGACCAAGCTTTTCAACCCGGAGCTGTCCAAGCTCCAGATAGAGCTTGTTGATGTCCGTAATTTCAAGTTCGCCGCGGACGCCGGGTTTGAGATCCCGCGCCATGTCGATCACCTGGTTGTCGTAAAAGTAAAGGCCGGTAACCGCCCAGTTAGACTTGGGCTCTTTGGGTTTTTCAACGAGGCCGATGACCTTGCCGCTCTTGTCGAACTCAGCGACACCGTAACGCTCGGGGTCATTGACCCAGTAACCGAAGACCGTTGCGCCCTCGGTCTGATGCGCTGCCGATTTAAGACTCTCCGGGAGACCATGACCATAGAAAATATTGTCGCCGAGGATCAGGCACGAGGGATCGTGGCCCACGAATTCACGGCCGATAATGAAAGCTTGGGCAAGTCCTTCGGGCTTGGGCTGCTCCCGATAGCTGATGGACATTCCCCATTGGCTCCCATCGCCGAGGAGGTGCTGGAACTGTGGCGCATCGTGGGGCGTTGTGATGATCAGGACATCGCGGATCCCGGCCAGCATGAGGACCGAGAGCGGATAGTAGATCATCGGCTTGTCATAAACTGGAAGGAGCTGCTTGCTGGTGACGTGGGTCAGGGGGTGAAGCCGGGTGCCGGAGCCGCCCGCCAGAATGATGCCTTTCGTCGTTGCCATCCGTTCAGTATTCCTTGTCGTTATCGATTCTTCAGGCAGAGCCCAGACGCTCGCCGCGGTAGCTGCCGTCCATTACTCTCTGGCACCAGTCCTGATGCTCGAGGTACCAGGTCACGGTCTTGCGAAGTCCTGTTTCAAAGGTTTCGGAAGGTTCCCAGCCCAGTGTGTTCTTGATCTTGCTGGCATCGATTGCATAGCGGGCATCATGCCCCGGCCGATCGGTGACAAAGGTGATCTGGTTCCGGTAGGAGGCGCCATCACTCCGGGGCTTGAGCGCATCAAGAAGATCACAGAGGGTATGGACGACTTCAAGATTGGTTTTCTCGTTGTTCCCACCGATGTTATAGACCTCACCGGGCGTGCCGGCCTCAAGGACCCGGGCAATGGCCGCGCAGTGGTCCTCGACATACAACCAGTCGCGAATGTTGAGCCCATTGCCGTAGATCGGAAGGGGTTTTCCGGCCAGGGCATTGTGGATGATCAGAGGGATGAGCTTTTCGGGAAACTGGAAGGGTCCATAGTTGTTGGAACAGTCGGTCGTGAGGACCGGGAGCCCGTAGGTATGGAAGTAGGCACGGACCAGATGGTCGGAGCTGGCCTTGGAGGCCGAATAGGGCGAATTGGGCTGGTAGGCCGTGGTTTCGGTGAACTTGCCTGTCGATCCCAGGCTGCCATAGACCTCATCCGTTGAGACATGCAGGAAACGGAAGTTGTCCTTTTCAGCCCCTTCGAGCCCGCGCCAGTATTTGCGGGCGGATTCCAGGAGGGAAAACGTTCCAAGGATGTTCGTCTGGATGAAGGCTTCCGGCGAGTCAATGGAGCGGTCCACATGACTTTCGGCCGCGAAGTTGACGATGGCGGAAGGCTGATGCTTTTGCAAAAGGTAGTCCACCAGGGCGCTGTCACCGATTGAGCCCAGAACAAAGCTATGTCTTGGATCATCCTCGATGTCGTCGAGAGTATCCAAATTCCCTGCATAGGTCAGGGCATCCAGGTTGATGACCTCGGTTTTTTCACCCCGGATTTTCCGGAGGACGAAGTTGCCGCCGATGAACCCGGCGCCGCCGGTGACAAGGATGGTTGAATTCGGTGAAGACATGGTTAATTCAGTGCCTGGATCGTTGAGGGGGTCGACTCAGTGGATCGCAACCCGAGATCGTTTGATTCTACCGTTTTCTTGAAGGCTCGGGACGGGGGGCGGAGCCCCCCAAACGTTCGAGAGGGACAAACTAGCGTGATTTTCGGTGGAGCATGCCACGGGTCGGGTCATAACCCCAGACGGCGCCGCCAAGGAAGACCACTAGCGCAGCCAAGGCAACCAAAAAGGCTTCAGGATTGGCCTGACCATAAAGCGCAAAGCGGATCGATTCGACGGCGTAAGTGAATGGGTTTAGTTCGGCAATCCGTGCGAGAAGGGGGTTGGACTCCCTGATTTTCCACAAGGGGTAAAGCGCACTTGAAAGGAAAAACATCGGAAAAATGACGAAGTTCATGACCCCTGCAAAATTTTCGAGTTGCCGGATCATCGACGAGAGTAAAAGTCCCAGAGCTCCCAACATTAAGCCCGAGAGAATCAGGGCCGGGAAGACAGTCAGATAGCCTTGCAATGGGGCTTCAATCCCGTAAAGCCAGGCGATCCCGAGGAAAACGTAGGCCTGAATTACCGAAATCGCGACCCCTGCCAAAAGTTTGGAGGTCAAAAGGAAGCCTCTGGGGAGGGGGCTTACCAGCAGGGTTTTCATGCTGCCCATTTCACGGTCATAGACCATCGACAAAGAGCTCTGCATGCCATTGAAAAGCTGCACCATTCCAACGAGGCCAGGAGTGATGTAGACCTCGTAGAGGATGTAGGTCTCATAAGGCGGGATGATGGCCACCCCCAAGGTGGATCGAAACCCTGCCGCAAAGATGAAGAGCCACATGAGGGGGCGCACCAAGGCGGAAATGAAGCGCTCTCTTTGATGGACAAAACGCAGCAACTCACGCCAAACGATGCCTTGAAGCGCGCGTAAATAATGGACGGGGCGAAGGTTCAACGCGGCCTCCCGGTCGTCAAGACTTCAAAGGCGTCATGGATGCTCTCGGTCTGGGTGTCATCCAAAAGCTCGGGGATCTCGCCCTGCGCCCTGATCGTTCCCTGATGCAGCACGATCATCGCATCATCGGATGCAATTTCATCGATCAGGTGAGTGGCCCAGAGCACAGAGAGCTTGCCTGAAGCCGTCAAGGCATGAATGTGTTCCACCAAGGCCTTGCGACTGGGAACATCAAGCCCGACCGTGGGCTCGTCAAGAAGCAGGAGGCTCGGATGGTGGATGAGGGCTCGGGCGATCTCGACTCGACGGCGATGTCCGCCGTTGAGATTTCGAACCAGTTCCTGATCGCGGTGCCGCATATCCAGTCTTTCCAGTTCCTCATCAATCCGCCGTTGCCTCGTTCGGCTCTCGAGACCATGCAATTGAGCGTGATATTGGAGGTTTTGCCGAACGGTCAGATCCAGATCCAGCGTGGTTTGCTGGAACACCACCCCGAGCGATGCCAGTGCTTTGAGAGGATTGCTGCGAAGGTCGTGCCCTGCAATGCGGATGCTCCCGGAGGCCGAGTCATAAAGCCGGGTAATGAGTGAGAAGAGTGTGGACTTGCCAGCGCCGTTGGGTCCCAGGAGGATCGCGCAACGCCCTGAGGCTACGGAAAAAGAGACCTGATCCAGTGCATTCTTTGCGCCATAGGCGAAGGACAGCTGAGAGATTTCGAGAGCGTTTGGGTGGTTCACGGTGTCACCACGATGCCCCAGGGCCCCTGTCCGACAGCAACCGAACGGAGAACCTTTCGCTTTTCAAGATCGATGATCGATATGTCATGGCTGGCGCCATTGGCGGTAATCAAATGTCGTTCCTTGGAGTCGAAGGCAAGATTCCAGACCCGCTGGCCCACCAGGAGATATTCCAGAACCTGATAGGTTTGAGCGTCAATGACAGCAATGCGATTTGCAGGGCCAAGGGCTACATAGGCCAAGCGGCGGTCGCGGTCGATCTGGATTCCGACTGGCTGAATCTTCTCGCGGGTGACCCCCGGAATTTGGAAGCTGATCGTTGCCTTGAGCATGTGGCTGGATGCATCGATCACGGAGACGGTTCCGGCAATTTCTGAGCTCACCCAGAGTTCCTGGCTGTCTTGGGTGAAACGGCAGGCTCTCGGTCTTGGATCCACCAGGGTGTTATCCCGAACATCCAGTGTTGTTGCATCGATCCAGTGGACCATGTTGGTCGTTTCACTGGTGCTGGCGATCCACTGCCCATTAGGACTTGCGGCAATTCCCTCAGGCTCGACGCCCACGGGAATCGATTTCAGCATTTTGCGCGCGCTCAGATCAATGACGGTGACGGCGTTGTCGTTTTCATTGGAGGCAAAGAGACGTTTGCCATCGGCAGTCACCACGAAGGTTTCAGGGTCCTTTCCGGAGGGGAGCCTCGTCATTTCCTTTCCAATCGGAAGGGGAAGCTGCTTGATGGTGTCCTCATCACTGACGGCGACCCACAGGTTTTTACCTGCGGGATCCGTACCGATGCCTCGGGGTCTTTTACCGATCGCAACACGCTGAAGTAATTTGCCTTCCGGGATCGAAAGCACTCCCACTGCATTGTCATCTTCCAAAGTCACATAGGCGGTGTCAGCGAATGCCGAAGGAAATGCGAGCAGCAGGAGCGAGAGTCCGATTCCTCTTTGAAAAGACCTCTTCTTGTCGAAAGTTGGGAACGGTAGGGGGTTTCTACCAGAAGGCTTTAGGGCTCGGATGGCGGTTATTGGGGAAAGCATCACGTTCGGTGTCCTTGGCGTAAAGTCGGGCCGGTTGGTTCTATTTTATCGTTCTTGGGGTCAGTGCGGAGCCGGCTTAAAAATCGCCATTTGTCGGGTCGGGTCTGGATGACAGAAGGGCGCAAATCACTCATAATCAATCACTTTTTACTATCTAGCTCACATGTGGTTCAAAAATCTGGTCCTTCTAAGGATCACCGCGCCCTTCGACCTTAGCGCTGAGGTCCTCGAAGAGCGACTCCAGAACCGTCGTTTTCAGCCCTGTGGGGCGCTTGAGCCCTCCAGCGAGGGATGGTACCCCCCGCTGGGACATCCCGATGCACCCTTGATTCATCAAACGCAGGGTTTCCTGATGCTCTGTCTTCGTCGTGAGGACAAGATCCTGCCTGCCAGCGTCGTCAACGAGCGCCTCGCGTCCCGTGTGGATGAAATCGAAGCCCGGGAGTCCAGGAAGCTGCGAAAAAAGGAACGAGAGGGCCTTCGTGAGGAAATTCTTCACGACATGATTCCCAAGGCCTTCAGCCAAAGCCGTCGCACATTTGCGTACATTGATCCGAGGGGCGGTTGGCTCTTCGTCGACACCAGCAGCGCGCGGAAAGCCGAAGATATCGTTGCTGCGCTTCGACAGGCGCTGGACGGATTTCCGGTCCGCCCGATCGCAACTCAGGAACGTCCTGCATCGGTCATGACGCGCTGGCTGGCCGGTGGAGCCCTTCCAGAGGGCGTCACACTGGAGTCCGAATGTGAGCTCAAGTCGCCGGAGGAAGATGGCGGAATCGTTCGTGCCCGTCGTCATGACCTTGAGGTGCCGGAGATTCTGAATCACCTCGAGGCCGGGAAGGAAGCCATTAAGCTGGCATTCAGTTGGAATGACCGGATGAGTCTGGTGCTGGATGAAGCGCTGACCATTCGCCGCCTAAAGTTTCTGGATACGATCCAGGAGGCTGCAGCGGATAGAGGGTCAGAAGATGCCGCTACCCGATTCGATGTTGATTTCGCCCTGATGAGCCTCGAACTCAATGCGTTCTTGCCCATTCTGCTGGATTGGTTCGGTGGTGAGCCACCGGCCAAAGTATCCGATTGAAATCGTCCGCCTGTTCCTCTAGGGAATCCAAGATGCTTCAAAAAAGTCTGATCGTCGTTCATGTTGCCTTGCTGGTTATTCTCTCGGGATTGACGCCGGCGCAAGCTGAAAATTTCTCCCTGCCGCAGGCCGGAGACGACATTATTGGTGCGATTCGGCATACCAAGGCTCGCCAGGAAGATACCCTGATCGACATCGCTCGCCGCTTCAGCGTCGGCCAGGACGAAATGGTTATGGCGAATCAGAATGTCGATCGTTGGCTGCCCAAGGGCGGGACCGACGTCCTGATTCCACAGGAATTTATTCTTCCGGACGCCCCGCGCTCTGGCATCGTCGTGAACATTCCGGAAATGCGCCTCTACTACTTCCCGGTCAAGGCGCGTCCGGCCCCGCCAAAGCCGGTGGCGGCATCCGCGCGCAAGTCAGCAGTTCCCCTTTGTAAGCCAGCCTCGGCTGTTTCGCAGTCTTCAAAGCCTGTGGCTAAAGGGGGGGCTTCGAGTGCCGGAAAAACCCTACCTGGAAAGGGCGCACCTGCCAGCACCGGTAAAACGGCTTCGGCAACCAAGAGCCCGGCTTCTTCGGCCAAGGGATCGGCCGCTAAGGCGGCATCTCTGAAAGCGCCGGTCTGTCAGCCTGCAAAGAAGGTCGAGGTGGTTCAGGCGCCCCAAGCTCCCGCAGCAGCTGATTTTGAAAGTGCGGCGATGGGTCAGGTCATCACTTACCCCGTCAGTATGGGACGCATGGATTGGCGGACACCGCTCGGTATGACACGCGTCGTCGACAAGCAAAAGGATCCCTCCTGGACACCGCCAGCATCTATCAAGCGCGAGCATGCCGCCAAAGGGGATCCCTTGCCCGATGTGGTCCCTCCGGGGCCAGACAATCCCTTGGGCAAATATGCGATGCGGCTTGGGGTTTCAGGCTACCTGATCCATGGCACGGATGCGGCTAAAGCAGACGGCATCGGGATGCGAGTGACCCATGGTTGCATGCGCATGTACAACGAGGATGTTGCCAAACTGTTCCCGCTGGTCCCCGTCGGTGCCCCAGTCTATCTTGTCAATCAACCGGC
>CAYQOJ010000105.1:0-10772 GCA_964419105.1 uncultured Methylococcus sp.
AATGCACGTCACTCTGGTTCATGTCCACGTCAAGGAAGACTGCCTTGGTGCTTTTATCGAAGCGACTCAAGTCAATCACGAGGGCTCTGTAAAAGAGCCGGGGAACCTGCGCTTCGATATCCTCCAGGATCCGGAGGATCAACGTCATTTCATCCTCTATGAGGCTTATCGAAGTGAAGCCGATGCTCTCGAGCACAAGAAGACCGCCCACTATCTGAACTGGCGAGACAGGGTCGCAGAGATGATGGCTGAGCCTCGGAAGGGGATTCCGATGCACGCTCTTTTCCCCCAATGATCACGTCCTTCTCGATCGGTTCAATCCCGAAAATTCTTTTTGGTCCGGGACGTATCAAGGAGCTACCCGCTCTGGCCGCGAACTATGGCCATCGCCTGGTATTGGTGACCGGCCATCGTTCCTTCAAGAATTCAGCCGCAGGGGTTGCCCTGAATCATGCTTTATCGGCACAGGGCTTCTCCGTTGGAAGCGTGACGATTTCAGGTGAGCCCAGCCCTGATGAAGTGGATCTTCTGGTTCATGATTTACGCCGGGAGACCTTTGATGTCGTGATTGGAATTGGGGGAGGCAGTGTTCTTGATGCTGCCAAGGCGATTGCAGGGCTCCTGCCTTCAGGCGATTCGGTCATGGATTATCTTGAAGGCGTTGGCCCGGAAAAGTCCTACCAGGGTCCTGCAACTCCCTTTATCGCTGTGCCAACGACCGCAGGAACAGGCTCTGAGGCAACCCGTAATGCGGTCCTGACGCGTCAAGGCTCCAAAGGCTTCAAGAAGTCTTTTCGCGACGATGCCTTGATGGCTCGGTATGCCCTGGTCGATCCCGATTTGCTGGCTGGATGCCCCAAGGCATTGATTGCCGCCAATGGTATGGATGCGCTGACCCAGCTTCTGGAGTCCTATGTCTCCCTTCGTGCCAATCCCATGACAGATGCTCTCGCTCTGAGTGGGATTGCGGCGGTTTCCCGGGGCCTTATCTCCTGGTTTCAGGGGGAGGATGAGGCGCTGGGTCGATCCGAAATGGCCTACGCAGCGCTCCTATCCGGAATCTGTCTTGCTCAAGCGGGGTTGGGATCCGTGCATGGATTGGCTCAGCCTTTGGGTTCGTTTTTCCCCATTGGTCATGGGGTCGTTTGTGGAACCCTTCTTGCGGAGGCGACGGCGGTGAATCTTGAGGCCATGACGTTGCGTGATCCCCAACACGTGCAGCGTTCAAAATACGCTCAGGCGGCTCGCATATTTCTTCAGCGGCCGAATCTTGAGGATGACAAAGCTCTGGATGAGTTACTGGTTAAATTGCGGTGGATGACGGCGACTTTAGACCTCCCCAAACTGGGGGCTCTGGGCGTGGCTTTAGAGGACTTTGATAGGATCGTGGCTCACTCACGCGGATCCAGTATGCAGACCAATCCGGTCCGTCTTGAAGATGCCGAAATCCGAACCATTCTGGAGCGTTGCTACTGATGCGGATCGCAGTACTGAAAGCCCTGATCTTGAGGCTCAGGCTCCCGCTTCTTACGGGGGTTTTGGTTGGAACCAGCTATATCCCTTTTCCTCCTTGGGCCTCACTATTCTGTTTTGTCCCCCTCTGGATTTTCTGGAGTCGGCAGTCTCAGCTTTCCAGCGTGCTTTGGGGGGGCTTCACCTCGGCCTTTGTTTTTACCCTGATCGGGTTCAACTGGGTGACCTATACGCTTCACGAATTCGCCCATCTGGATTGGTGGATTTCGATCATTGGCATGGTGCTATTTGCTCTCATGGCGCATCTCTTCGTGCCGGTAGCGGGTGCCGTCTGGTTTTATCTGACCACCCGAATCGATCGAAATAGTTGGCATTCCCGTTGGATGATGGCCTTGGCCACCGTGCTCTCCCAGGCCACCGTGCCGACTTTGTTTGACTGGAACTTCGGGTATGCATGGTTTGCTTCGAAGGTTCCCATCTTCCATTGCGCGGAGATCATCGGGTTTTCCGGCCTGAGTGCATTCACCGTCATGGCAGGTCTGATGTCTTGGGCTTACTGGGATGCGCGCCGGAGGCCCAGGGGGCGTCGGATATTGATCGCGGGGCTCACCCTCTTTCTGGCCTTGAACGGAACAGGGGTCTGGTTAGCCTCAAGCATTCCAGCACCAGACGGCATCCTTCGGGTCCTGATGGTCCAGGGCAATATCGGCAACGCTGAAAAGATGGCCGCGGAGCTCGGCAATGGCTATCAGGATGGCATTCTGAAAACCTACATGGATCTGACCGAAAAGGGACTGGGGGATCAAGACGGCCGCTCGATCGATTTTGCTATCTGGCCAGAAACAGCATTTCCCGACTTTCTGGGCAAAGACATCAAAACCAGTCCGCGCCGGAGCCTCCTTGAATCCTTCCTGACATCACATCATCTGGCACTAGCGACAGGCGCTTATGGTTTTGATTTTGATTCAGGAAAGCTTACCAACTCGCTCTTTTTTATGGACCGAGAGGGAAAGCTGGTGAGTCCGCATTACAGCAAAACCATTTTGTTGGCTTTCGGGGAGTATCTTCCGGGAGAGGACTGGTTTCCAGCGATCAGGGCATGGCTTCCCCCGATTGGTCAATTTGCCCGGGGTCAAGGACCCACCCGTCTGATCGAGTGGAATGGCCATCAAATCGGCGTCCAGATCTGCTATGAAAGCCTTTTTCCCGATTTCACTCGCAAGTGGGCAGATCTTGGGGCCCAGTTTCTGGTCAACGTGACCAATGATTCCTGGTATGGTAAGTGGGAAGAGCCACGACAGCACCTCATGATGACTCTCGGTCGAGCCGTCGAGGTCAGGCGCCCTGTTTTGCGAACGACTAATACGGGAATTTCAACGGTAGGGCTTGCATCCGGTGATGTGATGACCGAATCGCCGCTTCACGAAGCCTGGACCGGCGTCTATGAAATCCCCTACCAAAAGCATCCTGAGCCAACGTTGTATCAGGAGACGTTCTGGCTCATTCCATTCCTGCTATGGGCTGGCCTGGCTCAGTTGACACTCGCCGGATGGCGAGGCCAGAAAAAGGCTCAAAAAGAGGCCGCCTAGCGTTCCGTAGGATAGCGCCGCTCAAGATCATCGAGGAAGCGGTTGATCTGCTTCATGCTGCCCTGAAAGACCTTGGGCGATTGGCCTGATAGCCATTGCCCCGCCTTCTTCTGGCTTGAGGGCCAAACCATCAGGCTCCCTAGGATGAGGAGGGGCGTTCCGATGACGCCGGGAAGTGCCAGACCCAGCAAGCCAGCGGTGATCAAAAGCCAACCCACATCCTTGGGGAGCTTCCTGATGCGGTCTGCCGTTTCCTGATCGATTTGCATCACCGCGAGTTGTCGCTCCAGCTGCTCCGCGTCAAATGGCCCGTCCAGAACGGGATCCGTTGGACCCTGGGGGTTCTTCGCAGGGGACCCTGACGCATTGCGCGTCAGCCGGGTAAGCGGTTTGCGTGTGGGGGATTTGGCCATTTCCTGATGATTCCGGTTTTATTGGGACGTGGTTACGGCGCCAAATGGATCAAGCGGGGTCTACGACGCCCACGGGTCAACTTTTTGTTCAGGCCCCGATCGACATTGGCCACCGCCAAGTTTGCAATGATGCCGGAGGTGATACCGTTCAAAAGTCCCCCAAACGCACCGGCAACACAAAGCAGGTTGGGGACCAAGGCCTGTCGCGTACTCTTTTCAATGTCGGGCACATAGCTTCGAGAGAGCGCGACGAGATTTTCAAGGGATGCGTATCGGCCACCCTGAAGAACAATATCGGCAGTGACGGGGCCTTGATCCAACGTTTCCAACGCCATCGTGATGTGCGCGTGAGCGGCGAGGGACTTCGCAGTGGAAGCCTTAGAGGCCAGAAGGGTTTTGACGCCACGACTTTTCAACCCATCAAGGAAGCGTTTCTTGGCCTCAAGGTCGAGTTCCCCGCCAAATAGACTGACGCCGAGGCGGCCAGCCTGCTTCTCGACCTCTTGATCCTTTGCAGAAGACATCAGGAAGATATCGAAGCCTTGCGCCTTAAGCGCCGACACCGTTGACCTGGCTTCAGGCCAGTCGCTTTCCTTGAAATGGAACTCAGCAATAGCCTGTCCATCAATTTCCACTTGGATGGGGCTTAAGGGGTCCTTGTGTTCGACGTTCAGAACGACGCGATGGTGGCCTTGTTCGATTTCAATCTGTGAGGGCTCAAGGCGCAGCAGATCAGGTTGCCTGACCGCCAAACCCAACTCGACTGCGGCTTTCTGTAAGGCATTGGACCGAGCATCTCCAAGGAAAAGGGCGGCTCCGGCCACGGTTTGGAGCAGGGCCTCATGATGCTTGAGATGGGATCGGATCTCCTTGAGTTCGATTCCTGGCGCGTACAGTCTTTCATCATCGCCATCAAGAACCAGAAACTGGGCTTCTGAAAGTCGGAGGAGTGCGCTAGGGTGCTGGGTGACGGCACCCAGTGCCAGCGCTTCCCGGATATGTTGTAGCGTGACCAAGGGGATCGCCAGATAGGGCCCGCTGACCCAGTCCTGATGCAAAATCGCGCCTACGGTTATGAGGCTTCCTGCCATCCAGCCGACACCTGCGGTTGCAAGCGTCGGCAAGGCGGTTTTGTCACCCAAGGCCTCTGCCTTCTGGGTGAGGCTCTTTTCCATCGGAATCAACGTTGCTGTGCGACTGATTTCCTCTGCAATACGCGCGGCCCGAGTATCGATACCCGTTCGTGTCACCCGAAATTCGATAGGACCGCTCAGGATACGGCTCCCGGCAAAAACTTCGGCGGGTGCAAACTTACGGACAGGGTGGGGCGCCCCTGTGATCAGCGACTCGTCAACCAAGGCGGTTCCAAGAATCACTTCTCCGTCTGCTGGAATGATTTCACCGGCCAGCACCCGGAGTCGATCTCCCGTTCTTATGGCGTCTGGGCTTGTCAGTCGCTCAAGCCCGTTATCACCGATGTTTCGGATCTGCATCAGGGAGGGCAAGGTTTCCTGAAGGGTTTCTTCGGTTTCGAGAGCCAGTTGGTGGCGCCAACGCCTTTGCCAGTAACGCAGAGACCAGTCCGTAAGTGCGAATGCCAACACCTGTCCGGTCACGATGGAGCAGGTCAGGAGGGCAGTATGGAACAGGGGAACGCCTACTTTGCCTCGACTCAGTTGCGAGGCTGCATCCTTGACGATATGGAAGTTAGTCGCGATGAGGACACCGGCGGCGACAGGGGTGACGACAGGAAGCAGGAGCTCCCCGACCGTGCTGAGCCCAACGGTGGTCGTCGAGACGGTCATCGGAACGGCTGAAGGATCCGCGATGGTTGCGACCGGGGTAGGCTCAACGACCATGGCCAGGATTTCGGCCTCGATGCGCAGTGGCTTGATCCGTCGAGGATTGAATTGGATCAGGATTGAAGCGCTTTCCGGGTGATGTTGAAGGCTTCTGATGCCTGATTTTTCACCCAGACGTCCATGTATCTTGAGGGCAAGGGCAGATGTGGCGCCAGAGAGTGCTGGATGATGAAGCAGCAGTTCACCCTCAGTGGGCTGACTTAAGTCCAGTTTCTTTGGACTACCCGCCTCTCGAATCCAATACGTAGGCGATGCCGCCCATGAACAGTCAACCTCTGGACTCGTCGAGGCTTCGGATTGCCCCCCGATCGCGGAAACGAATCGTTCAAGAAAGCCGGGGCGACTCTCAGGGGCGCTCTCGAATCGAACGGTCGCGAGTGCCTTTTCTGGCAGAAGGGCAAGGCTGATGACTTCAGGTAGGCTCAGTGCCCGCCGGATAAAAAGGCTACCTTCGGGGGTCGATGAGCCTCCAAAGAGGTGCGGATCACGAATTTCGATCGCATCTGATCCGACCTGAATGTGAACGCTCATTGGGCGGCTTCGTGGAATTCAAAATCAGGAACGTAGTTCTTGAGTACGCCTTTTTGCAGCATCTCATCGAGGTCGGCGACAACCGCCAGATCCTCATGATCGAGAACGTTATAGAGTTCACGCAGTTTCTTCCTTCGGCGACGCAGTTCGTATCCGATGGCAGCTAAAAGGATAATGCCGAAAACGCTGGTGATGGCTTCGGAAACTTGATTCATCTTAGGGGTTCTCCTGGGTTAGGCAGGGCTCAACAACCGCGGTCTAGACCAGCGCTTCACTACCGCCACGCAGGACTTCAACGGCTCCCTGAAGGCCGTCACGATGAAGCTTTTGCTTGATCAGGTGATCGATGTTGGCATTTTTTCGATGAACGGCAAGGAAGTTGACGAAATTCTGCAGAACTTCCAGTGCCGTCTCAGGGTTCTGAATAATCCCAAGATTGAGATGGAATCCATGGTATTGCTTGCGGCCATGGTAACGGGCGCCGTGAATATCCCGCGCCAGAAGGATCGGGTCTTTGCCGATCAGGTGCGGATGGCGTTTGATGATTTCGCTCGACTGACTTCGGGTCAGAACATAGAAAGGGTCGTGGTTTTGGAGTTGGGTGACCATCCGAAGATTTTGGCGGATGACATTGGCTGCAGGGCTATCCCAGCCGCTATCAATCAGAAAGAACTGAAAGCGAGGGCCATCCTGTTCGATCTTTTTTTCCGGGGCTGAAGCGACGGTGGTCTTTTCCATTGGGGCCGCCTCGCTGGCTCGGGGGCGCGTCTTGAGGAGGCGCTCCCGAGGCTTTTTTGCCGGGGGATTTGAAGGCGTATTGGGGGTAACTTTCTCGGCCATGAACTAGTCCTCAATATGGTTCGAAGAGGATACACACCTTAGGGGCATTTGCGTTCTACTTAAGCCTGACCCGCCACTTTTTTTGAGGGTTTTACAGCCGTTTTTCGTGTGTTGATCTTCCTTGGGTTCCGGGTGTCTGAGGTTGCTGTAGCTGCTTCTGCCTTTTCGCCGGATGATGAGACGACTTTCATCGTCTCCAGATTTGTTTCGGGCTCGGAATCGGCATCGTGTGCGGCCAATTCCAGTTCAAGCATGTGGCGGCGCTCAGCCTCGAGTTTGGCTACTTCACGCATGGGTAGAACCCCGTTGATCAGGGCGCCAATTGCGGCAACATTGTTGGTCAATACCGAGAAACCTACGCCAAGTCCCATGGTGAAGACGCCAACGACACAGGCCGCATTCGGGACCAGAATCATGCCCCAGCTTCTGCGGATGTTATGGTCAAGATTTCGGGCAATGTCCCGCAGTTCGCAAAGCTTACCGAGTCCCTGCTCGAGGAACACGATGTGAGCCGTGTCGGTTGCGATAGTGGTGGCTCCTCGGAGCGAAATGGAAACGTTGGCCTTCTTTAACGCAATGGAATCGTTGATGCCATCTCCGACGAAGCAGACCTTTCGGCCTTCCGCCTGAAGCTTTTCCACGTAGTCAGCCTTGTCGGCTGGCAACACCTGAGCAAAATACCGGTCCATGCCCAGTTCCTCCGCCAATTTCTTGGTGGGGGCTTCATGGTCACCTGAGATGATGGCGAGGTGCTTGATGCCGCGTTGGCGAAGGCCCTGAATGATGTCCTTTACCTCGGGGCGGAGGGCCGCTCGAAGTTCAAGTGCGCCGCCCAAATGGTCATCGATCGCCACCATCACCATGGTGTCGCCATCCTCGTGGACGGCTTCGAGCTTTTTCTCGATGGAGTCGGGAATAACAATGCCTTCCATTTCCATAAAGCGACGGCTCCCAACGCGAATCAGGTGGCCATTGACCCCGACGCTGATGCCGTAACCCACCTTGTATTCGGTCTCATCCGTCGCTGGCAACGCAAGGCCTAGCTCTTCAGCCTTATGCAGGATCGCAAGTGCAATCGGATGATGGAACTTTCGCTCGGCTGCCGCTGCAAAGACCAGGACCTCTTCTGGCGTGTGTCCATGTGCAGTAACGATGTCACCCACTTCTGGACGTTCGCGCGTCAGGGTTCCCGTTTTGTCGAAGAGGACCGTATCAATTTCATTCATCAGCTCCAATGCACGCCCATCCTTAACAAGGATGCCTTTCTGGGCACAAAGAGACAGGGAAGAAAGCATGGCCAGCGGGGCCGCCATTCGAATGCCGGTGCCCAGATCACTGTTGAGGACGGCTACCCCTGCAAAGGGCCCCAAAGTGGAAAAGGCAATGCCGCTGACGAGCATGGTGGGAAGCACCGCTTGATCTGCAAGTCGCTCTCCCTTGTTTTGGGATGTCAGCTTGTAACCCGCCGTGTCGTTCAGGATCTGGCTGATCTTTGCCGTCGCCGTTTCACTGCCGGCCTGTTCGACGGAAACAAAAATCTTGCCGGCAACCAGAATCGTGGAAGCGTAGACTCGGTCTCCAACGCCTTTTTCGGCCGGGGTGGATTCACCCGTCAGTGCATGCTGGTCGATCATGGCCATGCCTTCGATGATGTGGCCATCGACCGGAACCGCGTCGCCGGTGTGGACTGCCACGATATCGCCCTGAGCAATCTTCTCAAGCGGCACTTCGATCTCGACCCCGTCCTTCATGAGCCAGACGAAGCGGGGCTGCTTGCCAAATGCGTTCAGCAACATTTTCTTTGAGTTGTCCTCGGTCTTTTTGACCAGAAGGCGTCCCAAAGACAGGCACCAGGCCATGACCGCACCGGGGAAAATCTGAAGGGTGCCAAGGCAACCGAGAACGACCAAGGTATCGAGAATATCGACCCCAAGCCGCCGTTCCTTGAAGACAACGTCGTAGGCCCCTTTGATGCTGGGAATCGCAGTGTAGGCAAAAACGGCAGCGGCAACGGGCATCAACGGTGGGAAAGCCAGCTGTGCGGCCGCTGCAATCGGACGCGAGGCCGAGCAGATGGCAAGATCGAGGTCCAGCTTGTCGAGTACATCCTGATTTTCTGCCGAGGCGAGGGCGGAATCGACGATCTCGATAATGTTGGCGCTGGTCAGACGTCGGGGATCAAAATGAACCTGAACTGAACAACGCAGGGTGTTCGTCTTGAAACGGTCAACCCCAAGGATGCTCATCAGCTCCCGCTCAATGGCTTCGCACAAAGAGCCCTTACGATAAAGCACAGGATTTCTGAGGCGAATCATGCCGGTGGATTCGGCAAGGAGCTCCCAGCCGGTTACGAGGTTCTGATATCGGTGATAGGCCACAGCACCCGAACGATCGCGCGCGATGGCGATGGGGGAAATCTGGGGTTCGTTCGCGCCGGGTTCCGTCTGCGGCGGAAAATCCGCATCGATTGATGCCGAGAGCTGCGAGAGAATTTCCTTCGGGGAAAAGCGGTGACCGTCAAAGTGAAGGTCCACAAAGGGCTGTCCCGGTTTTGGGAGGTTTAACCCCTCAATGCCCGGACTCCTGAATGCCCGGCGGACAAATGTGGCAAAGGCCGGCGCATCACTGGAGTGAAAGAGGTTGGCATTTAGGATGCGCAGCGTTCCAGGCCGCGGAAATTGAATACTCGGTTGTACCGGTGTCGATATGCCCGTTTCGCTGGAAGGAGATTCCATAGGTTGTCTGCTCGTTTCTAAGGCTGTTTATTGGAGGCACAGTCGTACACCTACCACTCTTAGCCCTCTGAAGACTAAGGTGGCTTCTGACTGTCGGGCTTCCCGAAGGCGTCTTTAGTCGGCTGACTTTGACTTGGCTTCGTTCAGCGCTTCAATAGCCGCTCTGCCGCCATCGATGAGTCCCTCGACGATGGGATTTTCCTGCGGGATGGATTTGGCAACAAAAACCGTTGCGTAAACCAAACCGTAGGAGAGCATGTATGAGCTGGTGTAGGTAAAGCGGGAAATCGATTGCCCCATGCCTGAACCAGCTTCGCGAATCTTCTCGCTCGCTTTGCTTGCGTCTTCCGACGCATTATTGATGGCTTCCCGCATGGCATCCGAAATGGAGCGCAGCGGATCGTTTTCTGTCTGTCCTGCTGTTGCAGTTGTTGCCATGATGATTTTCCTCTGATGATTGAAGTTTCTGACTCAGCCGCGGAGGGGAAGGCTATCTAGAGCTTAAGCCTCGTCTAAACCCTTGGGTCTCAAACTAACGCCGGGCTTCGCAGACCTTGTAACGGATAAACGAAAGCTAACACAGGAATAGAAACACCGTCTATGGCGAATCCGTCTCTTTCCAAGGTTACCGAAGATCCCAGGCCATCATTCCATGTCGAGATGAACATGGGATGACAGCCAGTCCCTAACCTCAGTTGGCTGATTTGGCCTTGGCAGGAGCAAGGCCTTCGACGGCCGTTGCATCCTTCTGATCGACATGAATCATCTTGTCGAGCTTATAGCCCATGCCAATGGCCTTTCGGATGAGATCCTGAATGATGGGGTCTTCGAGTGTTTTTTTACGAGAAAGAATCCAGAGATAACGTGTGCTGGGCCCGGTAGCCATGGCCCACGAGTAGTTCTTTTCATCCAGGGCGATGATGTTGAAGCTTCCATAGAAAGGCCCGAAATAGGAGACCTTGAGACGGCCGATATTCGGGTCACCAATCAAAGATCCTTTCCCTTCCGAGAGCAGCCAGTGACCGTTTTTGTCATCAAGCGACTTATTCTCCACCTTGAAAGCGCCGTCCTCTTTGAGGGTGTAGGTAAAAGAAACGTGGCTCATGTTTTTTTCAAAACCATGGTCGAGGCGAGCAATCTCATACCAAGTTCCCTCAAACCGTTTCAAATCAAACGGGGTTACGGCGGTTACGCCATCAGGAATGCCCTGTTTTCCGAACATGAGGTAACCCAGGCTGACCAGGATCAGAACGAGAATGGCGGCGGATAGGATCTTCATCATTTTTCTCGCGAGAAACCCCGTCCTTCAGGGCGGGGAGGGATAGCGAA
>CAYQOJ010000106.1:0-10744 GCA_964419105.1 uncultured Methylococcus sp.
GCCACTGCATGGCCTAATTCCTCACGGAAGCTCTGGCGATGATGATCCCGGAGGCGATCTCTCGATCGATGAACCAGACCTTGAATCGAATACCCAGAGGACTTTCCGAATACTCGACTTGCGCCCTCTCATCTCCCCGAAGTGGGGACTTGAACTTGATTTCCTTAAGTGCGAGTTGATGCAACGGGTTAGAGGAATAAATCTCGCAACCTAAAAGAACATGATCAAGGATTAAAGCGCCCGGCACCAGAGGGTTGCCGGGAAAGTGATCGACGAGTGCGGGATGATTCATCGGGATTGTGAAGAAATGGGTGACCGCTTGCATGGCTCACTTCATCCCTTTCCAATCAATTTCAAGCAACCGGGTGATGAAGTGCCGAAAGGCATGACGCGGTTCATTGGGGAGCTGATATCGGCGGTACAAGGGTTCAGCGATGAGGAACAGCAGAATCAGGGCAGGGGCAAACGTATTGCCCATCAACCAAGCCCATCGCTCTTCGGCTTCCAGCACAAGCATAAGTTGAGTGATCCCAAGTAGAACAAATAAAAGCGCCCATACCCCAGTCAGATTTCGCGTATATCGCATGGCGTCCTCCGAAAAGCCCATGTCAGGACCCCGAATGCGATGGGCCATCAGAGTGATCAGAGGCGTCTTGTTGGGCGCCAGAGTTCTCAGGAAATACCGGGAGATCAGAAAGAATATCAGCCCGGGAAACAGAGCACCGTATCTGGCATTGGTCAAAGCCAGGGCCAAGATCAATGAAAAGCCGGCGAGAAAAATGACGTATTGCCCATCGCCGCGAAGTCCCTGAACGAGAGCAAGACAAATCAAAATGTCGGGGAAAGAAAGCAAGGACAGATTGAAACCACCCCATTGGATTCCCATCAAACTGACGATGGGGAAGGTGATTGCAAGGCCAATGCTGATGATGGCCTTCAGTTGCACTTAAGAGGTCCGTCGCTCGAGTACTGTCGAAGAAAGCGAGCGAAGCGAAGTGAAGATGCGAGTAATCTCCGGATCATCTGATTTGATCTGGACGCCATAGCGTTTTGAAAGAATGACCGAGATTTCAAGGAGATCAATCGAGTCAAGGCCTAGGCCCTCCTGATAGAGCGGTGCCTCAGGCTCGATTTGGTCAGGCAAAACTTCAAGATTAAGTGACTCCACAAGCAAAGTGGCGATTTCCATTTCGAGGTCGGTCTTTGTCGACATGTTTTGAGGATAAATAAAGTGGCAGGACTAACAAAAAATGGTCCCTTCGATTTCAACCATCAGATCCTTGCGACAGATATCACCCTGGAGGTAAACGATTCTGGATTCTGGATGGAGATGATCGGCGACAAGAGGCCGAATTAAATCGATGTGGGATGGATCTCGGATGTAAACGACCCAGGAGGCTAATGCCCCTAGCGATTGCATGCCGGGATAGCCTGCGGTCTCTAAGAGTGTGGATAGGTTCTCAAGGGTCACCAGCGTTTGCCGCTCGGGATCTAGAGGTGCGATGGTTTCATGCCCAATGATGCTTGCCGTTCCAGATAAGAATAGTTGTCGCCCGAGTCCAGAGGTGAAGATGACAGCGCGCGAAAAAGAGGGGCTTCGAGGACCATAGGTTCGTGGATATCGATAAGCACTGACTTGTCTTGGATTCTCAAGTGTCGTCATTTTGCCGTTTCCGGCGAGAAAATGAATCACAAGGGCGCCGGTTGCGCTTCCCACTGCAGAGGCGGCGGGCAAGTCGGAGGACATGCGATATCCGGAGGAAGCCAAAACATCATGGCGCCCTCTTGAAAACAGGCGATAGCGCTCGATTCCCTCGTCCGCATGATTGATTCCCGGAAAATAGTTCCAGAGGCGAATCAGTTGGAATCCAGGGTTCTGTTGAATCGTCTTTTGAATGACGCGATACGCCTGTCTTGTCGTATGTTCGATTTTCTCTGCCGGTAACTGGATAGAGCCAAACAGAAGATGTTCCGTTTGGATGAGTGCGATGTTTTCGGCGGGATGAGAGATGCGTGGGGTTTGATTGCAGATCCACGCACTGGCATTGAAAGATGAATCCAATGCCTGGAGCGGAATTCCAAAATCAGAGCCGCCGGAACCGGAGGAAGCGAACCCCATCATGGCAAGGACATGCTCGCCAGCATGGATTTCCAGTGTCTTACCCGAAGTATGACGAAGATCCAGGTACCCACTGTGAAGAATCTTGGGGTCAGATTTTGATGTTCGAATGGCTAGCATGTTTTATGGCGTCACAGGTCGCGCCAAGCCAAGCCGAATAAGCAAAGACTTGATTCGATAAACGGCTTGAAACACCAGTAAAGGGCGATCGATGGGTGTCTTTCTGAAAATGTCGCCAGCAAGGACTGAGATGATGCCCCTACGCATGCCAAAGAAGTCGCGGGGATTCATGAAAAGATCCCTTATGGCAGGGGTGGTGACCCGATAAATGAACCAGGCAAATCGATCGAGTCCCTGCCGGATCTCCCTTTCGTATTGACGTAGGGCGGGTCTTTCCATTTCTGGCTGATTCAAAATCGTCGCTACGGTATCGCTTGCCCGAAATGCGCCATGAAGCGCGAGATGGACACCGCTCGAGAAAACGGGGTCGATGAAGGCATAGGCATCACCAACCAACAGATAGTTTTGCCCGCACATGCGAGAGGAACGGTAGGAATAGTTGCCGGTACCAGTGACTGGCGTCGTTCGCTCAGCGTGTTGGAGTCGTTGCTGGACTCCGGGACACATGGCGATGGTCGCTGTCATGAAGTCCTCTAGAGGGACCGTTCGTGATTTAAGGTATTCAGGTTTGAGAACGGCGCCTACGCTCATGGTTCCCCCTTTCAGCGGAATCATCCAAAACCAACCGTTATCAAACCAGTAGATTGCGATGTTACCCTCAGCATCGCCCTCGTTGCGCTGAGCACCCTCAAAGTGGGCATACATTGCTGCGCTGCGATGTTTAGGGTTTTTACTTTTAGTGCCCAGAGCATTGGCTAGAAAGGTCTCCCTTCCGGTTGCGTCGACAAAAAAGCGGGCATTAAAAGTAACCCGTTCGCCTGCGGCATTTAATGCAGAGACCGATTCGAGCCGATCCTTGTGAAAGTGGGCCTGATCAACCCGGCAACCTTCGATGATCTCGACCCCGTTATTGCCCGCGTTTCGGAAAAGAATCTCGTCAAACTCAGCGCGACGCACTTCATAGGCGAAGGGATAATCGTCCTTGACCGCTTCAGCAAAAGGAAAGGCGATATGTCGGCCGTGATAGACGGAATGAAATTCCGCGGCGTATTTTCGAAGGCCTATGGCTTCGACTTCAGGGAGAACCCCAAGCTCATCGAGATAAGGAAGACTCAGGGGGAGGAGACTTTCCCCGATGTGAAATCTTGGGTGATGATCCTTTTCGAGCAGGGTCGTGCGATAACCCATTCGGGCCAACCGAGTTGCAGTTGCCGAACCTGCTGGTCCTCCACCCATGACGAGGACGTCGCTGTAGTTCTGATTGGTTGCCATGAACACTGCGCCGATTGAAGGGAGGGTAACGGGTAGAATACAGAGGCTCTATTCTACATGAGGGGCATTTAGTCTGCCGTCTGGGGTGGAACGTAATTTCCAAAAGGCATCGTCAGTGAAAAGACCTTATCGCCCTACAAGGCTCATCGTTTTGTCAGGTCTGCTACATGCATTCGGACTCGCTGTAGTGATCTGGCATCCTGCCAATGTGATTTGGGTGATTCTTGTTTTGTTCTTGAACCACCTATTGCTCACGCTTCTGGGTTTATGGCCCAGGAGCTCGCTTTTGGGTCCCAATATCGTCCGTCTGCCATCGGAAATTTCGGGCTGCATTTATCTCACCTTTGATGATGGACCCAACCCCGCAATCACACCCCAGATTCTCGACCTACTAGAGCAATATCAATGTCGTGCTACTTTCTTCGTCATCGGGAAGCACGTTAGAGATTATCCGGATCTTCTCAGGGAAATCGCTCGTCGGGGGCACGCCATAGGTAATCATAGCGATCAGCATGGCTACTGCTTTGCGATGCATAGCGTTCAAGGCTACACGGAAGAATTAAAAGCCTCGCAGCAGGCTATTTTCGACGTAATTGGTTATTGGCCTCACTATTTTCGTGCACCGTTCGGTTTTCGTAGTCCCCTTCTGGAACCCGCGCTTTGCAGAGAGGGTCTTGAGTTGATGTCTTGGACACGCCGTGGTTTCGATACGCGATGCAATTCACCGCAAAAGATACTGAATCGACTCCTCCACAATCTTGAAAGCGGCGACATTCTGCTTTTGCACGATGGGCCCTTTGGAATCCAAGGTGAGGCTGGAAGCATGGTTCTCAGTGTACTGCCCCAGCTCTTGAAAACCCTCAAGCAACGAGGACTCCACTCCGAAGTTGTTCCTCGGGCCTACATGGGGAATTAGTCCCTCCCAGAAAGCCTTCGAATCAGAAGCTGGGGTAATCGAATCAAAAAGCCCGAAATCAGTCGAAAGTGCATTCCTGTCAAAAGGAGATTGTCGCGCCCGTACTGAAAGTGTGAAACCCCGCCCTCCGAGGCCTTGGGGTATCTAACTTTCGCCGTCATATTGATGGCCTTTATTCCAGCCCAACGGAGTCTGACCGCGGCTTCAGGGTCAAAGTCAAAGCGCCTCATCCACCGTGTACTTTCCATGATCTTGATCAGCGGATTGATCGGGTAGACCCTGAACCCAAACAAGGAGTCCCCGATTCCTGTCCAGAGTGTTTCAAGATTGGCCCACCAGTTAGAAATTTGGCGGCCTTTGACACGGATGCTCGGCGCATCTGTATCGAAAAGAGGGACTCCCAAAATCATGGCATCAGGGTTTTGCTGCGCCGTTTCAATGAAGTCGATGATTCGATCCATCGGATGTTGGCCGTCAGCATCCATCGTTAGAACATGAGTAAATCCGTGTTTTCTGGCCCATATCAGCCCCTTGAATACGGCTGCTCCCTTGCCTTCGTTATGAGTGCTTCTGATCAGGTGAAGATCGCGATGCATTTGGCCGGCTAACTCAATCTCACGATCTGAACCGTCGGTTGAACCATCCGTAACCACCAAAACCGGCGAAAAGACGCCAAGGGCATCCAGAACGTTCTGGATGCCCTTGGGCCCGGGGTTGTAACTGGGAATCAGGACCAGAGGCTTGAAGGTGATCTTGTTCAAAATGAGGGATGGGCTAATTGAGGAACTAAAGGGCATGCTCAAAATAGTCTTCCACCACTTTTGCCATGTCGCGAACATTTTTGATGGGCGAGAAAACCCTCCCCGGATGAACGCTCATTGAGATCGGTAATTGGGGTGGACAAAAAAGCGGGAGACGCTTTCCGAGAAACCCTGAAGGGTTTTGTATCAGCACGGTTCTCAGTTCCGATTTTGCCTTGTAGGCAATCAGAAATGGACTGACTTTCAAGGGGGAGATTGGTGGCCTTTCGGTCCGTGTGCCCTCGGGAAACATGAGCACGTGTTGACCTGAATTCAACGCTTTGACGGCCAGCCGGATCATCTCGTGAGTTCGATTGTTTGGAATATAGCCGGCAAGACGAGCCCCTGCACCAAAAAGAGGATGGTTCAGCAGGGATGCCTTCAGAATACACGTACAGTCAGGTAAAAGCGTTAGCAAAATAACCGCATCCAGTAATCCCGGGTGATTTGGGGCAATGATCGAAGGTTTCGCAGAGTGCAGCCATTCCCAGTTCTCAATTGAAAGATGAAGAAAACCAAGGCGTTGGAGTACGAAGAGATAAAAGGAGAATCCTTTACGAATGACGAGGCGTCCGATTTTCTGGCGGGCTTTCAACGGTGGAAGAGCCAGCAAAAACAAAGCAAAAGGCGTCCAGATCAAACAGATCACTGCCAAAAGGACGAGCCCACTCCAGAGGCAGAGTGTCGACCAAATGAAGGGCAAGGGTGCATGAACGTTTGGCTTGCGCATCTCGGGAAGCGAGAGTTGGTACAATCATCCGTCTTATTTGGAGGAGTATCCCATGAGCACACCGGCTTCGCCGCAGTTTTATACCTACACGGCTGGTCAGTTTCATAAAGCTGATGTCACCCGATATTTTGGCGGTAAGGCAAAAAGCACTGCCGATATCGTTGCAACGATCAAAGCCGAAGGCTACGAGTCAATGACGCGTGGTGAGATCGATGCAGGTGAGGTGACTTTCGCGTTATGGGAAGGTCCGGGGCATCAGTGTGTCGTCCAGATCACCAGCGCTGGGGTTCCCCCGCATATCATCTACCTGGACGGTCTTTTGAATTGGCTCGAATTCCAAGGCCACATTCTTTCGCCAGCGCTGAGTGTCTCGCGACACGTGCACGGCGACGCCTGATTGGATTTGCTCATCCGGCTATCCTCTGGATAGTCGGATGTTTCAAGATTCGGTGATGTTCATGCTCAATGGCTAGAGAGCCATGACCGCCAGGACGATCATGAGCAAAGACCAGCGAGGAAAGACGTTCCGATGCTTACGGATCTTGAAATCGTCAACCACGCTGAGCCAGTCGATGGCTTTTTCGGCTGCGTTGGATGGCGGGTTTGTCACAGTGGCGAGTGGGTTAACGCTGGAGGTATGCTGACCGTAATAGCGTGTCCTTCGGTTGCGGGCGCTGGAATATCTGACCGTCATGAGCTCTCCTGACTGACTGGATCCTCGTCCGGTTGTAAACAACCGAAGCCTCACCTGCGAGGGTAACATAAGGGGCAAGTTTTCCCATCCTTCAGTAGCGCTTACGAATTCATCAGGAAACTATGGCACGCCGTCTTTATCCCTTTTTGCTCCTTCTGCCCCTGGTCCTAACTGTGCCGGTGTCTGCGGACTGGTGGTCTGACAATGGTGATTCCGCCAATGCGGAGGACATCGACGCCGATGCCAAATCAGAAACCACCGCCAACGATGATTTGGTGAGGGATGCACAGGGTCCAGGGCAGCCGCAGGACCGTCAACAGGCCCAGGCTCCCATGGTCTATGACGCATGGGGGAGACCCTATGTCTATGGAATGCCCTACGGTTACGGGCCCGGGTTTGGGTATGGGATGGGTTACATGGCTGGACCCTATCCACGGGAAGGAGCGAGTCCCAGACGCTAGTAGGGGCAAGTCAGAAATTTGGCGACAAAAAAACCCTCTCGCGGAGGGCTTTTTGTAGGGATGGCGGAAGCGGTGAGATTCGAACTCACGGAGGTGTTACCCTCGCTGGTTTTCAAGACCAGTGCCTTAAACCACTCGGCCACACTTCCACACTGCACGGGGATTATGGGCGATTCAAAACGCCCCACAACACCAACCGACCTGACCATTATAGCGATCCCATCCGGTAATTGCTATCCATCTAATGACCTTAAAAGGGCTGCCTCTTGATTCCGTTGGGAATTCTTTGAAATAATCCCGTATCCGCAAAGGGATCTCTTTGGTGAGACTCTCCCGGATGCAATCTATTTTGCCCCTCTGGAATTATCGGAACATAAAAAATGAAGACTCTGAAAGGTATCCTCGTGGTTGCTGGTCTTGCTGTTGCTGGCGCATCGTTCGCTGGTGAAGCTAGCCTTGAGATCGGTGAAAAGATCTACACCCGTGCTTTCGGCCGTGGCTGTGGCACCTGCCATGACGTTCAGCCGAATCCGAACCTGTTTGAAAGCGTAAACAAGTTGAGCAAGGAAGAACTGACCAAGGTTCTCGTTGAAGGCCGCAACGCGATGCCGAAGGCTATGGACCAGATCATGAACCTCGGTCCCGTCAAGAGCGCAGGCCTGACCCAGGAACAGGCAGTTGACTCCCTGATCCTCTACCTCAAGGCTGGCAAGAAGTAAGCTTCTTCTGTCTCCGTTCAAAACGCCGGGCTTTGCCCGGCGTTTTTGTATCCTGATCCGAATGAACGGTTACACTCCACGCTCTCATTTTCGACGGTGTCTGGGATTCTTTTGAAAAGATTTTCCGCCTGCCTCATCCTCTTGCTGATTTCGTGCGTGTTAGCGTCCTGCACACATGCTCCAGCACCTTCCTCGTATGCCGCCAGCCGGCCGCATGTCTATACCCCCTATGTTGGAGTGAGTTCGGCTCAGACTTCGAGTGAGGAAGATCAATTAACACGTCTTCAACTCGCTCTATTGGATCCTCCTAACACGATGAGCATGGTCGGGCGTGCTGTTGAAAGTCATCGCCGTGCCCTTGAGGAAGAGCAGCGATTGCGAGACTTTGCCTCCCGTCAGCTACGGGCGGGTAAGGGCAAAAAGGGAGGCAAAGCGCCTGGCGTCCCTGCGTTTCAGGGACAAAAATCAGGTGCTTCTGTCTTCCAGGCGGATTTAACAGGGTTAGGGATCTCTTGTGGAACGGGATACGTCGGGGATAAGTTCAGTGATCCCCGTCTTAAGTCCGTGATGCTTCAAAAAAACTGTTTGTCGCCGGGTGATGGGCGAAACAGCGGTCGAGCTACGAAAACTAATCTTCGACTCTCGGGTATTCACGGCAATCTTTGGGATGCGATTCGAAGCGGTCTGGTGCTTCATACGATTGAGCATGAGAAGATTAAAGCATTCCTCGATTATCTAAGGCAAAAACCTGGCACGGTCGATTTCTTAATGGGCCGAGCCGAGCCGTATCTTCAATATCTCCTTGGCGAATTAAGGCGAGAAGGCCTGCCGATGGACCTTGTGTTGGTCCCCATGGTTGAAAGTGCCTATCAGACCACGGCGGTTTCGCCCAAGCAGGCCGCTGGGCTTTGGCAATTTGTCGCCAGTACCGGCCAACAATACGGGTTGCGTTTGAGCGAAACCTATGACGGACGTTACGACACGCATCTTGCTACTCAGGCAGCACTTCGCTATCTGGGGTATCTCAATGAACTCTTTGGGGGTGACTGGATGCTGACATTGGCAGCATATAACGCAGGTGAGGGTACCGTAACCCGTGCGATTCAGGCCAATCGCGCTGCCGGTGGCCGCGGGACGTTCTGGGAGTTGTCGCTCCCTCAGGAAACCCAAAACTATGTTTTGAAGATCATTACGCTCTCTCACATCGTAGCTGATCCAACCGGAAATGGTTTTATTCCAAGGAATGCTCAGCCCAATGGCAGTCTCACGCTGGTAGAGCTTCGACCAGGGCTCAAGATGGGCGACTTGATTGATAAAACCGGGATCAGTTCCGGCGAATTCTTTAGGCTCAATCCGCATGTTCGCCCTGATATGGTGCCTCCTGCGGAGGCCCGAACTTTTATGCTGCCGGTCGAGAAAGTTCAGGTTCTGAGCATGATGTCTACGCGAAACCCTCGCGCTCCAGGGCTCAAAAAGGTGAAGGTGAATCCCGGTGAAACCACGACTGATGTGGCCAAACGAATCGGTGTACCCTTAAAGCAGTTACTAGAGTGGAACGGCCTTGGCCCCAAAGAAAAGCTCAAAGGGGGACAGGAGCTGACGATTCAAGGTGTATAGTTTGATGCGAGGTCTCATATGCAACACCGTCTCATCGCACGTATCTTGGTAGCGGGCTGGATTTGGCTGGTTCCATTTCAGGCGAACTCCGAAGTCATTGGCTCCGTAAATTACCGATTTAAATGGCTAGGACCCAGTGACAAAATTGCGGTCGAGGCATTTGATGATCCAGGTGTATCTGGCGTGACTTGCTATTTATCTCGGGCTGAGACTGGGGGGCTGAAAGGAATGGTCGGTCTTGCCGAAAATCCATCAAAGGCTTCAATCGCCTGTCGCCAAACCGGCGTCATTGAGGCCGGCGTAATGGATCACCTCAAAGATGAAGAGGAGGTTTTTAGCGCAAGGGCCTCAGCCATTTTCAAATCCACCCAGGTCATTCGGTTTCTGGATCGAAAAAGAGGTGCATTGGTGTATTTGACCTATAGTGATCGTATCGTCGATGGCAGTCCCGATAATTCGATTTCGGTTGTGCCTATCCGGGCCTTGGCGCCCTGAAAAACGGCCTAGCGACGACTTTCCCTGTCCGATGTCGCGTAGCGCATCGCAAGGACAGAAAGCAGCGAAAAAACCAGACCCCATCCAATCGCCAGTGACTGAAGACTATGGGCCATGTCAGTGATTGTCATTACCCCCATGTGTTCACCTGCCATGGCAAACAGGGGACCAAAACAGGAACCCAGCAGGAGCGCGCGCAAGGGATGACCTCTTAAACCGGAGAGGGCCCCATTCATCAGAGCGCCCGTCGCCATCCAAAAAATCAGCATCCACCAGGCCAGCGCATGGTAGCCGTTGGTTCCTGAATAAAGAAGCCAGCCCTGATGGACGACGATCCCTTCCCACGCACCGCCGATCAAGAACGCCATGGTCACGGTTTTAATCTGCCAGCTACTCCATCCTCCCATTCGCAATTGCAGCAAAACCAGGAGAAAGCCGAAGAGGGAGGCAGGTCCTGGAAACCCAGCAAGGGTTCCGAGGAGGAGGGAAGCGATGATGGTGCAAAAAATCATGCTACTGATGAATGCATGCCGTGCTGAACCCATGACCTTATGTCCATCGCGCAGTGAGAGGAGAGCCTTATTGTACGAAATTTCTGCTTCTCTCGAAATGTGATCGGATATGGCGCCAAAGTGGACGCATTTCCTAATCAGGGGCGCCCCAGGATGGTGCGGTATTTTCTCAATCCCTCAATGAATGCCTGATTCTTCGGTTCGCTCGAACATGGCCCAGCTCTTGCAAGATGCTGGTCATGAACACTCAAAACGCCCCAGCCTACTTCGATGAAATGCGGTCTGGTTC
>CAYQOJ010000107.1:0-10735 GCA_964419105.1 uncultured Methylococcus sp.
TATCATTCCAAGGTAGTCTATTTTCCTTAGCATGATTCTTTTGTACTGAGTACATACCCTCAATTACACGCTTACATACTTCATGCCAGCGTTCTTTTGTACCGTCCTCTTTCACACGAGAATATGTGCGTATGAATGTGATTTCTCCAAGGGAATTGCCACCTGCGTCGGTAAATCCAAAAGGAGGCTCAATATCCTTATATTTATTAACAAAATCTTCTAGAAGACGAAACGAAAATACATCTGACATTTATAAAATTACCTTTCAAGTAAAAAATATTAAGAGAGCTTTGCAATTTACAAAGCTCTCCTATTGTAGCACAGGTTTAGATATGCTAAACGTTTAATTCTCTAGGTATTCTACATATAATACAATATTTTCCAGATGCTATCTGTTCTTCTGGAATGTCTGAAGTAGCGTCTTGCCAATCATGTAACTCGTCTTGACAGATATTCATTTTTTTCCTAACTTGTAGCAATCACTGTAATTTTTGCTGATCCATGTGATAAACCTGCAAATGCTGATCCATTTGAATGACTAAAGTTTGATATATATGAAGAGTTATAATATGAAGACCCTCCGCCTCCAAGACCCATATGGTATCCTCCATAACCTCCACCGTACCATCCACCTCCACCAGGTCCACCTAAAATATTGCCAGCACCATTATAGCTTCCACCAAAACCAAATCCTCCTCCAGATGAACCTCCAGAAGACTGCGTTCCTCCCGTACCGTTTGATCCTCCTCCACCATTACTATCCGAAGACTGAGTTCCATTCGGATAAGCTCCAACACCTCCAGATCCATTTCCACCATTGCGGTTTCCGCCACCACCTCCACCAGCAACAAGAATTCTATTATTTAGTCCAGTAGCATCATTCCATGAGCCAGATGTTAAGCGTATGTCGCTAGCTCCTCCTCCAGAACCTAAAATCCATCCATTATTTCCTGTATCTCTAAAGCTTCCACCACCATTATATCCACCAGTGGTTCCAGCGGTTGTTTCAGCCTGTGTTCCATATCCACCAATATGTAAATAATAATTAGATTGTGAAGTTGATAAACGACCCTTTACATATCCACCACCACCACCACGAGTTCCATCTCCAGCACGTCCTGATGCGCCCCAAAGTTCAATATCACAGGATGTAGCATTTAGTTTTGAAAATGTTTGTTCTGCGCCAGTATAAGAAATATTAATTATATCTCCTGGAATATAAAACGATGGAAGAGATGATAAGGTAAATGTTCCAGCAGTTCTAAAATTAAAAGTAATTGTTGGTCCAGATACAGTACTTCCATTTACGTCTGTGGCTGCAAAAGTAACTGAATTTGAAGTAGTTACAGTTGGAGTTCCACTAAGCACACCAGTGGATGTATTCAAAGAAATGCCAGACGGCAAAGATCCTGAAATTATAGAATAGGTTGGAGTATTACCAGAATCATCTGTTGCTACCAAAGTAAGGTTTACCGCTGTAGAATTTGTAACACCTGATAAAGTTTGAGAAGTTGTTGACCATACTGGAACAGCATTTGGCAGAGTAAATGCACGGTCTACATAGTTTCCACCAGCGTCTGTGGCACGTACTGTAAATGTTGCTAATGCTGAAGATGTTGGAGTTCCACTAATTCCACCAGTTAAAGAAGATAGGGATAGCCCTGTTGGAAGAGATCCCGATACTAATGAATATGTTATTGATCCACCTGTATCTGGGTCTGTAGCAGATAAAACTGTTGAGTAAGCAATATTTCTAGTAAAAGTAGGAAGATTTGCTGAAGTATTCCAAACTGGAGTTGTACCAGCAGTAACTGAGTTTGAAGAAATATGCGAGCTTGATCCAACTGGAGCAGAAACTCCAGGATTAGTTACTGTAATAGTATATGGTGATGCTGATATTGGAAAATTATCTGGACGAGTAACAATCAATGATGAGGAACTAGATCTTACAATATTTTTTGCAGGTGTAGAAGAATATCCAGATCCTGTAAATGCAACCTGTACATTATTTGCAAAGTTACCGCCAGTAATAGTTACTGTATTATTAATATTTGGCATAGCAGAAGGCGATACTGCAGTGATAAAGGGTCCAGCGGTTATTTCAGATGTAGTATTTGTTGTGGCAAATGTTGTTTTATAGCTAAATGTTAAAACATCTCCCTGTTGTCCACCTACAATAACCATTTTGTTAAAACGCTGTGTTGCATTAAAAGATTTTGTTGATGAATATCCAGCTAGCGAACCATCTGCTGCGTATGCATAAATATCCAATGTTGTATCATTATTGCTTGAAACTACTGAATATGCTCCAGATCCATAACTTTGGGTAAATGTAACCGCAGTATATGTTCCACCTAAATTAAGATTAAAGTCATTTCCGCCAGATGCTGGAATCCATCCTGCAGTTGTATAAATTTCTTGGTAGCCTAATTCACCATTGTAGTATGTTTGCCCTACCTGCGGATTTGCAGGACGATTGGCGGTATTGCCGAAAGGCACTCCTGATGTTGAAGACTTTCTTATCGCCATTCTATCCTCCTACTTTCCATAATTATATCAAATTATATTTCTTCTACCAAAATCCAATTTATAGATTCTTCATCCCAAGTATATCTATTTCCATCATTTGGATAAGGAACTGGAGATTCCCATAAACATGTTTCTTCATTTAAAATCCAAGAATCATAAAATTTTGGTGGTATAAAAGCATCTCTATCTGCATCATACTTAAATCCAACACTAGCATAGTTTTTTCTAAAACCTGGCTCATTTGTAATTTCTCCAGTATTTGGATTTCTTCTTTTTCCACCTATTGCGTTATAAGATGTTTTCATCCATCTTCCGCCCAAAACATTTATAATATCTTGCAAGCCCTCATCATTGTATATGCTATTTTCATTACCACATACAACACGTAAAACTATATTATCTTCATTTAATTCAGCAAAATGTGACATATTAATTACTAAAACTATAATCTAATTATTATAGTTCCAGATCCTCCGTTTCCTCCGACTGCTGGGTTAGCTGAGTTAGATTTAGCTCCTCCGCCACCACCACCAAAACCAGATGCACCTGCTCCACCTTCTCCACCATGCGTACCAACATTTTGTACAGTAGAAGAGCCTCCAAGTCCTCCACTACCAGATCTTCCAGCAGATCCTCCTCCAGCATAAAATAGAGATGATCCACTTATGTTATTAGAGGATGCCGAGCCACCATTTCCTCCGCTAGGACCAGTTGCACCAGCGCCACTTTTACCACCGCCACCGCCTCCAGACCATCCATTTTCTCCGCTAGTAGAACCTAATCCTCCATTGCTTCCTTGACCTGATGTACCTGTTCCAGCAGTTCCGCCATTATTGAGATAGTTTCCACCAGTTCCACCACCAGAACCTCCATTACCACGACCAGTAACTGAAGCGCCACGTAAATAAGCTCCACCGCCACCGCCACCTACTGCTGTAGTATAAGATCCAAAAGTTGTATTTCCTCCCTGATAACCACCATCTGATCCAGAACCTCCAGATCCGCCACCACCTATAGAGTAGCTTATAGGAGATCCAGCCGTTAATGTTTGATTTTCATAATAAAGCATTCCTCCTGCGCCACCACCTCCGCCTGCAGCAGCATCACCACTAACTGCTCCTCCTCCGCCACCGCCACCAGCAACCATCAAAATCTTATATGATGAAGATGTTACTGGAGGAGTCCATGATCCTGTTCCAGATAAAGTAATTACTCCATTGAATGCTAAAGTAAATGCTCTATCAGCAGTAGTACCATTTGCATCTGTAGCACGAATTGTAAAGTTATTAACTGTTCCTAATCCTGCTCCAGAAGGTGTTCCACTAATAACTCCAGTAGATGTATTAAATGATAGACCAGTCTGTAGAGATCCAGATATTAAAGAGTAAGTTGGTGCAATACCAGAGTCATCTGTTGCAAGCAATGTTGTTGAATAGGCTACTCCATTTTCAGCATTTGGAAGAGTAGCAGCGGTTGACCATACTGGTCCAGCATTTGGCATTGTAAATGCACGATCTGCAAAATTTCCACCCGCATCTGTAACACGAATTGTAAATGATGCAGTGCTTGATGAAGTAGGGGTACCACTAATTACTCCTGATGTTGATAAAGATAGCCCTGTTGGCAATGAGCCACTTTGTATTACATAAGATGAAACTGAGTCGTCATCTGTTGCTACGACTGTAGTTGAATAAGCAACGTTACGTGTAAAGGTTGGTAAGGTTGTGCCTGTTGACCAAGACGGTCCTCTATCATTTATAGTAATTGAAAATGCTCTAGTTACAGCAGTATTTCTTCCATCTGTTGCTGCAATTGTAAAAGAGTATGTAGTATTTGGAATAACATTTGATGCTGTTCCTGAAATTACACCTGTTGAAGAATTAAGAGTAAGTCCTCCTGGAAGTGCACCAGAAACTACTGAGTAGGAAAGCGGAGAGTTTGTTGAATCGGATGTATCGGTAGCTGCAACAGTAACTGAAACTGACTGAAGTTCTGTAAATGTTCCAAGAGTTCCAGATCCTGTTGACCAAACTGGAGCATCATTTACACCAAGAGTTTCATAAAGAACTCCGTAAAGATTTGATGGATTTACAACTTTAACATCATACGGAGCATATGCTGGGCTTAATCCTGGAAATACTGCAGTTATCTCTACAACAGATACTAGCGTTGTTGTATTTGCAGCTGTTTCAATCCCATTTGTTCCTACTACATATGCAGTAGCTCCTGCAGCAAAGTTTGTTCCATTTATCTGTATTGTTGAAGATGAAGTTTCGTTAAGCTGACCAGTGATAGAAACAACAGCAGGTGTTTCTTGTACAATATTTTGCCATCCAGTAGCTGATGTGTAAAGCTCCAATCTGCTTTCTTCACCATTAAAATAAGGCTGTCCAATTTGTGGGTTTGCAGGACGATTGGCGGTATTACCAAATGGTATTCCAGAAGATGACGATTTTCTAATAGCCACTTATATCTCCGTCCTATTAATCAAACTTCCAACCTAAAGTTGCTCCTGTATATACAAGTAGTGATACTGCTTGATTTACATCTACAATAGCATCTTCAGTTAGACCATTTATTAAATTACCATTTCTTGCAACTGTAATATTATTTGTTGCTGCCGTCCCAGATGCGTCATAGATTGCGATTGTATCGCCAAGTGCTGGGCTTGCAGGTAGTGTTAAAGTTCTTGCAGCTGTTGTATCTACAAAGTAATTGTAGTTAGCCTGCATTGTAATATTAGATGATACTGCTTGTGGTGTTGGAGCAGCAGATATTGTAACGCTACCGCCCAAAGATACTGTTTCACCATTAATAGTTACAGAAGAATTTGTAAGTGAGCCATTTCCAATATTTGAAAGTGTATTATTTGATCCACTTATTGTCTTATTTGTAAGTGTTTGAGCAGTTGATGTATCTACTGTTGAAGCAGTGTCTATGCTGAATACCGTGCCATTTAGCTGTAGGCCAGTTCCTGCTGTGTATGTTCCAGCTCCAGAGAACTGTGTAAACTGAATTGGATCTGTTCCAAGTGTTACAACATTTGTAGTTGTTTGAACCCATCCAGTATTATCATATAAAGTTCCGCCTGTTACGAATACAAAATCTCCACCGTCTACTTCTTGTGGCTCATTAAAGTCTGCTGCACGAAGCGCTGCTCCTGATGCCTGTACTACATAAATACCATTTTGTGCTGCATTTGTCTGTGACTTTACAAGTACACGATCACCTTCAGCAAGCGTTACTCCATCAACAACATCTCCTGCTTCTAGATCTGTTGCAATTGCAACGTTTTCAGTTGTTGCAGCAACGCAAGATGCATGAATATGAAGTCCTTCTCCAAGTGCATCTACATATCCTTTTGTTGCAGCATGTAGAGATTGTGTTGGAGCACCTGCTAGAGTAAGATCTCCAGTCATTGTTCCACCAGACTTATCTAACTTAGCATCAAGTTGTGACTGAATGCCAGATGTTACGCCATCTACATAGTTAAGTTCTGCTGTTGATAAAGTTGCTCCATCCAAAATATTTAATTCTGTGGCGGTAGCTGTAAGAGCAACTGCCTCATTAATATTAGGAGAGGTTAAAGTCTTGTTAGTAAGGGTCTGTGTTCCATCTAGCGTTACTACTGTGGAATCAATATCAATTTGAATTGTATTAGAATTATCATTATAGGTCTTATCTAGACCAGTACCCGCAACTAATGCATTATTAACTGCATCTTGTGCAAATTCATCAACATTAGGAATTTGTGCTGCAGTGAGTTTTCCAGAACCATCAAGTGTTGCAACGCCATTTGGCTGAGCGAGGGTAGATGAAAGGACATAGTCGCTTGTAATATTATTAATCTGAGACTCATCAATAAAGTACTCTAGATCTACCCAGTGGTTGGTACCGTCTCCAACTTTAAATTTACCTGTATCGGTTTCAAATCCAATTTCACCAGCATTAAGCACTGGTCCATCTCCATTGTTGGTAGATATCCATTGGGCTGCAGTACCTCTGCGCTGTTGCATTCTTGTGGCCATTAGCTATTCCTCCAATAGAAATATATAATCATATTATAACAGATAGTTTGCGTAATGTCTTATCCACAATTTGTGCAAACTCCCCATGATAGTGAATCTTCATTCCATAAATATGCATTGCCATCAAGTGGTGGTTCTACTGGGGCCTTCCATATTTTTAACTCATCATCCCATATCCAAGATTCATAAGGAGATGGGTATCTAAAAAATCCGTTATATTTTTCTTGACCTATTGATAAATGCTCTCCATACTCAGAGCAATTAACATATTCATCATATGAAAATTTTGATAAAGTTTCATCAATAGTAGACTGATCATCTGTTTGCATATAAATAACATCAGTAACCAAATTATTTGATACTAACGCAAATGGATATCCTGGAATAATTGTCATATTGTCTCCCTATAATTTAGTAATTGTAACATATCCGTGGTTTCCATATGCTACTCCAGATCCATTAGATTGATTTGATCCACCATTATAAGATCCTCCACCCTGACCACTTTCTCCACCGCTGTTTGATCCAGCACAACCACCATATGCTCCACCGCCACCGCCACCGCCGTTACCGCCTGCTCCACCGCCACCAAATCCACCATGTGCATTACCTACGCAGTCACCAGGGTTGTCAGTTGACCCTTGTCCACCATTGATGAATGATTTTGAGTTTCCACCATTTCCACCATTACTACTAAATCCTCCACCACCAACTCCATTTCCACCACAACCTCCATTACCATCATATGATGTACCACAGCCACTTTCTGAAGCACTACTGCTAAAGCTAGCTGTTTGATTTCCACTACTATTTCCACCGCCTGAACTGCCACCGCCACCGCCACCGCCTGCAATTATCAATTTACCATTAGCAGATGTGGCAACAAAGGTTCCTCCACCTCCAGAACCTCCATACCCTTGTGACCCAGCCTGTCCAACTAATATTTTAATTACTGATCCACCAGATAGTGTAAAGTCACCTCTCATAGAGGCACTAGTTCCACCACCAGTTCCTCCGCCTCCTGCTCCTACTGCTAAAATTCTATAAGTAGCATCTGTTGGAACAGTCCATTCTTGAATTCCTTGTGTATTCATATTTAGATAATTTGCTGCCCAAGATGTTGAAGAATATGCAGTTCTTACCTGAGAAAGAGTTGGACCTGTATAACCAGTTTGTCCAGCATTAGTAAATGTATGAGATGTAAAAGCATATAGATTTACATATAGTGGTATTGTAATTGCTTTATCGGCAAAATTACCAGCGTCATCTGTTGCTCTAAAAGTTAAAGTTGTAGTTGAATTTGTTCCAGTAATTGAGCTTGTAGTACCAGATATTAGTCCATTAGACGCTAATGATATTCCAGATGGAAGTGAGCCAGAAATTATAGAATATGTAACTGTTCCATCGTCTGTTGCTGAAAGATTATAAGAATATGCTTCTGCATTTCTTATAGCAGTAATACTGCTTCCAGTAACCCAGGTTGGACCTGAATTAGGTATATTAAAGGTTTGATCTGTATTAGATCCATTTGCATCTGTTGCACGAATTGTAATAGTAAGTGGAACTGATTGTGTTGGTGTTCCCGATAAAGTTCCAGTTAAACTATTAAAAGCAAGTCCAGCTGGTGTAGCGCCAACAACACTTAAAGATGGTGCTGTTCCAGAATCATCTGTTGCAATTATTGATGTTGAATAAGCAACATTTTTAGTATATGTTGGTAAGGTTGCTGATGTTGTAAATACTGGATATGCATTTGGAAGTGTAAAAGTCCTATCAGTATATCTTCCAGATAACTCTGTAGCTCTTATGGTAAAAGTAGAAGCTGCTGCTGCAGTTGGAATTCCAGAAATTGTACTAGAGTTTGCTGAATATGAAAGACCTGCTGGAAGAGATCCACTAATAAATGAATATGTTATAGCTGTTCCATCTGGATCTGATGCCAAAAGTTGTTGTGTATAAGAAGAATTTTTTGTAAAAGCTGGCAATGTTGCAGATGTAGACCATGTTGGTGCTGTTCCTGCATATAGTGGCTGACTTACAACATTTGTTGAAACAGCTGGTTCAATTCCAGGATTTTGAACTGTAATTTTATATGGATCTTGGTCACCAGGCATTGTGTCTGGCCTTGTAGCTATTATTTGTGTTTCTGAAACTCTTACAATATTTTTTGCATTTAATGGAGTGTTATTTTTTCCAGTAAATTTAACAGTTACATTTGTTCCAAGTGCTGCTCCATTTATTGTAACAGTATCATTAACAGAACTTACTTCATTGGGTGTAAATGAAGTTACTACAGCTCCAGAGTATGAGGAAGAAGTTCCAACATCGCTCAAAGTTGCAGTTTCTTTATATGTAAAAGTAATAAGGTCGTTTGCTGTTACACCAATTATTGTCAGTTTATTAAAAGCTTTAGATGCAACAATTGACTTACTAGATGTTCCTCCTGCTGGACTACCATCAGATGCTCCCAAAAATATAAAAAGATTTTGATTTCCATTAGCCGATGCTATTTGATATCCACCTGCAGGATATTCTTTTGATAAAGTAACATCTGTTTTTGTTCCATCTCCAGTATCTATAGCAAATCCAGAGGTGGCGCCACCTGATGATAAACTAGTATAACTTAAAGCCATTATCCGACCTTCCATCCATAATTAGAACCAGTGTAAATTAATACCACTCCTGCATTATTTACATCTATTTCTAAATTTTGTACCGTGCCATTTATTTTACCACCATTTGAGTTTACTGTTATTTTATTTGTAGCAGCTAGCCCAGATGAATCAAAAATATGAATTTCATCACTTATTGAAGGAGATGATGGAAGTGTTAGCGTTCTTGCTGCAGAAGTATCAACAAAATAATTTACCCACTTTGATAAAGAAATATTAGAGCTAACAGATACACCTGTCCATAGAGGTACTGTTGAAGATAGTGAGGTTGGAGTATAAGTAGAGCCAGATGGACTATATAAGAAATTACCAGATGCTGGAGCTGATACCGAACCAGTTCCTCCATTTGTTGCTGATAAAGCAGTGCTTAGTTCTATGCTATTAACTGCTAAATCATCTAGAGATCCTTGAGAAAAATTAACTGTTGTTGCTGGTTCGTCTGTAACATCTTTAAACAATTTCCACTTTCCAGCAGAGACATCTCTTACAAAACCAGCATGTTTTGCAGTTCCGTCTGTATATGCAACTACTATTCCTAGATCTACAGTATTTGCTGCATTTTGATGTGCAAGTTGAACCATGTTATCTTCAATAACAATGGATGTTGAACTTACATTAAATGTTGTACCATTTACGGTTAGATTTCCATCTACCGTCAAATTTTGATCAATTTCTACAGAGCCTGTAAAAGTAGCACCAGATAGGTCTGCCTTAGATGATAAATCTACAACTGCCCAAGAAGCTACAGATCCATCAGTTGTTAAGTATTTTCCATTTTGACCAACCTGTGCTGGCAAAGCGTCAATATTTGCAATCGCTGTATCTACATAAGACTGAGTTGCTGCTGTATGAGCTCCTCCACCAATTGGAATAGTTATTGTATTTCCGCTATGGCTAAGCTGAACGTTTCCAGAGTGAAGAGATATTGTGGCTGCATCTAAGTATAAAGTTGATCCAGACAAATATAGATCTTTAAACTTATTTGTTGAAGATCCAAGATCATGGGTGCCGCTTGCTGATGGTATTAAGCTACCACCAATAGTTGCACCATTAATTATTGGAGATGTTAAAGTTTTATTTGTTAATGTTTGTGTTCCAGAAGTTGTTATTAATATTGATGTATCTGATATACCGTGAATATTTGTAGTATCTGATGAATGTGTGCTTACTGCTGTATCGGCATAAGACTTTGTAGCAAGGTCTGCTGTATTAGCAATACCGTGGATATTTGTAGTGTCTGCCTCATGATTAGATAGCTTGGTCGCTACTGTTGAAAAAAATGTTGGCTCCTCATTAACGGCTGCTGCAAGCTCGTTCAATGTATTTAAAAGTCCTGGGGCAGAATCAACTAATCCAGAAACAGCATTGTCTACATACGTTGTACTTGCTAAGCTTGTAGGGATTTGAGATGATGTTAGTTTTCCAGAGCCGTCTAGTGTTGCAACTCCATTAACTTGACCAAGAGTTGAAGATAAAACATAATCACCTGTAATATTATTTATTTCA
>CAYQOJ010000108.1:0-10668 GCA_964419105.1 uncultured Methylococcus sp.
GTATAATATAATTATGTCTAGACCAATAGTAAAAGATCATCCAAGTGCACAAAATAATAATGTTGATAAGGAATATATCCTTAATGCACTAGATAGATGTGACAGTTGTAGTGCACAGGCTTATGTAATGATCAAGGGGTCTACTGGAGAGTTACTATTTTGCGGACACCACTATGATAAAATCATGAATAATCCAGATGCCTATACAAAAATGATGGCTTTCATGTTAGAGGTTGTTGATGAGCGTGACCGCCTAATTGAAAATAGATTAATTGGTGGACACAACCAATGAAAACGGTATATTATTTTACGGCAGACTGGTGCCAACCCTGCAAGCGTACAAGGCCTATTGTTGAAGAGTTAAATCGTGACCAATCAATTGCAGGATTTCAAATTATAGATGTTGATGTTAATCAAGATCTTGTAAAAAACTTTGGTATTAAATCTGTTCCAACATTTATTTTGTTTGATGAGGGTATAGAGAAAAACAGGCTTACTGGTGGGCAAACAAGAGAGCAGCTAGAGGTATTTATAAATGGATAATGAAGATAATGAAATTATAGAAAAGCTTATCCTGTCTGGAGCACTTCAAATGGCTGGGGTAAATGAGAGCACTGGGGAAATACTATATCAGTTTACCCCAAAGCTAAAAGATGTTATGCCTGCTTTATACAATGAGCATTTAAACTATGTCAATGCTGAAATAATGAGATTATGGGAAAAGGGGTTTGTCAATGTCGATCTTATGTCTGATAATCCTATTGTTACCCTCACCTCTAAGGCCTTAGATGATGATGCATTAAAAGACCTATCAGAAGAAGATAGGTGGGCTATAGAGGAAATGAAACGTATTATGACCACTGGAGAACTCTGATATAATGGCTATATGCCATATCATGTAGGTGCTAAAGGTTCATACGGTTGCTCAGGCTACCCAGCTGTCAAGGACGATGGAACAATAATGGGTTGCCACAAAACAAGAGGTGCTGCTGCACGTCAAATTTATGCTATTAATGTTAGCGAAGGAAAGATTGGAAAAGCTATGGTCAAAGAAGGCGATATGGTCATGGCGCCAAATGATGACGAAGTTTATGTTGGTCGCATTGTTCATGTCATGACAGAAGGAATGCTAGGATTTCCTGGATCAGAATACTCAATTCAAGCATCTGCAGAAGAACCAGCAGTACTAATTCAGCTTTTTGAAATGGAAGAAGGCGGATTAGAAGAAACAGAATATTTTGTAGGCTTTAAAGCTTCAGAAGTTATGGCAATGCCATCATTAGAATCTAATGTAGGAATGGATAAAGCATATGCTGGATGTGGATGTGCTACATGTAAAGAAATGGATGTTACATGTGATAATTGTCCAGAGTGTGGTGATGATATGGAAAAGAAAAAACCAAATTATGGAGAAATGATTAAGCCACGTAGCGGTGGAAGTGAGCCATCAAATGCTCGTCTATATGCACAAATTATTCGTGAAGCAAAAGATAAGTTTGATGTATATCCATCTGCAGTTGCAAATTCTTGGGTAGTTCAAGAATATAAGCGTCGTGGTGGAACATATAAAGCAGAAAAAGAAGTTACAAAAAGCATTTGGAGTGGTGGTCTTTTAGACTTCAGAGGCTTTACAAAATAATGTCAAGCGGTAAATATAAACCACATCGTGGTTTTAATCCAGTGCAAATTAAAGACGGAATGATTGTTCGTTTAAGAAAAGATGGAACTGTAAAGGCAGTTCTTGGAAAATATGGGGAGAAAAAAGATGTCAAGAAGTAAAATAGTTCAGCCTTCAGATATTCATAAGGCAGAAACATATGCGCCAACTGCAGGCATGAAAGCAGCAGCACGTCGTGCTCTTAGATGGAAAGAAGAGGGCAAAGCAAATGGTGCTGGAACTCCAGTAGGCTGGGGTAGAGCAACAGATATCGTTGCTGGAAGAGGATTATCTCTTGACACAGTAAAGCGTATGTATTCATTCTTCTCACGTCATGAAGTAGACAAGCAAGGAAAAGATTTTTATAACACATCCAATCCGTCCAATGGAAGAATCATGTGGGATGCTTGGGGAGGGGACGCAGGATTTTCCTGGTCTCGTAAAATAGTTGAAAGAGAAAAGAGAATGAATAAAGAAATGTTCTCTAATTTTGGTGCAGATCACACCAAATCAAATTCTTTTTCTGCGGTATTTAAAGATAATAACTAGTTGACATATACCCTATCCACTGATACAATAGTATAGGTAGGAGATAAAATGTTAATTGATATAGCTCAATATGTGCTTATAGTCGTCTTGACTTTTTTTCTTTCATCATATATAATTAGATATAACTCAAAAATTAGGGCAAAGGGGATAAAAGGGGCAATGAGAAGCCAGACTGCTGTGTTTAATAAAACACGAGTATTTAATGAACCTAGCCATATAAAAAAAGAGTTGGTGTCTCAATCGCAGAACCATATCCAAAAGTATATGCTTCAGGTTATGGTTATTGAGAATAACGCTTATTGGATTAAAGACAATATATTTTATGTTGCAGATGTTGTTGAGGGATCTGTTCGTCCAGATACCGCTAGACAAATCGATACCTCCAGTATGTCTAAAATTGAGATTGATAAGATGATGTTTATATTAGATAAATTAAATGGGGTAAAAGAATGAATGTCGTTGTTCAAGGAAGCAAAGAGTTCAATGATTACCAAGTTTTCTTACGTGCTATGGGTGTAGCAATGTCTGGTATGCAAGAGGGAGATACGGAATTACATATCTACTCTGTAGGTCCAGCAAAAGTTAACTCTATGGTATCTGAGTTTTGTAATCTTTCCGAAAGAGGAATGAAGGCAAGAGGTAGAAAGATCAAGCACTATAAGGTGCCTACTGGTTGGGTAGTTGAGAATATGGAATATATAAACTACTTTGCGTTTTTAAGTAAACCAAAAGAGCAAGCATCTAAGCTTGTTTCATTGGCTGAATCACAACAAATTGAAATTGGAATCTTTAGGTACTAAGGAGATATAATGATAGTAACAAGTTTAGAAAAAATGGAAAAGATCGTAGCAAAGCATGACAACCTTGCTTGGGTAGGGTGGGATGTAGTGGATCGTAAAAGGTCTGAGTCTGGTAGAACATCTACAAGCGGTATCAGAGTAAATGGACTTTGGTATCTACAAAGAACTTATCCTGTTGGTAAAAATGGCTGGGATATTCCTAATAAGTATAGGCCATAATTATGCAACAGCATCTTTGGAAAGATACTGCTGCGTGTTTGGGTATAGAAACAAACACATTTTTTGAAAAGTATGAAGATAGTATAGATTCAAGATCTATTGTAGATTCTTTGTGTAAGGCTTGTCCAGTCTCTAATAAATGCTTTGCAGTTGGCGTAACTGGTAAAGAATGGGGAGTTTGGGGCGGTATTTATTTAGAAGAAGGCGAAATATCTAAAGAGTTTAATAGTCATAAGAGTAAAAAAGATTGGGGAGAAGTATGGAAAGTCCTGACGACAGAGACGAACTAACTAGTTTTGAAACAGTTTGCTCAATATTGGCAGAACTATGGTCAAGTTATAGATTTGATAAAGATCTGAAGGACTTTATTGAATATAATGATCTTGGCCTACCCATAGCATTTGCAATAGATGCAGAAATAGTAGAGCCAACTGATTTAGCAAAGAATTATGTGCTTGAAACTTGGCAGATTTTACTTTCTGCATTAGGAGTAGAAGATGACATTGAGTGGAAATCTTTAGAACAATTATTTAAATACTCAGAGGGCAAGCATAAGGGGAAATAATGTATACAGATGCCATGCGTAGGGCATTTCATAATATTATTGCGCCCAAAAACTTTAAGGTTACCCTTGTTGACAATGATACCTTTCTTACGATAAAATTAGATGAAAGATCATTTTTGCCACTAACTCATGATGAAAAGATTGAGGCAGTCAAATATGTAACCCAAATAAAAAAAGCTTTAGAAATGGAGGGGGCAATCGTGTTAGTAACACGTGAGCCATTACAATAATGCAAACATTTTTACCATCAGCAAATCCAATAACAACTGCTCGTTGGCTAGATAGTAAACGACTCAATAAGCAGATACTTGAGTGCTATCAAATTTTAAATGTATTGTCTGGTAAATCTCCAACTGGTGGATGGCGTAATCATCCAGCAGTTCTTATGTGGAAAGGCTATGAGCGTGGTTTATGGCAGTATGTTCAGGCCATGATTCGTGAAGCCCGTGAGCGTGGTATTCGCACAGAAAATAATGAAGCAAATCTTAACAGACTTAAAGACCAATGCTGGGATGATTGGGGACAAACCCCTCCATCATTTTGGAATGACAATAACAAACTTATGCGTGTAACTACAACACATAAAGCAAGTTTATTTGACAAAGATCCTATGTACTACGCTAAGTTTGCATATGCAAAACACAGTTTATATAATCAGCCATGTTGTTCAACATGTAAATACTATTGGGTAACTCACGAGGGTAGATGAGTATATTTGTATCAATAGCAAGCTATCGTGATCCAGAACTTATTCGTACAGTTCGTTCTGCAATAGATAATAAGTCTGGCAAACATGAAATATATTTTGGAATAGTGGTACAAGACCATGAAAAAGATGTACCAGATTTATCTTGGGTTACTAATTTAAGTCTTACTATCATGCATCCTAAAGAGGCCAGGGGTGCTGGATTTGCAAGAGCAATAGCAATGCATTCTTATACTGGCCAAGATTATTATCTACAGGTAGATTCTCATACACTATTTGGCAAAAATTGGGACTTAACCTGTATTGAAGAATTATCTAAAGCACAGACTATATCTAATAATAAAAAAGTTATACTATCTTATTTCCCGCCTCCATATTTTGTAGAGTCAAATGGTAAAATTTCTTTTCCATTAAAAGATCCAGATAGAGTTCCGTATCCTACTAAGCAGAAGCCATGCCTTAACAAGCGTAAAGAGTGGACTGCTCAGAGGCTTGAATTCACCCAGAAGAATCTAGCACTGTTCTTGGTGGTTTTATTTTTACAACTGGGAATATAGTTCAAGAAGTTCCTTATGATCCAGAGATATCTTTCTTTGGTGAAGAAATTTGTTTTGCCATGAGATCTTGGACTCGTGGATGGGATATATATTCACCATCTAAAAAAATAGTTCATCATTTTTATGGTCGTGGTGGGTATAAAAAAATATGGAAAGATAGCAGACTTAGGTCAATATCTTGGAAAGATTTAGAGAACATTTCATATGAAAAACAACTACGTGTCCTTTGTGGTATAGAAAATAACATATATGGAGCAGGGAATATAAGAAGTCTAGAACAGTATGAAGATTTTTGCGGGTATAAATTTAAAACATTTTATGGTATAGATTTTGACTAATGTAGTATACTTATATATGAAAAGAGGTATCCAATGGATATACTGTTAGTTGTAATGGCCGTTTTTGGCCTATCATTTTTTATAGCATATGTTTATACTGCCAGACAGCTAAAGATAACTACTCAAAACCTAGCAGAGTCTATACTTATGTACCTTGCTTCTACTGATCAATCATTAGATAAAGTTTCTGACCCAAATTCTGATCCAGATAAGATTCATAAAGAAAGTTTTATTAAATTTCTTTCTGATTCTCGTGACTGGGCATTTGATTATATTGAAAGAACACAGAGCACAATATCAAAATTTATAGAAGAAGTAGAGCCAGAACTTGAATATTATAAAAACTATGGTTCAGTTATTGAAGGAATGGTTCCACCTCATGATAAAGCTCTCAAAAAGATAATTGCAGAGATGTCACAACTAAAAAGTTTGTTGCCAGAGGAAATAGATGATAGACGCTAGGGGTATCCCAACATGTGTTTGTCCAAATTGCGGAGACACTCTTTTTAGAGCGCTTGTCTCTTTTGATCCAGAGACATATACTGTTGGAATGTATCATCTAGATATTCAGTGTAACTCTTGTGAGGCTCTAGCAACAGCACCAACCCCATTAGATAATCCAGATAAAGATCCACGCAATGATAAAATTTAAATTAAAGACAATGGATGAGGCTTGGTCGTATGACTATCCAGTGTGCGAAGTAAAAGAGTGTACATCAGAAAGTGAAAAGCTTTCAATGACAGAAACAAGGTTCGTTGATTTTTGTAAAAAACATTACGAACAATATTTGATGGGGGAGATATGAAAGACATATTATTGTCTGTTTTAACAGGTTTTGGATGTGGCGTAGTTTTCGCAGCATTCAAATTACCAGTACCAGCGCCACCTGTATTTGCAGGAGTAGCAGGAATTATAGGGCTCTGGGCTGGATATGCTATACTAATTAAAGTTCTATCCTAGGAGGTCAAAATGACAGAGAAAGAACTAAAGGCAATGCTTGCATCCTATGCTCGTTCAGTTGTGGGTGCAGTATCAGCTTTGTACGTTGCAGGAGTAACAGATCCAAAAGATCTATGGGCAGCACTTGTTGGTGCGATTATCCCAGTACTAGCACGTGCAGTTAATCCAAACGATCCAGCATTTGGACGTATGCCAGCAGCTAAAGCTGTTGAAGAAGCTCTCAAGGCTGCAAAGCCAAAGAAGAAGAAGTCTGAGTAAATAGCTCGGCGGAGATAGGGCGGGTCTAGAAATGGGCCCGCTCTATTTTAATATATTCATATACTTATCTTTTAAAACATCAGCAGAAAAATTATTATATCCAATTTCAAAAGCATGTTTTTTCTGTTCTGACTTATTATTATTAATATAACTATCAACTAATTCTGCAAGTTTTTCTGGATTGGCTTCGTAAACATCTATCTTTGTTCTAGCCTTAAATTGATTAATTTTGTTAGACTTAACAAGCCATTCCTTTGGAAGAACTTTATTATTAGGAGATATATCTGTCATAAATACAGGCATTCCACTAAGGAGAGCTTCGTTCATAGGCAAACAAAGTCCAGCATATCTTCTGGGCAAAACTAGTGCATCAAAACCAACATACATATCTTCTTTATTTTCTATATTGTTAATCTCAACAGATATCCTGCTATCTTTTGTATTTAAATCTATCTCAGACTGGGATCTAATTACTATTTCGTAATCTGCCTTAGAATATTTGAGCATTTCTATGACTGTATTAGTACCGTTCCGATCAAGGTGTGCTGCTTTTCCACCCACATGTAAAATACGATTATGTTCTGTTTCAGAATTAATCTTTAAGGCCTTATCAAAGGCACTGTGGTCAATTGGAGGGGGTAGATGAATTAGTCTAGTCCTATCCCCAAAAGCCTCCATAACGGCCTCAAAGCCCCATAAACTAGGCGCTAGAAGGATATCTGGGAGGGTATGGTCTGGTAGCTGAAAATAGTCCAAGAATTCATAGTTATATTGCAAAATAGTCTTGATATTTTTTCTATTGGCTAAACCCACAAAGCTTTTATTATAAAATGTTTCACAAGATAATACTATGTCAATATTTTTTAAAAATAATATAATATCTTCTTCTTTAGGAAAGCCAGAAATATATTGACAATTATATTCTTTGTACCAATCCAGATGCTGGGGATTAGAGTTAAAAGGTGAAGAATCAATTACCAAAATCTTGCTTGGATTAAGCATATTGACAAGTTCCCTAGTCTGATTACCCAGACCAGTATCGTCACATCTTGCTATAATCCCAAGTCTCATCTAGTATAGCCAAGCCCAAATCATTCCACCACGTTCCCAGCTTCCCATTGTGCGAACATGGTGAGTCTCAGAAAGTTTTTGCACCATATCTCCCATGCGACTACCAGATCTAACATCAAACTCCATAGTTATAAATTTACATTTGTTTAAATTATCTCTAGATGCACCTAAAATTATTTCAACCTCTGCCCCTTCTACATCTATTTTAAGTACGTCTACACTATTGATATGATAAAGACTAAAGAGATTATCTAATGACATTACTTCTACCTCTGCCCCAAAGATACCATCATCTTTTATTGTAGATCCACCACCACTATCACTAATAACAGCAGTTCCCTTATAGTCGCTAATAGCATATGGAAGTACATGTATCTTATCTTTCATGCTGTTTAGTGCAATATTTTTTTCCAATGCTTCACGATTATGTGGTTCTGGCTCTACTGCATAAACAGTGGCTCCAAAATGGGCGGCATATATAGAAAAGGTTCCAATGTTGGCTCCAAGATCTACAACTACTCCACCCTTATTAAAGTGTGTATCTTTAACTTCGTAAACATTTTCTTCCCATATTTCTCTAACAACTATTGGGTCAGTTTCATAGTCTTCTCTAAGATCAAAACTAATCCCCGTTGCCGTTGGTACATGAAATATCATATTCCTAGCTCCTTAAGTATTTGTTGCCACCTATTTTTATAGGTGTAATTTTGTTTTACAAGTTCGTGACCAGCTTTTCTTATAGCTTCACGCTCAGAATCATTCTTTAGGTAATAATCTATAAGTTCTTTTAGTTGTTTAAAGTTTCCATATTCATAAAATACTAAATGCTTCTTATCTTCAAACTCTCTTTCCATCCCCTGAATATATGGATGAATTATAAAACCACCACGCCCCATAGTCTCGTATACACGATCAGACCAGTAATCTGGGTATTTAAAACCCAAGCACAATGTATCTCCAATAACTATTTTGGTTGATGAATATAGTTTATTTAATTTAGCACCACGAAGCCCAGGAAGTCCTCCGTTACCATAATGCTCAAATCTTTCTCCGTAGGTATCATGCAACCAATCAATTAATTTTGGTCTATACTCCCATTCTGGGTGATATTTTTTACTGCCAACAAAAACAATATCATGTCTTTTTGTATAATCTTTAATTTCGCACTCATCATAATATACGCCAGCAGGTATATAATGACCTATAACCTTAGTCTTATCATTAAACCAGTCAGCCATCTGTCTATCTACTGTAAAAAAATGACCTATATTTTTATAAACTGGGTGGGTATCTAAATCTTTTTGTCTCTGTAATCCAAACCATAGATCTAAATGGTAGGTCATTGTTATAATATTATATTCTTTTAAGGTTTTAAGAACCTTATCCATTTCAAATTTGCCAGGAGTTCTCCAGCCGTGTGTATGAACCCAAATAAATAAATCAGAATCTATTGCATATCTTAGTATTTCTTCGCTTCTGGCTTCAGTTTCTTGAAGTCTAACTACCTTATGTCCTAAAGATTGCAGGGTATTTGCATGATGAGTTTCGCTAGTATAGTCAACACGAAAGTTGCCAAGAAAAACTATTCTAGCCAAGATTACCCCTTTTTATTTATAACCTCTATTATAGCATCAACATATTTTTCATAGTCTATATCAATAATAAGATTGCCATCAATAAGCTTATGTATCTTTACATCTTTTCCAATTTCAAAAAGAATAGATCTTACTTCATCTTCAATACTCATGTAAAAATTATAGCACCTCTGGCAGGAATCGAACCTGCGACGCAGACCTTAGAAGAGTCTCGCTCTGTCCACTGAGCTACAGAGGTCTGGAGCGGATGACGAGAATCGAACTCGCACCATCAGCTTGGAAGGCTGAAGCACTACCATTATGCAACATCCGCAAGTGCCAACCACGAAGTCTCTGTTGGCTGTTACTACCTAGTGGGTTAGCAGAGCAATCTCCTTCGGCCTGAACACCTTCGTATGATGCGCCCACGCACTCAATTTCAGTAGTAACGATCTCCATAACATTGTTCAGATGTTATTTTGAGTGGAACATGTAGGACTTGAACCTACGACGACCCGATTATGAGTCGGGGGCTCTAACCAACTGAGCTAATGTTCCTTGTATATTTATCATCGCCAGTAATCTTAAATAGTAGTTCTCTTAATCTTTCACAATCATCGTGTCTATACCATGTATGACAGTATAGTTTTCCGTCTTCTTCCTTTATATTGAGACAAGACTTATAATCTTCTACTATTTGATCAATTACTTGCTTGGCAGCTTTCTTGCATCCATTGCAAGGACACTTCCAGTTACCCCTCTGGGGTGTCTGATTTGGATCCGCCATTTGTGGCTACCCTTTCATTCAATCCTCTGGCAATATCTGCACATACCATAAAAGCTTTCTTTGTTTGCCTACTTTTAGCTTTACCATGAGTAGCCCATACTTCATATGTGTATTCAATATCAAGAGCAATCTGTTCACGTATTTCTTTGACGGTAAATACAATAAAGTCCCAGACCTGCTTCTTTTGTTCGTCAGTTAATTCTTCAGTCCAATTACCCATTTAATGGATCCATTCTAGTAAATCCACAAGGACACATTGGGTACTTATGAATATACTTCTCATCTAATTCTGTTTCAATAAACATCATTGTTCCACACTTACTACATTTCCACAAATATCTTTTCATAGTGAAGCCAAATACCTTTCTTTAGATACTGGCTTCACCACGAAAATTATCCTTGTACTAGTTCCAAGGATTTTCTGCACTGGATGAAGCCATAGCCGTTGCTGGCTGCTTCGTAATAGTATATGCAGTCAAACCAATTGAATCTGCACTTACTTCGTATGAGGTTCTGTTATTACCAGTACTGTCTGTCCAATTTTCTTGATAGATTGTTCCAGTAATCATTACCTCTTGACCCTTTTTAAGAGTCTTTTTTGTTTGTTCTGCAAGAGTCTTCCATGC
>CAYQOJ010000109.1:0-10606 GCA_964419105.1 uncultured Methylococcus sp.
GTCCTGACGGAGGCGATCATCTCCCTTACAAATCTGTCGCTGTGAACATTTCCCGAATATCCGGCCCTATGCGTCTCGATTTGTCGCGCGTAGATTCGTTCTAGACTCTTGAGCTCCCTAAATTCGAGATCAATTAGGTCCTCAACGCGCCCACCGATCAGGCTGATCAGGACTTCCGCAGATTCATCCGCCTCCTTCAACTGCATCATCAGGGAAATCGATGCCACCAAGCCCACCGAGAAAAGGATCAAGAGGGCAAAAAGACTGGAGAAAACCCAACGGATTGATTTCATGATCTAGGCCTCCATGGGGTCGGAACCTAAAAGATCCACCAGACCCTTCCGCTGACGTTTTCGCCAGCTCATCCCAAGGAGATTCTGATCATCGCGAATCAACCCATGATCAGCGGATTCAGTCATGTTCTTTTTGCTGGCAGGCTGGCGCATGCCATTAAGACCAGCGACAACCGTAGCCCCATTATTGATAAGCACCGAGAGGAGTGGGCCCATACTGAAGAGGATGCCGCCTGCAACCGTGACCACATTGGCTGCGGCCACTATCGCGATATTTTGGCGCACCAGCGCCATGGCACTTCGAGCGGATTCAATTGCCACGGGGATGGAGAGAAGGCTATTGTTCAACAGCACGACATCTGAACAGTCGCGTGCAAGATCGGTCGCATCTTTGAAGGAAATCCCCAAGTCCGCTGCCACCAGCGCGGGCGCATCATTGAGACCATCGCCGACATAGGCGATAGCCCCATGCTTCCGCTGGAGTCTCTTGAGCAACATCACTTTTTGATCGGCCGAGAGCTCCGAAAATGTGTTCGATGGTTTGAATCCCAACTTATAAGCAACTGCATTGGCGGCCCGACCGTTATCACCCGTAAAAAGAAAGCACGCGATCCCCATCTCCCGGAGTCGCAGGATGGTGGATGCTGACTCTGAACGGATGGGGTTGGTATAGGAAATTGCCCCAACAACACGGCCATTCACCACGATATAGCGGATGGAGCGATCCCGGATGACCGACTTATGCGCCCGATGATATTGAGAATCAACGATGACTCCCCGGGCCTTAAGAAAGTGACTGGTTCCAACGGTAATCTCCATGCCTTGAAGTGCTGCAACCACCCCTGAATCAGAGGAATCCAGAACTTCGGAAGCCATGGGAATGACCCCCTGAGCCTTTGCAAAATTCTCTAGTGCGATGGAGAAGGGGTGTAACGTGAAATTCGTGGCCGAAAAAGCCCATAACAAAAGGCAGTCCTCAGTTACCTCCGGATCAAAACTTTCCAGAGCTTCAATTTCACTGGACAGTTCTGTCAGGGTACCGGTCTTATCAAAAACCACGGCACCCACCTGCGCAAGTGTCTCAAGGTGATGCCCCCCTCTAATGAGGATGCCACTCACCTGCGCATTGTGTTCGAGACTCCGAAGCACAGGTATGGGGGCACTGATTCCGACTCCCTGAGCAAAATCCAGCGACAACGGGGCCAGAGATTTACTAACGTTGCCAGTCGCCATGAAGACCGCTGCTCCCCCGATAAGGGCAGGCATGACGGCTCGATTTCCCAACGACTCCATATAGTTGCTAAGGCGTGTATCCTGCTCGGGCTTTTCGAGACGCCCTTCCAGCATGGCGGATACTCGAGTGTCCGCACCAATAACCTCAATCTCGAAGACAAGCTGTCCCTTACTGACCATGGTCGAGGCATACACATGATCCCCGGACTCCTTACGGCTTAGTCTTGATCTCCCTGTCAGAAACCCCACATCAAGGAGCGCATCACCTCTAAGGATCACACCATCGGCCGGGATTCGATCCCCCGCCCCCAAATGGACGTGATCCCCCTTCTTGAGGTGTTTCAAATGAACACGTCTTCGGCGACCGCCTCTCTCGACCCAATAGAGACGGCTTGGAATAAGATCAACCTTCGTTTGATCCCCCTTGACGGCCGTTAGATCACGCAGAGCATTTCCGGATTCGAGAAGAACTAAAGAGAGGGCTGGAGCCAGCAACTCTCCGGTTAATGTGTGAAATAAAATCCAGAGGGAATCAAGGACTTCCGCATTCGGCTTTCCCGTAGAGCGCATATACTGCAAAGTGTCATTCCATCGAGGCAGTGATGCCTTAAGAATGAAAAAGACGACCGCCGGCTGGGCTAGGGCCAACTCCATCGGCAATGCGACCATTGCGAACCCCAAGGCGAGGCCCGGGTCTCTAAACCGGACCCATCCCGGATCAGTAACAGCACCCATTGATGGCGCTGAAATCTCCCGTAATTCTCCCCTTCGTCTAGACACTTGCACATCCCTGACTGTGCGATGTCTTGCCTTGGATATTGATCAGGATGACACCTCATCAGTGGTCGATCATGCAACGCCTTTAGTAGTTGGCGAATCGATCTGAAGGTGCACTACTCTACTGGACTGAAATGACTATTTTGTGACCTCGTGATTGCAGGCGAGGTGACTGAAATGCAGGCAAAAAAAACCCGCTTCGAAGCGAAGCGGGATGAATTCCAGTAATACCACTTGGATGGATTCTGGGAGACCCAGCGGAAATTCTAGAAAGCTTTTGTTACAGCTTCATTAAAAAGTCGACATCTCGCCATCCTCTAATGATTGGGGGCTACAGTTTGAGACACCGCCTGAGCCGCAACATTCACCTCATCCTCACCGGCGATCAAAAGGACGATCACACCGATTACCGCAGCACCGGTCACAACCCATTCAAAACCAATATTCCAATTGAAGTTCATGACCAAGCTCCAAATTTTGCTTTCACACTGTCCACGACGCATCACGGCTGAATCACCCGAAGATCAACTCCCTTCATTTCAAAAAGAGCATACTCAGCAAGGTTGAGTGCGTGGTGCGTAATTCGATCAAGGGATTTCGCAACCAACACAAACGAAACAGCGAGAGCCAAATCCATTTTGTTTTCCATGATGCAGGTCATGGCCCGCTTAAGCTCCCTCTGGAACTGACCATCCATCTGCCGATGGCCCTCAATTACACTCAAGGCTTGTTCTTCGTTCCAAACTTCAAAAAGCTCGAGCGCCGACCGAAGGTTAGCTAAAGCGAGCTGCCCAACCTCCTTCAACTCGAACGCAAGATCGTTGCTCATTTCACCCTGCCCTGCGCCCTTAATCTCCAAGAGAATCCCGGCAATGCGAACTGCCTCATCCCCAATCTTTTCAAGATCACTGATACTTTTTGATACGGTGATGATCAGTCGAAGATCAGATGCCATCGGCGAGTTTCGGGAAATGACCCGAATAATCTCCGCATCACCCTCAACTTCCAGACGGTCGACATCAATATCGTTATCCATCACGCTACGCGCGGCCTCGGCATCCTGCCGGGAGAAGGCATCCAGCGCCGCAACCAGCTGATCAAGCACAACGCCGCCCATCTCGGAGACCATGAGATGAAGGTTGGAAAGTTCACCATCGTAACGCTTGAAGGTATGCCCCTTTACCACATCATCGTTCATGATTGAAATCCTCAGGAGGTCGGCCGGCCTGACAGGTATCGCTCAGTCAAGTCATGCCGGGGAGAAGAAAATAACCGCGCCGTCGAGCCGATTTCGATCAGGCGGCCTCGATGGAGAAAAGCCGTTTTTGTGGAAATACGGGCGGCCTGTTGGAGCGATTGCGTCACAATCACGATGGCGATTCGATTACCCAATTCCTGTATCAAGTTCTCAACGCTGGTCGTTGATATTGGATCCAGAGACGAGCAAGGTTCATCCATCAGAATCACCTCTGGATTAATAGCTAAGGCGCGCGCAATGCAGAGCCGCTGCTGCTGCCCGAGCGAAAGCTCCAAGGCTGATTGGCCCAAACGTTGCCCAAGCTCAGCCCAAAGCCCCGTCTGTCGCAAACACTTCTCAACGAGCACACTTTCCTCGGAGACACATGAAATTCTTCCGTGAATCCGCAGACCATACGCAATGTTCTCGTAGATCGATCGGGGGTAGGGATTGGGCTTTTGAAAAACCATGCCGATTGACATCCGGGTAGCCACAGCATCGGACTGACCTGCGTAAATATCCTTGCCATCAAACCAGACCGCCCCACTGACTTGACATAAGGGGTTCCGGTCATTCATCCGATTGAGACAACGCAAGATAGATGTTTTTCCGGATCCTGAGGGCCCGATCAGTGCCAGAACCTCATTTTTCTGGACATCCAGATCGACCCCAAAGACAACCTGGGATTCCCCGTAAAAAATGCTGAGGCCTCGGCAGGCCAATTTGGATTCACGCGGGTCTGGAGAGGCCCGTCCAGAAAGACTTTCACCTGGGAGCTCTTCTTCCCAATGGGCCAAAGCAGAAGGTGGAATCTGTTGGAGTGGATCAGAAAAAGAGCTTGTCGCCATGCGGGGTTTACCTGATGACTGCTCATCCACGGAATGCCAGTATCCCGAAAACGGATAGATCAGTATGGAACTAAGTGTAGGGGGGGAATGTGACAGCTTTCTTACGCGCCCACCTTGCGCCAACCCCTATTTTGAGAGCCCCACAGACCAATGCTATTTGCCCACCCAACACTCAACGTTGGCGTGACTCCAGATTTGGAAGTCCATCCATAATCGTCAACCCATCGTATAGAGCGGGGTTCACGGCATATGAGGTAACCCCGTCGTCAATCAGGTCATCCTCGATGTCCTCAATGAGTGCGCCGTCAAAATATTCAATATCTGCGTTGCAGGAAAAGTCGCTCAAGTCATCGCCTCCAATCATTTCCAAACTCCTTACCAAAATGAGGGGGCACAAAGGTTGCCATTTCAATGTGACATTCGTATGGCATGAACCAAGGTCGCGTCACAAACCTGTCATGATGCTCTGGTACGTTACGGCAAGCTCAGCGAATACCACCCCCCATAGAGGGGCGAACTTCCGTACCTTCATGAACGCACATTCCAGCCTGATAACGGAGCACGACCAGATCATTCTGGCGCAAGCATTCCAGCGACTGGAGCAACCCAGCTACGCCATAAGACTCTCTAGTGCCCTAGGATCACCTATCACAGCGACGCTGAAGCTCCTACCTGCTGGTCTATCACTTCGCATTCACCGCGCGGCTCGACAAATCGTAAGCTACGGCCTCGACATCAGCGTCTCGCGCCTTGCTCAAAGAAAGCGAAGCGGCAACCCTCGGATTCAAAGAGCCATCTGCATCGCAACTGGCGCGCTCGGAGGATTCTTTGGGGGGCCTGCCCTGTTCCTAGAAATGCCGTTTTCGACCGCCCTAATCCTGAGCTCGATTGCGGAGATTGCTCAGCAAGAAGGCGAGGATCTGAACACCTTGGAATCACGCCTTGCCTGCCTTTCGATATTTGCTCTCGGTGGGTGCAGCGCCGAGGATGATGATGCCGATATCGGCTATTACGGATTAAGGATGGCTTTGCACTCCCCAGTTAGTGAAGCAACCAAATATATAGCTGCCGCCGGCGCGCGTGATGCAAGCAGGGCACCCGCCTTGATCAATCTCATCAACCTGATTAGCCGAAGACTTGGCATCGTCATCTCCAACCGCACTCTCGGCATGATGGTTCCCATGGTTGGAGCCGCTACTGGCGCAATCTGCAACCGCATGTTCATGGACCATTTTCAAGAGATGGCTCGCTGTCATTTCGCCATTCGTCGCCTAGAGCGCAAATACTCACCCAACAGCGTGCAAGCTTTCTATCTTGAAATAAAGAGCAGAAACCACGCTCCATCCACCTACCGACTCGACGCTCCAGTCAACGAATTGCCTCGTCTTGCCGCTTGAGAAGACAGATCGTCCGACACCCAAAACCACCGCTGAAAGAGGATGCTTAAATGCCAACCATCGATAACCTGCTGAAGAATGAAACCGCTAAAGGCGTGGCCATCGGCCTTGGTGCCGCATTAGTCGGAGTTGCCGCCATCCCGACCGTCATCATGGTAGGACGACCTCTCGCACGCGTTGCAATCAAATCGGGACTCTTGTTTCTAGAAAAAGGTCGCGAGGCCATGGCTGAAGCGACAGAGAGCCTTGAAGATCTCGTTGCAGAGGTAAAAGCTGAACTGGTCTCCAACCATAACGAGACCCCATTTTCGGCGGAGTCGGCTGAGATGAGCGAACCACAAGACAGCTGATTCGGATGGAAGACCGTCGCGCTGGGGCTGCACCCCCGCGAACCTTATCTCGGCAAGATGCCAACCCGATTCGATGGACAGGACCATGGAAAACCCTGCGAAATTAGGCGTCCGAGTCATTCACAACCGCGTGCCCAATAGACTGAGACTCTCGGTTCCCATCATCCGCTACAAGCACACCTATGCCGAGCTGATGAAGCAGACTCTTCTCAATGACCCAGGCTCGCGGGGCATTTACCACGCTGAGCCCAATATTGTGACCGGCAATCTCTTGGTGAAATATCACCCAGCGCTTCATTCCGAATCCGAGGTTCTGGATCTGGTCGAAAAAACGATTTCACGGATTGAGCAGGGACAGATTGAAATCACCCTGAAACACAAAAACCCCAGACTAAGTCGGATGAAACCCGGCGCATTTTTCACCCGCGAACTTCTCGTCAGCATTGGGGGGAACGTCATTGCTGGATTGGTCCTTGCGGCCATCATTAGCGCTTAAGAAAAACCCCGACTCCGACACGCAGCCGCCCTCCGAGAGGACTCACAATGCGCCAGAGCCCCGTCGAAATCCTTCACCACACCTCACCAGGCCGCCTTCGACTCAAAGCCTACGTGTTGTACCGACGGGATGACCTCAAGGAAACCGTTGAACGGTCCATTCTTGCGATCAGCTACGTAGAAAATGTTCGGGGAAACCCCCTAACCGGCTCGCTTCTCATTCACTTTAATCCAGACATGGCAGGTATCGACCGCATTCTGGATGATCTCGAAAGCATCTTGGGGGAGATCAAACCGCTTCCTAAACACCATGCCCTCACGGGCAAAAGGAGTAGTGCTTCCCCTCAAAATTGGGGGGGTTGGCTTAAGAAAAAAACTGGCGCGGCGACATTTGCGGCGCGTTTTTCCGAAGCCAGCGACCACGGCGGCATGATTGCTGTCAACCAGTCTGAAAGCTATTCGGACATTGGTGAACTCTGGCATACCTTACCCATTGAAGACGCCTTCACAAAACTTTCAGTCGATGAAACCGGCCTGACCCACGACGAGGCCTTACAACGTCTTCAAATCTTTGGCCCCAACGCATTGCTGGAGGGCAAAAAGGAAAAAGGCATTGAAATGCTTTTGGAGCAGTTCACCAATATTCCGGTGGCCATGCTGGGTGTTTCCGCTGCCGTATCCCTCGCAACGGGTGGCGTGGCCGATGCCATGGTGATTCTGGGGGTTGTGGTCATCAATGCCATCATTGGTTATCTCACTGAAAAATCCGCAGAGAAGACCATCAACGCCCTTGGAAGCATGCGGCCTGATGCAGTCATTGTGATGCGTGAGGGAGTTAAGCTCGAAATCCCCTTCGATCACGTCGTTCCCGGTGACATGCTGATTCTCTCACCCGGAGCTTACATTCCAGCCGATGCGCGCCTGATTAATGCCAATAACCTCACCGTGGATGAGTCAGCGCTGACCGGGGAGAGCCTGCCTGTTGGTAAGACGTTCACCGAAACATTCGATCCTGAAACACCTCTGGGTGAACGCGCCAATATGGTTCACATGGGAACCACCGTCACCGGGGGCAACGGTCTTGCGATTGTCACCGCCGCAGGAAAAACCACTGAAATTGGCCAAATCCAGTCACTCGTAGGAGAAGTGCAAACACCGGATACCCCACTCCAGCGCCAGCTCGACGAGATGGGACGGACCCTAGCCCTATCCAGCGCAGGTATCTGCGGCTTAGTTTTTGCAATCGGTGTGGCTCGGGGCATGCCCTGGCTTCAAATGCTGAACTCAGCAATCTCTCTGGCCGTTGCGGCTGTTCCAGAAGGTCTTCCTGCCGTCGCCACGACGACACTGGCCCTCGGGATACGAGAAATGAAGCGCCGTAAGGTCTTGATTCGACATCTGCCCGCCGTTGAAAGCTTGGGCTCAGTTCAGACGATTTGCCTTGATAAGACCGGCACACTGACCATGAATGTCATGAAGGTCGTAGCCATCAAGACCGGGCGCCATGAAATCACCCTCACCGAGGGTCTGTTTAGCGATGCAACTGGTGCTCCAATCTTGCCGTTGGAACAACCGGAGGTTCAGCGACTCTTGGAAGTTGTAAGCCTCTGTAGCGATGTCACCCTGACGCCAGAAGGCCAGCCCCATGAAGGCTCGCCCACCGAGTCTGCATTGGTAGGTGCTACCGTTTGCGCTGGGATCGATGTCGCCGAACTTCGCAACAGTCATCCCTTGCTTCAAATCGAACACCGCGCTGAAGGGCGACCCTACATGGCTAGCATCCATGAAAACGGGACCGATGAAAAGCTGGTTGCCGTCAAAGGGAGCCCCTCGCACGTCCTCAGCCTTTGCAGTGAATGGCAATGCGGTGATCAGCGAAAAAAGCTAACCAAAGCTAGCCGAGAGAAGATTCTTGCAGCCAATGAGGATCTAGCGGGCGAGGCCCTTCGTGTTCTCGGCATCGCTCATGGCATCAGCTTCGGTGACACCCCTGCAACGCCGAAAAATCTGGTTTGGCTGGGTCTGATTGGGATGGAGGATGTGCTTCGCCCGGACACTGCTGAGTTGATGCATCAGTTCCATGAGGCTGGCATTGAGACCGTCATGATCACGGGCGACCAGAGCGCAACCGCTTTTTCTGTCGGAAAGCGTCTGGGACTTGGCGGCAAGAAAGACATCGAGATCATGGACTCCACGAATCTTGACAAGCTCGAACCGGAGCTTTTGGCCAACATCGTCAAGGACACCACGATCTTCGCACGGGTTAGTCCGGCGCATAAGCTCAGAATTGTTCAGGCCCTGCAAAGTAACGGACGCATCATCGCCATGACCGGGGATGGCATCAACGACGGTCCGGCCCTAAAAGCATCGGATATCGGGGTCGCCATGGGAGAAGGTGGAACCGATGTCGCCAGAGCCGTTGCAGACGTCGTTCTTCAAGATGACAACCTGCACACCATGATCAACGCGGTTGAGCAAGGTAGAACCATCTACAGCAACATCCGAAAGAGTCTGCGGTTTCTTCTCTCCACAAACCTCAGCGAAATTGAAGTCATGCTCATCACCACGGCCATGGGTTTTGGTGAAGCACTTAACCCGATGCAGCTCCTCTGGATCAATCTGGTTACGGACGTCTTCCCTGCCCTGGCTTTGGCCGTCGAGCCACCGGAAAACGACGTTCTCAAGGAGGCACCTCGCAATCCTGAGGAAAGCATCATCACCCGTGAGGACGGGAAGCGTCTGCTGCGAGAGTCTCTGATGATCACGGCAGGCACTATCGCGATCTTTTTGATCAGCCAGCGTCGTTATGGCTTTGGGGTAAAGACCAGTACCAACACCTTCATGGCACTGACTATCGCCCAGATTTTGCAGTCGATCGGAAACCGGTCGGAGAAAACCACCATTCTCGATCGCAGCCGCCCTTCAAATCCATGGATGACTGCCGCGACCGTTGGAACGCTCAGTCTTCAGGGGCTGACACTGGTATTGCCTCCCTTGAGAAATCTTCTCCGTCTGGCACCTGTAACGCCGCAGGACATCATGCTGATTTTGGCCGGCGCAGGGGTGCCTTTCATCATCAATGAAAGCTCAAAGAAGCTCATTAAATCCGACACCCAACAGCAGGAAACGGCATGAAAAAGAATTTTTTGTTCACGTCAGAATCTGTAACCGACGGCCACCCGGATCGCCTTTGTGACTGCATTGCTGACGCGGTGGTTGACCGCTTCCTCCAAAAGGACCCTTACGCAAGAATCATTGCTGAGTGCGCTCTTTCAAAGAATGTTTTGTTTCTGGCTGCACGCTTTGTCTCTGAAATCACCATCGACATCCCGGAAGTCGCTCGGTCCGTTTTGGCCCAGGTCGGCTATCACCCAGATGACTTTGATGCACAAAACTGCAGTGTCCTGACGAGCCTCATCCGCATGTCATCGGAACACAGGGCATTCGCGGATGAAAGAGAGATGTCCGACCATGAAATCAACCAGATTACATCTCACAGTCAGGCCACAGTCTTCGGTTTTGCCTGTAACCAAACCCCAGAGTTAATGCCATTGCCAATCGTTCTCTCCAATCGGTTGGCTCACCGACTCTCGCTTGCTCGTCTTGCCAAAAAAATACCCGGCCTGTCCCCTGACTCCACGGTTCAGGTCGGCGTTCGATACGAAAACGGCACTCCGACGCAAATTTCTGGAATCACGATCATCGCGGGCACGACCAACTCAATTCAACTCGACAGCAATGTGCTTCAGGAACTTCTCATTAGTCAGGTCATTCAGCCGATGTTCAGGCAGGAGACCATTAATATTGATTCCGGGACCGAAATATTCATCAACCCCCAGGGCGCTTACCCCAAAAGCGGCCCAGCATTCCATTCAGGGATGACCGGTCGAAAAACCGCTTCGGATACCTACGGTGCCTATGCCCGACATAGCGGTTCGGCATTGAGCGGAAAGGACCCTTCACGAGTCGACCGCAT
>CAYQOJ010000110.1:0-3285 GCA_964419105.1 uncultured Methylococcus sp.
GTCTTCCTGAACACCATGCTGGCAACTGCAGCAGCGACCTTGTCTTGGGTAGGGGCTGAATGGCTGAGCCGCGGCAAGCCGAGCATGCTGGGCGGTGCCTCCGGCGCGGTTGCAGGTCTTGTCGCCATCACCCCGGCCTGTGGTTGGGCGGGTCCCATGGGTTCGATTGTTCTGGGTCTTGTCGCAGGTGCGGTGTGCTTCTGGTCTGTCACCTACCTGAAAAAAGCACTGGGTTATGACGATTCCCTGGATGTATTTGGGGTCCATGGTATCGGCGGCATCATCTGTGCCCTCGGCACGGCGATTGTAGCCTCACCGGCTCTGGGTGGAACGGGCGTCTATGACTACGTCGCGAATGCGGTTGCCGAGTACGATCTCAAGACCCAGTTTATCAGCCAATCTTGGGGCGTCGGCGTGGCGCTGGTCTGGTCCGGTCTGGTTTCAGTTGTCGGCTTCAAGCTGGTCGATCTGGTTATCGGGCTTCGGGTGAGCGAGGAAGTCGAGCGCGAAGGTCTCGATATCACCGAGCACGGCGAAACCGCCTATCACCACTAACCATTTCTTGTGTGGCTCTCCCCTCGGGCGTCTTCGGACGCCCTTCTTTTTTTGTGGGGTGTAGAGCTCGATCGAAAGCGAGGCTCGCTAGAGGTCAATCCCGACGGTGGGGCAGGGCCTTGGGCGCGGTCCCATTCAAGGATTCGACAAAGAGATTGGCGCGACTGATCGATCGCTCCATGGCACCAATCAGCCCTGAGACGCCCTGGGTCATGGTGTGAAGCTCGCCTTCCAGGGAATCAATGGCCCGGGCATTGAGGTTGTGCTTTAGAAACAGGACCTGATCCTGAAAAACCCGGAGAACGGGATCAATTTTCCCTTCGGCCTTACGCATGGCCGTAATGAGCTGCAGATAATGCTGCTGTGTCATCCTGAGTTTCTGGCGGCTGCTACTTCTGAGCGATCGGTTGCTGTATTGATCAAGCTCATCTTCCCATTCCCTGAAAAGGGCTCTTGCAACCGTCTCGACAGCGCCAATTCTCTCCTGAACCAGCTGCGCTCGGGACTGACTGTAATCAAACTCGACTTTGAGTTGCCGGTAGACGGTCTCCAGATTGCCGCCATCGAATTGCGTCAGCTGGCTGAATTTCTCAAGGGCTGTCTGAAATTGAGTTTTAGCTTCCTCAAGACTGTCGCGGGCCTGCTCCACTCGGGTGACCAAAATGTCACGTTTGTGGTGACCCGCCTGTTCCACGGTCCGGAAATAGACGCGCTGGAGTCTGGCGCCCAAAGCCCGGAATAGGGCATCGACGAGGGATTCAAAGGAGAGGGGTGGGCCAGGGTTTCGCATGGCGGGTCAGGGAGGTCGGATGAGCTGAGAAGCCCGGGGATTTTACAGCGTTCTTTTCCTCCCCGGGGGGATGAGTTTGATGGGGAACAAAAACCTAGTAAAACAGTCTGAAAAGAGTTTCCAGAAGATAGCCAAAAAGAGTAGAATTCGCGGTCATCAAACCATGTGACACTCCGGCAGGATCCTCGTTTTTCAGGGGGTTCCTTACTTGGAGACTCAGCGAGGACAGGCAATCACCCATGAAACATGACGACTGGGATAGCAAGGAAATCGAGGCCATCATCGAGGCCCTCAAGGACAAGCCTGGGGCGCTACTCCCCATTCTTCACGCCATCCAAGATCAATTGGGGTATGTCCCCCCAGAGAGCGTTCCAACCATTGCCGAAGCGCTCAATGTCACGCGTGCAGAAGTCCATGGTGTGATCACGTTCTATCACTATTTCCGCCAGACGCCCCCCGGCCGAAAGACGATTCACGTCTGCCGTGCCGAATCCTGCCAGGCCATGGGGTCAGATGCCCTTGAGGCCCACGCGAAAGCGAGCCTTGGTATCGATTACCACGAGAACACACAGGATGGCGAATTTTCCCTGGAGCCGGTTTACTGTCTTGGGAACTGTGCTTGTTCCCCGGCCATCATGATCGACAAGGAAGTCTTTGGTCGGGTCACGCCTGAGCGATTCGATGAGATTGTTGCAGAAGTACGGGGGAGCCATGGTTAAGGTATATGTGCCCTGTGATTCCTGCTCCCTGAGCCTGGGCGCCGAGGCAGTTGCAAACGCCGTCACGCGAATCGCTGGCCAGCGCGGTTTGGATGTGAGTCTTGTGAGGAATGGCTCCCGCGGACTCTACTGGCTCGAACCCATGGTAGAAGTCGAAACGGCTGAAGGACGCACCGCCTACGGGCCGGTGACGGCCAAGGACGTGGAATCCCTCTTTGATGGTGGCTTTCTGTCTGGGGGCCAGCACCCCTTGTCGCTGGGCCTGACGGAAGAAATTCCTTTCCTCAAAAACCAGGAAAGACTCACGTTTGCCCGAGTTGGCATTACCGATCCTGTGAGTCTTGACGATTACCTTGCCCACGAGGGCTACGTGGGTCTTCGTAAGGCATTGGCGATGGCGCCTGCCAAGATCGTCGATGAAGTCACGGAGTCTGGCCTCAGGGGCCGTGGTGGTGCGGCATTCCCGACGGGTATCAAGTGGCGGACGGTGCTCGGCGCGGAAGGGGATCAAAAATACATTGTCTGTAATGCAGATGAAGGGGACTCTGGGACATTCTCCGATCGCATGATCATGGAGGGAGATCCCTTTGTACTGATTGAGGGGATGACGATTGCTGGACTCGCAGTCGGTGCCACCCAAGGTTACATCTACCTGCGTTTCGAATACCCCTACGCGGAAAAGAATCTGAATGCGGCCATCAAAGCGGCCGAGGCTGGCGGATTCCTCGGGGACAATATCCAGGGCTCCGGAAAGTCATTCCGTCTTGAGGTTCGCCTTGGGGCCGGGGCTTATGTTTGCGGGGAGGAAACCTCGCTACTGGAGAGTCTTGAAGGGCGGCGCGGCCTCGTGCGGTTCAAGCCGCCGCTCCCCGCCATCAAAGGGCTTTTTGGAAAGCCGACTGTGATCAACAACGTGATCTCGCTGGCTTCGGTTCCCATCATCTTGGCCAAGGGCGGAAGCTTCTATAAGGATTTCGGGATGGGACGCTCGCGTGGCACCTTGCCGATCCAGTTGGCAGGTAACCTGAAGCAGACCGGATTGGTTGAGCGCGCCTTCGGCGTCACCCTGCGGGAAATTCTTTTCGACTACGGTGGTGGATCCAAGTCGGGCCGGCCTATCAAGGCGGTGCAGGTTGGCGGGCCTCTCGGTGATTACGTGCCGGAGGCCCAATTCGATACGCCTCTCTACTGTGAAGCTGTTTCCGCACATTGGGCGGTTCT
>CAYQOJ010000110.1:3295-10094 GCA_964419105.1 uncultured Methylococcus sp.
GGCGGGGTTGTTGCCTTTGACGATACCGTCGACATGTCCAAGATGGCTCGATATGGCATGGAGTTTTGTGCGGCAGAGTCCTGTGGTAAGTGCACGCCTTGCCGTATAGGTTCGACCCGGGGCGTCGAGGTGATCGATCATATCCGGGAAGGTAAGAACGTCAGCGAGAATCTGGCGTTGCTGCGCGACCTGAGCGACACCATGCTGGCAGGTTCATTGTGCGCTTTGGGCGGCATGACGCCATACCCCGTATTGAGCGCCTTGAATCATTTCCCTGAGGATTTCGGCGCACCCGCCGACAAGACAACAGCTTAGAGAACGGAAACAGCCCGCCCGAACCTGAAGTTCGGCGCCCTGGCGATTGAGGAGGCAGACAATGGCCCAAAGAGATTGTGACTACGGGACCCCTGAAAGTGGGTCGGACAAGCTAGTCGAGCTTGAGATTGATGGCTTCAAGGTGCAGGTTCCTGAAGGAACCTCGATCATGCGGGCAGCAGCAACCGCGGGGATCCAGATTCCCAAGCTCTGCGCTACCGACAGTCTGGATCCCTTCGGGTCCTGCCGGCTTTGTCTGGTTCAGATCGAGGGTGGACGCGGGCTTCCCGCTTCCTGTACGACCCCCGTTGCCGAGGGTATGAAGGTCTGTACCCAAAATGAACGCCTGGGTCAGGTCCGTCGTGGGGTCATGGAGCTCTACATTTCAGATCATCCTCTGGACTGTCTGATGTGTTCTGCGAACGGCAACTGCGAACTTCAGGACATGGCTGGCGCGGTGGGCCTTCGAGAGGTGCGCTATGGTTATGAAGGTGAAAATCACCTGGATGCCGTCGAAGATAAGAGCAACCCGTACTTCCAGTTCGATCCGTCCAAATGCATTGTCTGCTCGCGTTGTGTTCGAGCCTGTGAGGAGGTTCAAGGGACCTTCGCTCTGACCATTCAGGGTCGAGGCTTTGAATCCAAGGTATCGCCGGGCCAGAACGAAGCCTTCATGGATTCGGAGTGCGTTTCCTGTGGTGCCTGCGTTCAGGCGTGTCCAACGGCGACTTTGATGGAAAAGTCCGTCATCGAGATGGGCCAACCTGAGCACAGCATCGTCACGACCTGTGCCTACTGCGGTGTTGGCTGCTCCTTCAAGGCTGAAATGAAGGGTGCGGAAGTCGTTCGAATGGTTCCGAACAAGGACGGTCACGCCAATCATGGCCATTCTTGCGTGAAGGGCCGTTTTGCGTTTGGCTATGCCACGCATAAGGACCGCATCACCAAGCCGATGATCCGCAAGCAGATCACTGACCCCTGGCAGGAAGTGTCCTGGGAAGAGGCGATCAATTATGCGGCATCCGAGTTCAAGCGGATTCAGGCCAAGTACGGGAAGGATTCGGTCGGCGGCTTGACGTCGAGCCGCTGCACCAACGAGGAGACCTATGTGGTTCAAAAGCTGATTAGAGCGGCTTTTGGCAACAATAACGTCGATACCTGTGCCCGAGTTTGTCATTCGCCCACGGGGTATGGTCTTAAACAGACCCTCGGGGAATCGGCGGGCACCCAGACCTTTGACTCGGTTCGTAAGTCCGATGTCATCTTGGTGATTGGTGCCAATCCGACAGATGGCCATCCAGTGTTTGGTTCCGCCATGAAGCGCCGTATCCGTCAGGGCGCCAAACTGATTGTGGCTGACCCCAGAGATATCGACTTGGTGCGGTCACCGCATGTTGTCGCGGATTACCATCTCAAGCTGAAGCCCGGTACCAACGTGGCGTTGGTGACTTCGCTGGCTCACGTCATTGTGCGTGAGGGGCTCTCTAACGATGCCTTTGCGCTGGAACGTTGCGAGACTGACTCCTACGAAAAGTGGAAGAACTTTGTCTCCGAAGATCGGAACTCGCCGGAAGCCATGGAGGCTGTCACCGGTGTGCCGGCCGATCTGGTTCGAGGGGCTGCAAGGCTCTACGCCACTGGTGGCAATGCGGCCATTTACTATGGCTTGGGTGTCACGGAGCATAGCCAAGGTTCGACAACCGTGATTGGTATTGCAAATCTGGCCATGGCGACCGGAAATGTCGGGCGCGAAGGGGTGGGCGTCAATCCATTACGTGGGCAGAACAATGTGCAAGGTTCCTGTGACATGGGCTCCTTCCCGCATGAGCTCCCAGGGTATCGTCATGTTTCAGATACCACGACCCGCAGTCAATTCGAGGCAGCGTGGGGCGTCAATCTCAGTGCTGAGCCGGGACTGAGAATTCCGAACATGTTCTCGGCCGCTATGGATGGCAGCTTCATGGGCCTTTATTGTGAAGGCGAGGACATTGCGCAGTCTGATCCAGATACCCAGCACGTTCATGCGGCGCTTCGGGCGATGGAGTGTGTCGTCGTTCAGGATATTTTCCTCAATGAAACCGCCAAATTCGCACATGTCTTCTTGCCCGGGGCCTCGTTCCTCGAGAAGAGCGGTACCTTTACGAATGCTGAGCGCCGGATTTCGCCGGTCCGCAGAGTCATGCCGCCATTGGCAGGCTATGAGGATTGGGAAGTGACTCAGTTGCTCTCCAATGCGTTGGGTTACCCCATGCATTACAACAGTGCGCAAGAAATCCTGGATGAAATCGCAAGTCTGGTTCCCACATTCTCTGGAGTCAGCTGGCAGAAACTCGAGGACCTGGGGAGTGTTCAGTGGCCCTGTAACGATGAAGCGCCTGAAGGAACGCCCACGATGCACATCGGAACCTTTGTCCGAGGCAAGGGTAAATTCCTTCTGACCGAGTACGTTGCAACGCCTGAGAAGAGCACCAGCCGATTCCCGTTGATTCTGACCACGGGAAGAATTCTCTCCCAGTACAACGTGGGTGCTCAGACGCGGCGAACCGCCAACTCCATGTGGCATCCGGAGGATCTCTTGGAGATCCATCCGCATGATGCTGAAAATCGCGGCATCATTGATGGCTGCTGGGTGGGTATTAAGAGTCGGGCAGGTGAAACGGTGCTCCGTGCCAAAGTCACGGAACGAGTCCAGCCGGGCGTTGTTTATACGACATTCCATTTCCCCGAATCGGGTGCCAATGTCATCACCACGGATAATTCGGACTGGGCGACAAGGTGACGGCAGTCCAGGTGACGAAGGTGAATGCACCATCGGAATGGCAGCAGGACTATGAGGCCTTTTCGGAACAGCAACTCGGCTTTTTGGAGAACCGAACGGTCGGCGTCGAATAAGGCATGGATTCACCGGGCGATCTTGGATGGCTCAGCTATCTCGTCCGGCGGGTTGACCGCTGGCGCGAGGGCGTCGGGGAGAGTATCGACGATTGCGTCGCCGAGGAGGCGCCCATCGCGCTGGTCTACAACGGTGAGCCGCATGTGGTCATGTTGGCGACTCCTCTGGACCTTGAGGACTTCGCCCTGGGCTTCAGTTTGACTGAAGCCATCATCTCAACGCCGAGTGAAGTCGAGTCAATCCGGGTTTTTGAAAGGTCCAACGGAATTGAAGTGCGACTTCGTATTCCCGAGGCGCGTTGCGAATCTGCCCGGGATAAAGGTCGCAATCTGACCGGAAGGACGGGTTGTGGACTGTGTGGCGCCCGGACCCTTGAACAGGCCGTTCGGGTTCCAGGCATTGTCAGGTCACATCTTGAAGTCGCTGAATTCGAGTTGGGTGAGGCGCTGTCAGAAATTAAAAAATTTCAGCGCATCAATCAATTAACCGGTGCAGTTCATGCGGCCGCCTTTGTTCTGCCGGGGCAGGGAATTATGGCCGTACGCGAGGATGTGGGGCGACATAACGCACTCGACAAACTCATCGGGGCTCTAGCTCGGCAGTCGGTGGCCTTTGGCGAGGGTTTCATTGTCGTGACCAGCCGAGCCAGTTTTGAGATGGTGCAAAAGTGCGCGGCCGTGGGGGTTGGGCTCATGGCGGCGATCTCTGCGCCAACTGGGCTTGCTATCCGCCTAGCGACTGAAACCGGCCTGACTCTGGTGGGATTTGCGCGTGATCAGAGCCACGTGGTCTATACTCACCCTCAACGTCTGCTGCACCAGGGATCGATTCATGTTGGGGCGGCGGTCGGCTCAAGTTCTTAGGAAATGTCCCCTTATGGAAACTGAAAATCTTGTTCGCATGGCCAATAGTATTGCGGCCTTCTTCAATGCAGACCCTGATCGCGATGCCGCGGTTCAAGGAGTCGCCAATCACATCAAGAGCTTTTGGGAGCCCCGAATGAAGACGGCCATTCTCGCTTATGAAGCGAAGGGTGGTGAAGGTCTTCATGAATTGGTTCGAAAGGCACTGGTCCAGATCAGCCGCGACGCGAAGTAGGCAAGCGAGCCGATTCGTCTGATTTCCGAGAGGCGCTTTCGATGCTATCCGTCTTTTGTGCCCCCTCACGGTACGTTCAAGGTCGAAACGCCACTCGGCAACTGCCTTCCGAGCTCATTCGCCTGGGAATTGGAGGTCGTTGTCTGATAGTGGCCAGCCCGACGGCATTCGGGCTGCTCAATGACCTCTGGTTAGAAGCCTTTGAGTCCCTCGGTATTGCGCTGGACGTTGTCCTTTTCAAAGGTGAGTGCTCTAGAGATGAGATTGAGAGGCTCGTCACTGAGGCTCGGCATCTGGGCACCGAGACGCTTATTGGGGCCGGCGGTGGCAAGGTTCTGGATACCGCTCGGGCGGTCGCTGCAATCCTTGGAAAGCCGGTGGCCTGTTGCCCGACAACGGCTGCCAGCGATGCGCCTTGCAGTGCCTTGTCTGTGGTTTACAGCACTGACGGCGTCTTTGAAGAGTGCCTCTTCTACCCTCGGAATCCCGAACTGGTTCTGGTCGATACGGCGGTGATTGCCAAGGCCCCGGTCAGGCAGCTGATTTCCGGTATGGGAGATGCCTTGGCGACCCGCTTTGAAGCGGAAGCCTCGCGCCATGCTTTTCGGTCGAATGTCGTTGGGGGGCTGAGCACCCTGGCGGCGGCCGCCATTGCGGACCTTTGCTATCGAACGCTCCTTGCTGATGGTGAGGCGGCGATTGAAGCGGTTCGCGTCGGCGCCGTGACGCCGGCCCTTGAGCGCATTGTTGAGGCAAATACGTTGCTTTCAGGCTTGGGTTTCGAGTCCGGTGGCCTTGCCTTGGCGCACTCGGTTCACAACGGGCTGACCGTGGCAGAAGAGACGCATGATCGCCTGCATGGGGAAAAAGTCGCCTTTGGAACCCTCGTGCAGCTGGTGCTTGAGGGGCGTGATCCCTCGGAATTCAATGAAGTCCTCGATTTTTGTATTCGGGTCGGTCTTCCTGTGACGCTGTCTCAGCTAGGACTGGATCCATTATCCCGATCCTTGGCTCTGGCCATTGCAGAGCGCGCATTGGCGGACGGGGAAACTTCTCACAATGTCGCATTTCCGCTGTCCACTGAAAGTGTTGCAGAGGCTCTTTTTGCTGCTGATGCCTTGGGGCGGGCCCGCCTCAATCGAGTCTTAGGCTAGGCGAGCAGTGGGGCCAGCGCCTGGCTTGCCCGTTCCATTAATCGTGGCTCTTCACTCGTGAGTTCCAAGGCGAAGGTCTCCTTCCTGAGCCACGTCATTTGGCGCTTGGCAAACTGGCGGGTTGCGGTGATCCCCTTGATTTTCATCTCTTCGAATGAATCGATTCCCTCGAGATAGTCCCAAACCTGTCGATAGCCCACGGCTCGCATGGAAGGGAGGTCGAGATGAAGATCGCCCCGCGATTTAAGGCCCTCAACTTCTTCAATGAGGCCTTCTTTCAGCATCTTCTCGAAGCGCTGATGAATTCGTTCAGCCAAGCTCTCGCGGCTTTGAGGGCAGATGAGCACAGGGACCAGATCGAAATCCTGAGGTGGCGGCGGATTATCGGCGATGACCTCGGTCATTGATCGCCCGGTCAGTTGGTGAATCTCCAAGGCCCTTTGGATGCGCTGGGGATCATTGGGATGAATGCGGGCGGCGGCGACAGGATCGATTGTCTTGAGTCTTTCATGAAGCGCTACCCAGCTGAGTTGCCGGGCTTCGGCATCGAGCGCAGCGCGAATCGCAGGATCAGCTGGAGGAAGGCTTGAAATTCCGTGAAGCAGACCATGAAAGTAGAGCATGGTGCCGCCGGCAAGAATGGGGGTTTTTCCTCGTTGAGTGATCTCATGGATACATCTCACGGCATCTTTCTGAAATTGGCCGGTGGAGTAGCGCTCCGAGGGTTCAAGAATGTCAATCAGGTGATGCGGGATGCCGGCGCGCTCAGAGAGATCGGGTTTAGCCGTTCCAATATCCATTCCGCGAAAGACCAGCGCGGAATCCACGCTAATCACTTCACCCCCCAAACTTTGGGCGAGTTCAACGGCAAGGCGTGTCTTACCCGATGCGGTGGGACCCATAATCAAAAGCGCCTTGGGTCGTTGGGTGGATGCGTTCATCGTGGGGCGATCTATTGATGTCGACTGTATAGCCGATTATAATATCCGGCTTTATTCGCTCTTGAGGAATTGACCGATGGCTCGACGTCCCCTGGTGGTCGGAAACTGGAAGATGAATGGCACGCGTGCCAGTGCCCTGCAGCTGACCCAAGACCTGATCCAGGGACTCCCGGCGGATGCAAAGGCTGATGTCGGCATCTGCCCGCCTACGATCTTTATTCCTGAAGTCGCTGAAGCGCTCAAGGGCAAGTCCATCCGTCTTGGAGCTCAGAACGTCGCCAATCAGGACGCTGGAGCCTTCACGGGTGAAATCTCTGCTCCGATGCTCAAGGAGTTTGGCGTTTCTCTGGCGCTGGTCGGACATTCCGAGCGCCGCGCGATTTACGGTGAGTCGGACA
>CAYQOJ010000110.1:10104-10512 GCA_964419105.1 uncultured Methylococcus sp.
CGATATGCCAAGGCGATCGAACATGGCATCACCCCGATCCTCTGCGTTGGTGAAACGCTGGAAGAGCGTGAATCCAACAAGACGTTCTCCGTCATCGACGAACAGTTGGTGGCCATTCTCTCGCTGAGCGGTGTTGAATCGCTGAAGCAGGCCGTCATTGCATATGAGCCGGTATGGGCCATTGGGACGGGCTTGACCGCAAGTCCTGAACAGGCACAGGAAGTGCACGCCTACATTCGTAGCAAGATCGCATCCCTTGATGCTTCGGTTGCCGAAGGTCTGCAGATTCTTTACGGCGGGAGTGTCAAGGCAGACAATGCGGCCGCATTGTTCAGCCTGCCGGATGTAGATGGCGGCCTGATCGGTGGCGCCGCACTCGACGCTAAGTCCTTCCTTTCCATTGCTCTG
>CAYQOJ010000111.1:0-1514 GCA_964419105.1 uncultured Methylococcus sp.
TTGAGATCTACTGCTCCGAAATGGTCCGCCAGGACCTGACGACCGGCTTCCCGCTATTTAACATGTTGGAGCACTACTGCCGCGTCAACCACCATCCGTTACCCTTGGATGGCTCCGGCTTTATGATCCCTGGCTTTGAGTCATTACGCTTTTACAGCCACTCATTGAAAAGCAAGGCTCCACCCTACTCGCCCCACCGCCATGATCCCCATGATGGAGACAACATTGGGGTAATCATTGAAGACACAACAACGGGAAAGAAGATCTACTACGCCCCTGGTCTGGGTGAAATTGAACCCCATGTCAGAAAGGCTCTTCAAGATGCAGACTGCGTTCTTGTTGACGGAACATTCTGGCAACATGACGAAATGGAACGGGCTGGAATCAGCAAAAAACGCGCGCTTGAAATGGGGCACCTCCCTCAATCAGGAACTGGTGGCATGATGGAGGAGCTTCAAACCATCAAGGCGCGTAAGATCCTTATCCATATCAACAATACGAACCCCATTCTTGATGAAGCATCCATCGAACGTGAGACTCTCACGGGTGCTGGCATCGAAGTGGCTCATGACGGGCTAATGATTAGCCTCTGAGGTGAAAAAATGACGGACACGACACCATGGACTCCGGAAGCCTTTGAAACCCAACTGCGCTCAAAGGAAGCTCTCTATCATATCAACCACCCTTATCACGTCGAAATGGCTGCTGGCCGCTTAAGCCGTGAACAAATTCAGGGATGGGTCGCGAACCGTTTCTACTATCAGGTCAAAATTCCCGTCAAAGATGCCAATATTTTGGCCAATTGTCCCGATCGCGATACCCGCAGACTCTGGATACAACGCATCAAAGACCATGATGGAGATGGCGAAGATGCCGGCGGCATTGAAGCATGGACCCGATTGGGCGAAGCCGTGGGCATATCCCGCGAGGACCTTTGGTCTCAAAAACATGTCCTACCCGGGGTCAGGTTTGCGGTCGACGCTTACGTCCACTTTGCGCGAGAGGCCTCCTGGCAGGAAGCGGCCTGCTCCTCGCTAACTGAGATGTTTGCCCCCAAGATCCATAAGCAGCGCCTTGCAGGCTGGCCTGATCTTTACCCTTGGATTGACCAAGAAGGGCTCGCCTACTTCAGAAAACGCGTCTCCCAGGCAAGCCGCGATGTGGAACATGGACTTGCCATTACGCTCGACCATTTCAAGACCCGAGAGGAACAGGAAAAGGCGCTTGGAATTCTCCAGTTCAAGCTGGATGTTCTCTGGACCATGCTGGATGCCATGTGGCTCGCCTATATTGATCACAAGCCACCCTACTTCAATATTTCTGCCTGAGAACAAGGATGCCCATCGAACCCGACTCCAAGATTGGCTTTTCTCCGCTTCACAGACTCCAGTGGGAAGAAACCCAGCAACGTTTCGTGATCCTCTACCCAGAGGGCATGGTGGAACTCAATGGTCCTGCATCAGAAATCCTGCAACTCTGCGATGGGACCAGAAACCTTGATGCGATCACTAGCG
>CAYQOJ010000111.1:1524-10400 GCA_964419105.1 uncultured Methylococcus sp.
TGCCGAACTCGAAGCCAAATTCGAAACTTCAGGCCTACGAAATGATATTGAAGAACTCTTAGAGGCAGCGCTCAAAAATGGTTGGATCCGAATCTTATCCCAAGGGTAGTCCACGCTGGCTACTGGCGGAACTGACTTATCGGTGTCCGCTTCAGTGCCCTTACTGCTCTAACCCCATCGACTATGCAAAGCATAGCGATGAACTCAGCACCGAAGAGTGGATTCGTGTATTCACCGAGGCACGTCAGATGGGTGCTGTCCAATTAGGGCTTTCGGGAGGAGAGCCCCTGATTCGTAAAGATCTGACGACTCTGGTCGCAAAAGCGCGTGAATTGGGGTACTACACCAACTTGATTTCTTCAGGTTATGGGCTTGATGAAGAGAAGATCGTCGAACTGAAACAAGCGGGACTGGATCATATCCAAATCAGCATTCAGGCCCCTGAGGCGCAGCTGAACAACTACCTCGCCGGCACGGAATCGTTTGAGGAAAAAAAACGGGTTGCTCGCTTGATCAAGGCCCATGGCTATCCCATGGTTCTCTGCGTTGTGATTCATCGCCATAACATCCATCTCATGCAGGATATTCTGGAGATGGCTGTTGAGCTTCAGGCGGATTACCTGGAACTTGCCAACACCCAATACTACGGCTGGGCGCATATCAACCGTGCGGCACTCCTACCGACGAAGGAACAGTTCGAGACAGCCGAAAAGATTGCGCAGGACTACAAGACCCGTCTTGAAGGCAAGATGAAAATCTATTACGTGGTTCCCGATTATTACGAGGATCGCCCCAAAGCCTGCATGAACGGGTGGGGAACAACCTTCCTGACCGTCGCTCCCGACGGCATGGCCCTGCCCTGCCACGAGGCCAGAATTCTCCCGGGGTTGGACTGCCCAAGCGTACGTGACCACAGCCTTAAGACGATTTGGGAAGAGTCAGCGGCCTTCAACCGATTTAGAAACTACGAATGGATGCAGGAGCCTTGCAACTCCTGTCCGGAAAAGACCAAGGACTTCGGAGGTTGTCGCTGTCAGGCCTACCTCATGACCGGTGATCCTGATGCAACAGACCCTGTATGCAGTAAATCACCCCGGCGAAGTGTTGTTACTGATGCCATCAAAGAAGCTCAAGTGACAACTGATCAACCCCTGATCTTCAGAAATAGCCAGAACTCAAAAAGACTCGGCGGATAAGTCCTAGACTATTGGCCGGACTCCTCGTGCAAACCAACCCAGGGTTTGTAGAGGCCCTCGGTTTGGATTTCCAGCAATGAGAGCACCCGACCGACGGTCTCATCCACGAGGGCCTCAATGGTGGCTGGCTTCGCATAAAAGGCGGGCACGGGGGGATAGATGATCGCGCCCATCTCGGTCAATGACACCATATTTCGAACATGCGCGAGATTTAATGGCGCTTCCCGCGGCACCACGATAAGCCGCCTGCGCTCCTTGAGAACGACATCGGCCGCCCGACTGATCAGATTGTCGCCAAAGCCATGGGCGATTGCCGCCAGGGTTTTCATTGAACAAGGTGCGATGACCATACCGTCGGTCTTAAAGCCACCACTTGCGATCGGTGCTGCAATATCGTCGATGCGGTGAACTTGATCGGCCAATTCCCCCATGGCACCTCGCTTGATCCCCAGTTCGTAATGAATATTAAGCGCGCCTGCATCAGAGACCACCAGATGAGTCTCATAACCCCCATGGTCCCTCAAAACCTCCAGAATTCGCTTTCCATAGATAGCGCCCGTAGCGCCAGTCATTCCCAAAATGATGCGTTTTTTCATCTGCCGTTGAATCCAATTTCAGCAATTTCTTCCGTAGCCTGAACCAGCGCCGCAATCATCGCATCATCTCCTGGAATATGCGCCGAGTGTTCAAGGATGCACAGCCTCGACAAGGGCATCAACTGATGCAACAAAGAGGCCGCTGCCCAAGGGCAAACCAAATCTTTTTGCCCATGAATGATAACCGCAGGAATCTTCGAGACGCGGCCAATGGCCTCGAGAATCTGATTTTCCCGAATAAAATAGCGATGATGCGCGTAATGGAGTTCAATTTGGGACTGCTGAACAAGCTTTTCAGCTCGGCGATCACCCGAAGACACCCTTTCTCGAGAAGGGTCAGCCAATGTAACGACAGCCCCCCAATGCTCCCATGCGCCGGCCATCCGCCATCGCGTGTCAGGATCCTCGGAATGAATTCCGGCATGAAGAACCCTAATGACCTCACCGGCATCCCTTAAGGTAGAGACCTCTGGAATGGCCGCCCAAGCCTCGGGATAGAGACTTCTGACGCCATCGGGACCGATGAACCACTCAAGATCCTCTCCCCGAGCCAAGAACGTCCCTCTCAAGACCATCCCAGCGACGCGCTCAGGCCAAGCCTCTGCATACAGTAAAGCGACTGTTGCCCCCCAAGATCCCCCAAAAAGGATCCAAAAGGGAATGTCCAGTGCATCTTGAATATATGCCAAGTCCTCAAGAATTTCCTGGGTGGTGTTTTGACTTAAGGTATTTCCCCCGATCGAATGACCACAACCTCTCTGGTCATGCAGGAGAATCCTGAAACGCGCGGGATCAAAAAATTGTCGATGCTGAGGCTTGCATCCGGAACCCGGGCCTCCATGCAAGAAAATCACAGGGATGCCTTGGGGATTTCCGGACTCCTCGACCCAAAGCCTTTGGCTGTCCCTCAAAAGCTCATGGATCCGAACTGGACCCGGGCTTTCATAAAGCTTACGCATACTCATGATCCCACGATACCAAAGGCGCAAAAAAAGGGGCCCGAAGGCCCCTTTTTTCAGGTCGGTATGGCTTAGAAGCCAACGCCGACGTAAGCACCAGTGAACAGGCCCTGAGTCGGGGTCTGGTTCATGACGCCAAGACCTTCCAGAGCGCTACCCGGCTGGGCTCTGGTGCGGTAGTTGAGATCGCCACCGGTGAACTGGTAACGGAAGTCAGCACCTACCCAGATGTCCTTCCACAGGCGGTATTCAGCACCGGTACCGAGCATCAGACCCGGGTTCAGTACGGTTACGCCGCTGGAGGGCGGAGACACAACATTGATAGACAGACCGAAGGGGATAACCCAAGGACGGAAATCGCCGTCCATCAGGTTGAACTTAACCTTAGGAGATGCAGCAATCGTCAGCTGGGTGACCTGATTGGTCGCCTTGGTGCCTGCCAGGCTGCTGATCAGCGCGTTGTAAGCCTGACCGTAGTTTGCGTAGTTGATGAAGAGTTCGCCATCAACTGCCATCATGTCTGAAAGACCCCAAGCGTTGTCGCTGAGGCGGAAATCCAGACCCGTACCCACGTACCAGCCGTTACCGTTGCCGGTATCGGTGCCGTATGCCGGACCGAAGGCCGAGTTGCTGGTCAGCAGTTCGTTATGACGGTTCGAAGTCAAAGAGGCATAACCACCGCGGAAGAACAGGAGGTTCTGGCCCTTTTCAGCGTCGGCTTCAGCCTTGGCAACCTGAGTTTCAAGCTGAGCTTCCTTCGCCTGAAGTGAATCAGAAGCCTGCTTCTGGGTCACGATCTGAGCGCGCAGATCACCAACTTCGGCTTCGAGGTTAGCAATGCGAGCTTCGTCAGACTTGATGTGCTTTTCGTCAGCACGGATCAGTGCACGATCTGAAGGACCGTGATGCTTCTTTACAGCCTTTTTCGCTGCTTCATGTTCCGTTGCGAACGCAGAGGTTGCAACGCCGGAAACGGCCAGAGTGGCGCTGATGACAGCGGCCAGGCCCAGAGTCTTCTTGAGCGTCTTCATGGTGTGGGGTCTCCCTTTGTATTTGGGTGGGATCTTTATTTTGGTTGCAAATCAACAACAATGTTGTTGCGGCGAGCAGATAATAACAAATTAATTTGGCTTGGCAAGCAAATTTTGTTGCTTCCCAACAAAACCGCGCAATATCAAGCCTTACGCCTTGATCTTGGTCAATTCCAGGGAGCCTTGACGTCCCAAAAAATGGGTCAAGCATGGCGCAACACGCTCGAGGTGACCGTTAATGTTGCCAGATAGCAACAATCTGGCGAGATGACCCCAAATAACGGTATACTATTAAGATCGTTACTCGCGGTTATCGCCATCGGGCGGAGCGTTTAAAGATTCATCACCGAATCGCAGACTGCCCCTTCTGGCCTGCCACCGCCGTCATCCCATCCCAAAACCAGGAGATCTAGTCCATGGCGATCAAGAATCGCTTGCGCGGATGTCGTTTTTTTGGATCTCGAGGATGCAGTTGCACCCGACGATAAGGAACAAGCGCGAAGCAACATCATTGAAGCCCTCAAGACCTACGATTGGTCGCGATGTGCCGTCTCAATTCGCATTAACGGATTAGATACGCATTATGCGTACCGTGATCTCGTCGACATCGTAGAAACCTGTGGCGACAAACTCGACACCATTCTGATCCCTAAGGTCGGAAGTGCGGCCGACGTTTATTTTGTCTCGACCATGCTGTCCCAGATCGAAGCCTACAAGGGCTATCAACCGATCAATATCCACGTTCTCATTGAAACGGCAATGGGCATGGCCAATGTCGAAGAAATCGCCAAAAGCTGTCCTGAGCGCATGGAGGCCATGGTCTTCGGAGTTGCTGACTATGCGGCATCCGTTCGAGCGAGAACCACCCAAATTGGGGGAGCGAACCCCGACTACGGGATGCTGACCGATGCGGATTCTGATGGCGGTCGCAACTACCATTGGGGCGACCAATGGCATTACGCCATCTCCCGCATGGCCGCCGCGTGCAGAGCCTATGGCTTGAGACCAATCGATGGACCATTCGGCGACTTCAGTGATCCCGAGGGCTACAAAACCGCAGCACGCCGGGCCGCTGCCCTGGGATGTGAAGGCAAATGGGCCATCCACCCCTCCCAGGTCGAGCTTGCCAACGAAGTGTTCACTCCGACCGCGAAAGAAGTTGATCGGGCTCGCCGCATCCTCATCGAAATGGATAAAGCCGCCAAAGAAGGAAAAGGCGCCGTTTCACTGGATGGACGTCTGATCGATGCGGCCTCCATCCGTATGGCGGAAAACGTCGTTCGTCAGGTCGAGCAAATCGAATCGCGTAAGGCGGGCTGAGACACACAATCGGCAACATTAGCATCCAAAGCATTAGCGGCCCGAATGAAGGCCGCACACATCATCGCGACGAGGTTACCCCCGGATGAACATTCATGAGTACCAGGCCAAGGAGCTGCTCAGCAGCTTTGGCGTTCCAGTTCCGGCAGGCAGTGTTGCCTTCAATTCGACCCAGGCTCGGCAGGCTGCTGAGGAACTTGGCGGCAACCGCTGGGTTGTAAAGGCTCAAATCCATGCCGGCGGTCGGGGCAAGGCGGGGGGCGTTAAGGTTGTCGGAACGCTGGATGAAGTCCAAAAGGCCGCTGACGGCATGATCGGAAGCAAGCTGGTCACTCATCAGACGGGCCCTGATGGTTCAATTGTTCAGCGCGTCTGGGTTGAGCAGGCGAGTCAAATCAAAAAAGAGTTCTATCTTGGATTTGTCATCGATCGGGGCACTCAGCGCATCACCCTGATCGCCTCAAGCGAAGGTGGCATGGACATTGAGGAAGTCGCCAAGAAAACCCCTGAACTGATTATTACTGAGGTCGTAGACCCTGCAATTGGCCTCAGGGACTTCCAGTGCCGTAAGGTTGCGACTGCCATCGGACTCAAGGGCAAGTTGATGTCTCAGTCTGTGAAACTCATGAAGGCCATTTACCGCGCCATGAGGGACACGGATGCGCTTCAGGCGGAAATCAATCCGCTTGCCATCGTCGGAAGCGAGGATGAAGAGCGGCTCATGGTCCTTGATGCCAAATTCAATTTTGACGACAACGCGCTTTATCGTCAGAAACAGATTACCGAAATGCGGGACCTTGCTGAGGAAGATCCAAAGGAAGTGGAAGCCTCCGGCCACGGCCTAAACTACATCGCTTTGGATGGCAACATCGGGTGCATTGTGAATGGCGCGGGTCTTGCGATGGCTTCACTTGATGCGATTACTCTCCACGGCGGAAAACCTGCAAACTTCCTGGACGTCGGCGGCGGTGCATCACCTGAAAAAGTTACGAATGCTTGCCGTATCGTTCTCGAAGATCCCAACGTCAAGTGCATCCTGGTCAATATCTTTGCCGGTATCAACCGCTGCGACTGGATCGCCAAAGGTCTTATCCAAGCCTGTGAGAGCCTCAATATCAAGGTTCCGCTGATCGTCCGCCTGGCTGGGACCAACGTCGAAGAAGGCCGTAAGATCCTCGCGGAATCAGGACTCTCGTTCATCACTGCCGAAAACCTTGATGCTGCAGCATCCAAGGCGGTCGCAATCGTCAAGGGATAAACCCATGAGCGTATTTGTCAATAAAAACTCCAAGGTCATCTTTCAGGGCTTTACAGGAGAGCACGCCACATTTCATGCTCAGGACGCCATGAAAATGGGAACCCAGGTGGTCGGTGGCGTCACTCCAGGCAAGGGCGGTACCACGCACCTTGGCCTCCCCGTATTTGACACAGTCGCTGAAGCCGTCGCCGCCACTGGCGCTGATGTATCGGCCGTATTTGTCCCCCCACCCTTCAATGCCGATGCACTGATGGAAGCCATTGATGCCGGCATCAAGGTTGCCGTCACCATTGCAGACGGCATTCCAATTCATGACATGGTTCAGCTTCAGCGTTACCGCATTGGCAAAGACGCGATCATCATTGGCCCGAACACCCCTGGCATCATTACTCCCGGGGAATGCAAGGTCGGAATCATGCCATCGAACATTTACCGAAAGGGCAACATTGGGATCGTCTCCCGTTCAGGAACGCTCAACTATGAGGCCACAGAGCAGATGGCCGCACTTGGACTGGGCGTAACCACCTCCGTAGGGATCGGTGGTGATCCGGTTAATGGAACCGACTTCGTGACGGTACTAAAGGCCTTTGAAGAAGATCCCGAAACCGAAGTGGTCGTCATGATCGGCGAAATCGGCGGGCCTCAAGAAGTTGCGGCGGCACGCTGGGCCAAGGAGAACATGTCCAAGCCCCTGATTGGTTTCGTTGCTGGAATTGCAGCGCCTCCAGGACGTCGAATGGGGCATGCCGGCGCGATCATCTCGAATGAGTCAGATACCGCTAGCGCCAAGATGGACGCGATGGAAGAACTCGGGCATTACGTTGCCCGTAATCCCGCACACATCGGAGAAACGGTACTCCGGGCCATGAAAGAGCGAAACATTCCGATTCGCTGAGCAAAGGTCCATGTTTCATCTCAACACAAGCCAACTCAAGGACTTCATTGAGACCGGTACTCCCTTACTGCTTGATGTAAGGGAGCCCCACGAATATGAAATCTGCAGGATTAAAGGGAGCGTCAATGTTCCCATGAACCAGATCCCTTCCAATCTCATGAAATTCGGGCTGGATCAGGAAATCGTGACCATCTGCCACCATGGGATCCGGAGTGCTGCCGTGGCAGATTTTCTTGAGTCCCGTGGATTTACACGAGTTTCGAATCTCACTGGAGGCATAGACGCCTGGGCCAGAGAGCAAGACCCTCAAATGGCGCGTTACTAGGAAATCTTGACTTCCTCCCCTACCTAAAGGAAGGGGATTCCTGCTTCACTGAGAACTGCTTATGCCGATTTACGACACAAGACTGACATTCTCTCCACAGGCTAACACCGCCAGCCCGGCGGCTTTAATGTTGACTGCGGCATTGGTGTCTCGATCCAGAAGGGCCGAGCAGGAAGGACAAGTCCACTCCCGGTCATCCAATGCAAGCGAATCGTTAATGTGCCCGCAACAGGAGCAACGCTTTGAGCTTGGAAAGAATTGGTCGATGGCCACAAGTGTGCGCCCGGCCCCATTTGCTTTGTATTCAAGCATCGCAACGAAATGGCCCCAACTGGCGTCGGCAATCTGCTGACTCAGTTTCGGGTTGCGGATCATGTTCTTTACCTTGAGGGATTCGACGCAAACAACTTGGTTTTCGTTAATCAGTTTGCGGGACAACTTGTGGAGGTTGTCCGTGCGGCAATCGGAGATTTTGGCGTGAAGACGCGCTACCTTCAGCTTCGCCTTGAGCCGGTTCTTGGAACCGAGCATCTTCTTGGCGAGCTTTCGCTGGTATTTGGCCAGCTTGGCGGCGTTTTTAGCCGTGTGACGGGGATTGCCGGTTTTCTCACCCCTGCTCGTGACGAACAGGTCTTTAATGCCAAGGTCAATGCCGATGGTATTCGGATTGACTCTCAGCAATTCGGGGACGAACTCGCTAAGGCAGGATACGAAGTATCTACCAGAGAAGTCCTTGGAAATCGTGATGGTGCTAGGCGCAGAAGGCAAAACTCTAGACCAGCGAATGTCGAGCGGTTCTTTGCTCTTGGCAATGTAGATTTTGCCATCCGCGTATTTGAACGCGCTCGATGTGAATTCAGCCGATTGGCGAAGGCTTTTTTTCTTGAAGGTCGGATATCTCGTCCGACCAGACCAGAAGTTCTTGTAGGCCGTTTGCTGGTGGCGAAGGCATTGTTGAAGCGGAACGGAAGAGACTTCGTTGAGATAGGCAAACTCAGGAAATTTCTTGATCTCCGTCAGGCGGGCATTCGCCTTGAGATAGTCAACCTTGTTCTGGTGTTCGTGGAACTCCTTCGTACGCCATTCCAGAATCGTGTTGTAAACCTTACGAACACAGCCAAACGTCCTTGCCAGCAGGACTGCCTGCTCAGGTGTCGGGTAGAACCGATATTTGTAAGCCCGTTTGCACGTATTCACTACACGGACTATAGCTGATGCTAACCGCCCTAGCAACCGCTCTACGGGTCGGAGAGTTCGCTATCCCTCCCCGCTCTGAAGGACGGGGTTTCTCGCGAG
>CAYQOJ010000112.1:0-10342 GCA_964419105.1 uncultured Methylococcus sp.
TAGGTAAACCGCACCTGCACCCTGACGAGCACCCAACTGGTTTGCGTAGGAGAAGGCATCCTCAAGCATCTTCATTACGGGAATAATGCCAGATGACTGGTTCTCAATCTTCTTGATTGGTGCACCAAACTCACGGATGTTTGTTAGATTAAGTGCAACACCACCACCACGCTTAGATAATTGCAAAGATGAATTGATACCTCTAGCGATAGACTCCATGTTGTCTTCAATGCGAAGTAGGAAGCAGGAGACAAACTCACCACGCTGCTTCTTGCCAGCATTTAGGAATGTTGGAGTAGCAGGCTGGAAGCGACCAGAAATGATTTCCTCTACCAAGTCTGTAGCCAAGGCCGTGTTGCCTCTGGCGAGCATAAGCGCATTCATGCATACACGATCTTCAAATCTTTCAAGATAACGCTCACCATCAAATGTCTTTAGTGCATAGGAAGTGTAAAACTTAAAAGCCCCAAGGAATGTCTGGAATCTAAATCTTTTCGAATAGGCCAACTGGAACAATGATTTGACAAACTCAAAATCATACTGGTCTAAGATATCCTTATCGTAATAATCATTCTCAATAAGATACTCTAACTTTTCTTCTAGACTGTGAAAGAATACAGTATTCTGATTAACATGGTCAAGAAAGTAGGACTTTGCTGCTGCCCTATCTTTATCAAACTGAATCTGGCCATCCTCTCCATACAAATTGAGCATAGCATTTAACTCGTGATAACTGTAGTTATTCATATAGTAACCTCAACCTTTCCTTAACCTTGATTACATCTTCTTCTGTGCCAAATATTTCTACCCTGGCAACAATGGGTACGCCTGTTTTGGCTGAGATCATGTCTGCTGCCTTGCAGAAATGCTCTCCAAAATTTGTATTACCTAGTCCAACAACTCCCCTAAGATATTCCCTATTAGTTGGGTTATTTAGAAAGTGTCGAACCTGTCTGGGTATTGCAGATTTTTCAGAACCGCCACCATAAGTTGGTACAAAAAGTACATAGTCCCTATCCATAACGATGTTCCCAGTAGGGCTGCTATCAATAGGAATGCGTGTAGTAGTTCCATCTATCTTCTCCACAAATCTTTTTGTATTTCCTGAGTGATTGGAAAAATATACTATATGTATACTCACCATATCTCCTAAAATACTTTAAATTGTTCTAGATACTCTTCAATATCTTTTTCTTTGGGCTTATATTGTATCACGTTTTGCGAAGATTCAAAAGTCGGATTTTGCTTTGGCCTATCTCTAAAAGTGTGAATCTCAACCTCTTCGTTAAGGTTTCTGGGAGTGTGAGATATAGCACCAAAGATTGCCCCACACACAGCATCTGCTAAGTCCTTTGACTTCTTGCGTGGGTGATCCACCTTGTTACCCTTCATAATTTTTAACTCTGTTAATTCTTCAAATAGTAAATCAATCATTGGCATAGCGAGTCTCTCTTCATAAACAAGCATTGCCATGTCTTCGTAATGTTTCTTAGCAACAGATACTGTTTCAGTTCTCATTCCAATAGACTTTAACTCGTTCTGAATATCAAATGATTGCCAACGGTCAAAAGATACCATCCCAATATTAAAACCAAGCCTACGCAAATTTTGAATCCATTGCTTTACTTCTGATAAATCTACTGGACCTTCCGTTCTAGGCTCCCACCAGGCAACGGCATCTACTACAACTACAGGAGCAATCTGCTGGTAATCTTTGATAACCTGGATGTTTACCCACTTGTCTACGTGAGCAATCGCAACAGCACACTTGTCATGTTTCTGTGCAAGGTCAGCATGTACGTAATATACCTTATCTGGATCTGGCTTAAAAGTTTCGTCAAACCTTCTATAATGATCTAAAGGATTACGAATGCTCATAGCGTTCTGCACCTTATCACGTTGCTTAAAAAACGCATCTGAGGCAAAGGTTGGCACACAAGCAAAGCGTTGCATGGCATCACCCATATCCGTAAAGAATGCAAGTTTAAAGTCATCAATTTTACGAGTAGGATTTACCACCCATGTAGGACGCTTTAGGGCAAACATACCTGGATATTTATAACTGATAACGCTGTCTTCGTCCCACTCAATAGTAAGTGAATTTCCCTCTGCATTTTCTGGCAAGTCTGGATTCATAATAAAGGTGTGAGTTTTTGTAACAACGTCTTTCTCTGCAATGACTGCATCATATCTGGTAGAAATAAAGTCTCCAGGGAAACGTGGAAACGATAGTAGTGCTACCTTGCCCAAGTCTGGGAAACGTGAATCTACTGATGCACGGAAAGCCTTATAGATGTTATCCGCAGTTTTACCCTGATCATTTCCTGTTCCAATCTCCGTAGCAAAACCAGAGATCTCGTCAAGGACTGCAAGAATAAGGTTGAGACCCTCGTGAGATTCTCTTTCGGAATGGCCTGAGTAAACTGTAATAGATTTATCAAACTCAATACTCTCCGCTTTCGGATTGAACTTTCCTGCAAACCAAGGAGATTTTTCAATCTTTGTCTTAAAGCCTTTAAAGAATACATTCTTGGCCTGTTGTGCGTTAATAGCCACGTTAATAATGTCAATAGCGTCACCGCTAGGTTTTCCAAAATATCTAGCAGGATCTTTAAGACATAGAAGTTTATACACAATGTAAGCACACGCAACCGTAGACGTAAAGTCTTTACCAGAACCCTTGCCCAACTGAAGAATAATTTCGTTTTTAGTATACTTCTTGTAATATCTAATGCCTTCTTCTTCACCCAATAAGTATACAAGGTCTTCTTGTTTATATATTTGGCTCATAGCCTCAACAATGTCATACTGTATTTGTGACAATGGTGGCTGATTTAGATAGTCCTCGCCCTCGACAAAAGTCTTGGCATCTACAGGTCTTTCCTCAAAACTATCTGATTTGAGTGCTTCTAGAAATTCATCAAACATTGTGTACTACCGTTATGACTTCATTCTCTCTAGATACCAAAGAAAGTCTTCTCATAATCTCATCACGAATTTCTGGATGCTCTGAGGCAATATCTTTTAGAATATTTACGAGAATGTCCTGCTTACGCTCAATCTCTGCCATCTCATCTGCTAGTTCTTTATTCTCAAGCAGTCCAGCCTTCTGCAACATATCAATACGTTTTGACTCAATATCCATCACCAACTTGATCGCTGATGTCTTGGCATTGAGATTTGCAGATGTTGTAGCATCTTCAATAACCTCATATGCCTTCTGAATCAACTTGTTGTAATGAGTGTCTGCTCCAACTAGTGCCTCTTTAGCACGTGCACGAATAGCAGCATTATCTGATGCCATTTGTCGCCACTCACTAATATAGCCAACAACCTTTTGTCTTGGTATATCAAGTTCTTTTGAGATTTGGGTAGGGTCATGCCCCTTAAGGTATTCTTCTACTACCTTATTAACTGCATCTAGATGCTCAACTAGTTGCTGTTCTGTTGACACGTCTACCTCGCTTTTTTGGAATCCTTTTTACTTTGTCTATCGAAAAAGACCTGTAACTTGATACAAGCCCCTTTTGAATTTCAAAGCAGTCGATCCACTGAGACCCAGTTTCCATATTAGTCACAAGGCTGTGGAACTTAAATTTAGCGCCGTGCTCACCTTGTATCTTGATGATATCTCCAGCGTTAAACTCATTACCATTAATTATAGCAGTAGGATCGTGATGAAACTTAGTATCCTGAACTACTGTCCCGCTCTTCTTCTTCCTTGCCATCATTCCTCATCTTAGCAATCTTTAATAGTACTAGGTAACCAATTAGGTCATCTATATCATTATCTCCTGGATAGTCAGTACCACGAGCAAACCTGGAAAGTTTATCATCAATCCTCACAAGAAGTTGCTCTATGTTGTTGGCTTTGGAGAATATCCTAACAGGGTCAAGGGCTGAGTCTCCATAGGCAATGTTTTTGTCAACAAGCATCTGAGATATGTAATGGCACGCATCTATGATGTCTTTGCCAGATCCTGACCCAACTGCATGCAGGTAAAGGTCTTGGCAACTAAAGTTTTGACTTGATGAAAAGACTGGTCTTGGTCTCATCTACGTGATTTCCTAAGACCAAACTTTGCAAGATACACATAGATTGTCTCCACGCTTACCCCACACTCCTTTGCAATTTGCTCTGGTGTCTTCTTATCCATGTGATATCTTTTCTTCAACCACACTTCACTTGTATATAGTTTAGCACCCATCGCCTCTCCTGTCAAGTTAGTAGTTAAAAACTTTATCCCAGTTGTTGATCGCCCAATGGCCAAGAGCGCAGGCATCTGCAATATCATCATCTGAGATGTTTCTATCATAATAAGTATTAATAAAGTTTATGGTTCTCTGTTTGCGAAAAGTTCTTTCGTAATTTTTTAACCAAGACTTAGACTTATCTGGAAACTGTGAAGCAATCTCTTGCTTTTCTACAGCCGTAAGTTTTTTATTTCCTATGTAGTTTTGCCACACCATAGGAGATGTAGAGCCAATCTTGCTTACCCCATTCAATGATGCTGCACCCAGGATGGCTCCTTGAACCAATGCCAGGTGTGCTGCTGTCTTTGGGCTATTAGCATAAATAGTTTGCTCAATGATTATTGTATCGAATCCGCCATAGTGATTAAAAAAGTCTCTAGTCTTTATGCAAGCATCTGCAACCTTTTCGTAGGTTGTGTTACCCTCAAACATAATCTTTCCAACAGTTCCCAACTTTTTTTGTTGGGTATCAAATAAGGCAAATGCAAGACTGTTCGTACTAGCGTCAATGGCACATATTACTGGAGGAATGTTACTCTTTATCTGGCTCAGTTTGACCATTGGCTAACCCCTTAAGATCCTTGAGAGCCTTAGATACATCCTTTGGATTAATGTCACAATGTAAACAAAGAACATCGTCATTGTATATGGAAAGGGGAGTGCCACAAGATTTGCAAACCCTGTCCTTCCCCTTTCTCCTCGTTCTTCTAGACATCGCATATCTGATAGCAATCTTCTCTTTAGTCGCTGCATCCCTACACGAAGTAGAGCAATATATTTGGTAAGATACATTTGTCTTAAATTGGTTGTCACACCATTTGCAGTGCTTCATCTAATGGCTCCAGGGATTTGATTTTAACGTCTCCCTTACCAGCCTCTGCACATGTCTTTTGAATAGGACATGTTTTGCAAATTTTTGAATTGGATCGATAGTTCTTTTCAGGCAACTTCTTTTTCTCCCAAGAAGACCTTACCTCTCTCATCCATTCAAATGCTTGGTTTACCCACCTCACATAGTAACTACCAGGAGTTACCTCTACTGGCAAAATCAAGAGTTCGTGGTTATTTTTGTTTTCATAAATAAGCACTGCCTTCGACTTTCCCAGAATCTTCATATAAATAAGCAACTGGATTAGGTGTCCAGTCTTTGGCTTTCCATGCATCTTGCGATACTCAAATCCTTCACTTGGCATAGTCTTAATTTCGCCAAGTAAGTCTTCTCCAGCCCAGTCAAGAATAACGTCACCGAATCCAAAGATTGGTGGGTCATTAGATACTACCTTAAACTCAGATTCCTTCAGGATACCTGCATCAGCCATTGCCTGCTGAATTCGCTCATGGGATTTGGTTCCGCTAGTCATATTAGCGCCACCGTAAGCATCCGCATTATCCTCAAAGACTGCACCCTCAAATGCTAGGTACCAGTATCGTGGGCATTCTCCATGAGAGTATGCAATCGTGCTTGGTGCAAAAGTTTTCTTCTGCTGAAATTTTGGACCACGATTAGCGATGTATCCGTGCTGAATCTTTGCGATTAGGTCTTCTGTATTTACAAACGATGGTGGATTGGCTTCTACAGCCTTAACCATTATTTGACTTAGTAAATTCTTAGCCATAATATAATTAGCGAGTTACGTACTTTAGTGCTGCTACCAAGTTATTGATAGACTCTGCAGCAGTATAGTACAGATTCTTTTTCGCTCTATCTCCTTTATCTACGTTGGCCATCCAAGTGGCTCTCATTGCTAGTTTGGTGGCAATTGCCTGTAACCTTACAATCTCAACAGTTGCTACCTGCAATGGGATGTCTGGCTTTATAATTATTTTTGCTACAAAAGTAAGAGCAGCAGTTAGTTCTTCATCATTCATGTACTCCGCAATTTCGGATAGGCCATTTACCATATCCAATGTAGTAGATTCCATTATTCTGCAAACCCTGCTAGATCTTGCTCAGCGATGCCAGCCTCACGGCCCATATCGTTGTAAATCTTCCATGCAACCTGAAACTCTGGATGCGTAGAAAGAGACATTGTATATTCTTCACGCTTTTCTGGGAATAAGAATGGATCAATAGGATTATCGTGTCCAGTTAGTCTCCAGTTGGTTGGTGGGCAGTAATCAAAACTAACGATCTCTACAAACTCACCCTCTTTCCACTTGCGCTTTGGTCTCCAGTGAACCTGGTTAACTGCACTAAAGATGATGGCATCACCCTTCTTAAGGCTGTATGGCTTATCTTCAACCCAAACTTCCCAGTCTTCAATGTTTTGATCAAGGCAGTAGTTAAAAGTAACTAGGTTTTCATCAGCATCAAGGTGTGGTGGGAGGGCTGGAGCAAACTTTCCATCTCCATGCTTTAGGCTATAGTCAATATAGTTATAGTGTACAAGTTGTATTGGATCCTTGTGGATTGGCTTACACACTGCATCCATGGTCTCAACAATGTCTTGTGGACAGTCGAACTCAATCAAGAGTCTTGACATGTGGACAATCTTCTTTGGGTCAAATCGATGCATGCCGTTGTACTGCTCCTGTCCAGTTGGAGAAGGAACCTTCCTGTACTCTGGATTACGCTCACGGTTTGTCTCGATAACTTGTCGCAACCTTGCAATCTGGTCATCAGTAAAGGGCTTCTCTATAATAAATGGCAGTTCAGTATTATATCTATCAAATCCTGTTAAATATTTATGCATTGGTGCTGGATTAGGCATTCGTATCTCCTTTGTTTATATTATTATACCAAATTTCAGAATATTTGTCTTTCTTTTCTTGCATTAAGTCTGTTAGTTCTTGAGTTGATTTCTCATCTACCTTTTGCTTTAAGTGAAAAAATACCATATCTATATGCTCATCATCACCAAATGTTTTGTGAAGTCTCCAATGTATTTGATGTGTACCGCTAAATGTAAGGGCTTGATTATCTGACAAGACAAACTCCTTGCCCTCTACAGATAGTGCCCAGTCTGTGTTAGACTTAATCTGGTAGTCAAATGTTAGCCTTGGGCTATCAAACTTATCAAAGTGTGGAAAAAGATTTGGCAAATTATCTGGGTCTGTTGCAGCATATCTAGAAAATTGATATTCAGCAATTTCTAAATCGCTCACGCCACAAGTTTTTTCAGCCAGTTCTACTACTCTGTCTCTAACATCGTCAGGCAGAGCAAAATCAGATATAGTTTGTCCATAAACATTAAAAAAGAATGTATTGCTTGGATTCTCTAAAGACTTATAAATCCTATCAATCTGGTCTTGCGTTAAGACATCCTTGACAATAGTATTAGGCAAATCGTGGCTTATCTTTTTATTATTCATGTTAATATTATACACCATCTACCAATTGCTCTAATATAGCAAATTCTACTATTGCCAGCCTAACCTTTTGGTTACCCTCGCCAAGAACTACTACTATGGCTGGATCCTTGCCATTACGAATTGCATCAGTAACAGCCTTAGCCCACATATCCTTGTCGACTCTAATTCCATTTGGATACTCTTTAAAGTCTATGACAAAGTTTTCCCAGGATGCATCCCCCTTTCGGGTATTTCTTCCAGAGTTTTTATGTTGTTTTGCGCCTATGCGCTTACTCTCGTTCTTTTCGCTCATAATCTTTCTTGCTCTTAGGTGCTAGGGAAACCTTTGATATGTGCTTGTCTTTACACATCCAGGTTAATTCTTTTGTATCTGGATATGATCTAAGACTGAATACCATCTGTTTGCAGGTGTGGCATGGGAATTCTCCCTGATATACGGTGTATCTACCCATTGAGTTTACCAAGAATGGAGTTTCTCAACTCTTCATCCTCCCTAACCCTAGAAACAAAGGCATCTCTACCCTGAATCTTTGTACCATCCTCTAACTGATACCAGGCTCCTGTACGGTTGACTATACCAACCAACTCAGCAGTGTCAACAAGGTCACCGATAGAATCAATGCCAAGGTTATCGCCTCTAAAATAGAAATCATATTCACCAGACTGAAAAGCAGGAGATGTTTTGGAAAACTGAAGTTCCCATCTAACCTTGCGACCAACCTTCTCCTCAATCGCCTTGTCACCAACATAAATCTTTCCCTTCAATGCCTGATTGTCCGATTCAGATGAGAATAGTTTAATAACTGTAGATGAATAAAACTTTGTAGCCTGACCACCAGTTGGCTGTTGGCTTGTATACATAGCGCTAATATTATTACGTGATTGTGAAATTAGAACAAACAGTGTTGGCTTTACCTTATTATTTGCATAGTTAAGCATCTTCCACGCATTGCTAAAGTCACGAGACTCTGCACCAATCTGCTTTGTATTTTCTAGAGCCTTAAGTTCATCAGAGTCTTTTTCAAAATAGATAGCAGGAAGCAGTGATGTAATTGAGTCAACTACGATAAGGTCTACCCCAGCCTCCATCAACTGAACGCCAACATCTACCATCTCATTGATAGTACGTGCCTGTGATACGATCAACTTAGAAGTGTCTACCCCCAGTTTTTCTGCCCAGCCTTTGTCGTAGGACATCTCTGCATCAATCCAGGCACAGACCTTTCCTTCCTTCTGTGCTAGACCTATCATCTGAAGGCATAGAGAGGACTTTGCAGAGGACTTTGACCCCCAAACCAATACTTGTCTACCATATGGAAGACCACCACCCAGAGCACGGTTTAAGCCGTAACTTGGTGTTGCTGCAAACTCTGTATTTGGAACTGAGTCTCCAGACATAATGCTTTTACGCAACTTAGGGTTAAGTTGTGCTAGTACTTCTTCTACTGATAGTGTCATATTAGAACCTTACTCCATGCTTCTCTGGTCTTGTTTTATTAAAGGCCGTCTTATGCTCCATCATATCATCAAGCGAGTGGGTCACGTACTCTTCGTCTAGCATTCCCTGATACAAATCAAGTGTTCTGATGATGATGTCAGCAAACTCCTTGACAACCTCTTCACTTCCACGATTCTTTCTGACTGCTTCCATTACCTCAGTTACTTCTGAGACAATCATCATACATTGCTTAGCAATAAAGATATCGTTAATTGGCTCATTCCAAAAACCCTTCTCTACTGCAGTCTCATGTATATCTTTAGCCATTTCATCAAACATTTACATCCTCCATTATTACTGTTCCATCTTTTGTCTTTCCAAAAGAAAACTTATAGGCCTTTCCCTCTTCTATCTTCATATATGCTTTTGCAAATGAAGTTGGGAATACTGTTACTGCGTGCAAATCTCTTGAGGTATCTGCTAACGTTAGAGATGCCATCTTTTTCCCTGCCTTGGTTACCCTGGGCTTAAAGGATACTACAAACATTTCGTCGTCTTTATACGGCAACATTCTATAATTTAAAAACTTGATTAATGCTGCATCAGAATCCCTAATGGTGTCAATTGGCACAGCAGACACAATCCTGTTATCATTTGCTAGGAGAATATAGGTTCTTCCTGCTTCAATGGTGGTCTGCTCTTCATCAAATATGCCAACGCTACCAGTCTTATCTAGAATTTCGACACGACTCCAACCTTTGCCACGCTTAATGCCTTTAACAATTCCCATCAATATAAATGATCCCTTTTCTTCAAAACTTTCAACCTCATTAATCAATGCGTGATAGTGTGATGGAACCGTAATATTAAACTCTGGCAAGTTTAGATACTCATATAGGTGTTCACGAATCTCATCATCGTTACGTGGATTGTCTGCAAACGTAGCAGCACCAATAACACGTAGCGCTTGAAGGGATCTGCTATTTACCCCACTACCCTTTTTAAAGGTAAACTCTTCCAACTCTTTATATGAACTAAACGGTCTTGCAGCCATATACTTAGAAGCAATATTATCTGAGATATACTTAATTGCAGTTAGCCCAAACCTGATTCCCTTACCCTCAATCTTAAAGTCAATATCGGAATCATTAATGTGTGGCAACTTAATAGAAATGCCCATACGCTTTGCCTCAATCAAATACTCAGTGCGAGCATCCTTATCCTTCTCATTTTTAAGAAGTGAGTACATAAACTCAAGAGGGTAGTAGTACTTTAGCCATGCCGTCCAATACGAGAGCGTAGAATAAGCAACCGCATGAGACTTGTTGAACGAATATC
>CAYQOJ010000113.1:0-10301 GCA_964419105.1 uncultured Methylococcus sp.
TCAGCATCGCTGACTTGAAGGACATTATCACTCACAAAAGCCTCCGCTTAACGGGGTCAATCAATCAGGGGAATTTTTCAAGAATCCGGGAATCCAGGACGGAACCGCCCCGAGATGATTGTGGTAAATCCACATGGGTACATTTGAGCCCAAAGGCCGGCGAATTGCAAGCCCTTGTTTTGCTCACGTGACGATTCAGGTTCCAATTCTTGCACGAAGCTCGGGGCGAAGGTGAGAACGATCTCCCAGACGGTCAAGGCGCGGCCCGTGATCATTGAATTGGATGATTGACAGGGCGCAAACCGAGATACCGATGCGGTCCCGATAGCCACCCACATCAATTCCGAGTACAGCGCAGATCAGGATCCGAATGGTGGCTTTATGCGAGACGACCAGAATATCGCCTGATTGATGCGTGGCCTGGATCTCATCCAAGACGAGAAGCGCTCTTCTGGCCACATCAATTCCGCGCTCGCCACCCGGGGGGCCATTCCAGCCGGCATCCGTACTCCAGAGCAGGTATTCATGGGGGTACTTGGCTTTCACCTCATCCGTGGTCTTTCCTTCCCATTCACCAAATGAGACCTCGCTGAGGCCAGGGCGAATGTTCATCTCCAGCCCATTGGCCGTGCAAAGGGGCGTCGCGGTCTTTCGCGCACGCTGCATCGGGCTGACGTAGGCCGCCTTGAAAGGATGGCCTGTATAGGCTTTGCCGAAATCTTCGGCCATCAAGTGGCCTTCAGGGGTCAGGTCTGGGTCAATGGAACCACAGAAGCCACCAGAGGCGCTGGAAGCCGTTTCACCATGCCTGAGCAGATAGAGGGTAAGTGCCATGGTCTATTTCCGGATGGTTGGGGGAATTCTGGACGATAAACCTTCGCGAAGCCCCCAGCAAGGAGAATTACGTATTGCCGGAGTCATTGAACTGCGGCTCCTCACGACGGGGACTTGGGCGTTCTCGGTTTTCGGGGTTTGGCCGGTGCTTTCTCTTCTTCTAGGTGCCGATCAATGTCGGCCTTGGTAAATCCGATTCTTGCGGCGACTTTGTCGGCATGACTGACCCTCGAAATACCCGGAACCAGTCGGAATGTAGGTTGGCCTTGTGCAAATTCAACTTGTCGGGTGAGTGCCTCAGCCCGGTCTGCATACTGATCTACAAGGGCATGGTTATGGGTGATGAGGAGCGTGCTACTGCCTTTTTTGGCGAATCCATCGAGAATATTCATCGAGATCTCTATTTTTTCCTCGTGAGTCGTCCCCTCCGAAAGCTCATCCATGATGACCAGGCTTTTGGCGCTGGATGCCATAAAAATGGACTTGGTCCTTCGAAGTTCCGTGCCAAATCGCCCCTCACCATCCGCAAGTTGGCTGATTTCAGGGGCCTGGTGAAATATTCGGTCGGCCACGGTCATCTCTGCATGCTCGGCTACCACAAAAGCACCGGCCTGGCCGAGGAGCTGGGATTGGGCAAGGGTCTTGCAGAATGCAGTTTTACCGCCGCTGTTAGGCCCGGTAATCAAGGTCAGGCGGCATCGGTCAAGATCAATGTCGTTGCCGACGTAGTCTTTGTTTTCGCTTGCAAGAATGGGGTTTCGAACACCTTTGAGCCGGATCGCATGTTGCTTTGCAGGTTTAATTTCAGGCAGCACTGTCGGATGATCGAGACTCTCGGCATAGGCCAGTAAGCTCAGAAGTTCATCGAGCCTTCCAATATCATCCAGAAGACGATGGACTTCAGGTGCCCGCTTGATGGCATCCCGGAAAGGGTAGATACAGCCGTCGCGATCAAATCCACCCACGATGGGGATGTAAAGAAGCGCGAGCGGAAAAAGAAAGATCCAGAAGGTGCCAATCATGCTGGCGACCATATCGAGGAGGAGGGGGACAAACTCTGAGACCACCAGGATCATTGCAATGAAAGCCAGAATGCCGAATGGTTTGAAAAGTGAAGGATTAAAGCGCACGCAAGGAGTCCACCAATGCTTCTCTTCACGGGGAATTACGCCTTTTTCAGTGCGAAAGACCGGACCTCGGGCCAGTTGATAGCTACGCGTCTCCTGAAAGCTGCGAATCGACGCAAGCAAGGTATCTAGGTAATCGAAACCGGTCGCCTTGAAGCCCTTGGCCCCATGGGTGGCTTGGGTCAGGAATTCAGTGCCCTGGATGAAGGCGTCATAGCCAAAACCCTCGAACTCAAGATCATTGGCTTTCGAGCCGAAAAGTCCGAGAAAAGTCCCGTAAAGTAGCTGGTAAAGCGAATTTTCCCGCTTGGCGAGTTGGCCCACATAAGTCTCGAGATGACTTTTGAGTGCAGCATCTTTTTGAAGGCCCTTCAAAGTCTCCTGCTTGGCCTTGATCTCATCAATTTCAGTCAGAGGGTTCGCAAGGCTTCGGAGGAGGACAGTCGCGCCAATGCGGGTCTGGGTCCGATTCAAGGCACTAAAGAGTCGGGGAACTTCAAGACTTTGGTAGGTCTCCTGATCCATAACGCCCGTCACCCCAAGGCTCGGATGCAGCGGACTAGTTTCAGGAGGTCTTATCGATCTGGAATCGAGAATCGTCGGGAAAGGGGTCTTGAGAATGGATGTCATGGGCGTAGCGCCTTTTTCTGTCTGATGAGCCATTGGATGGCCGCCACGAGAAATGGTTCAGCCCACAGTGGGAAGCATGGCCCTCTGTCGAGATCCATGCAAGTGCCAGTGTGTCAGAGTGAGAGACCGACCTTGCGCCGCGCTGCAAGACAGTTTTCGCTGCCTTGACTGAAGTCCCGACAGGTTCTGGGACGACCTTCATAGATCCTGCAATGATAGGGTTCCTTTGGGCTTTCGCCTCCCAAAAGGGCGGCGCAGCGCAAGTGGTCTCGTCGAAGTTTCAATCGGCCACCCTGGCGGACCACCATGTCGGGATGAAGGGTTCTGACAGGGTCCCTCAGTCCGACTTCGACACTGTCATAGGCTTCTCGACAGCAGGCACCGCAGGTGAGGCAGTCAACACGCTCACGAGGTTCGAAAGCGGCGCATGCCGGAGCGTCCCGGGTCAGTTTGATCTTGGGGGCATGACGGCAGCGAAGGGCGCCGCGATAGTCAAACGACCAAGCACAGGCCTCGCATTTCTGGTTTCGAGTGGCAGGAACTATTGCGGCGACACCTGAAGGGTGGGGGGGCGGTAGGTCCGTGAATGTCCCCCACAAGGAGGGAAGACTATCGCCCTTGGAGGTCGATAAAGTGACTTTGCACAGGATCTCCGCAATCTTTTGGGTTCGTGAAAGGGCTTCTTCGAGGGGTTGATGCCATCGTGGCCGGTGAGATCGGGTGAGAGCAAGGCGAGCTGCAACAACACTGCGTTCTCTGAATCCGCCATCATGCTCTGGCCCCTCTAAGGGATCCGCGCCAAGTGTGTTCCAGAACGTGATGCGGTAATCCGTGGTCGGTGCGAGAAAGTCGCGGAGTCCATACTGATCGGCCAACCAGGCCTGAACTCTGAGACAGGCATGCTCGCGCCAGGGGTTGCCGATCCGGGTGTTGTCGAGCCCCCAATCGACCGCGTGCTCACCCTCATCACCCTGAACGAGGGCATGGCAGAGCTCATGAAAAATCATCTGGCCAAGATTGTCGTCGGGATCGAACTGCTCTGAGGTGGCGATCAGGATGCGACCCTTTCCGTCATAAGACGCATAGGCCTCGGGCGTTCTCACGATCTCGAATCCAATGCGATGCGCGCATTGGATCCAGAGTTGCTCGAGGGGATCCTGATAGGCGTGAGTAGCGGTGCGGACAAACATCGAAAGGGGCTCTAAGGAACCCGGGAGGATCAGTTCAGTCGGGGCTCTTCAAGGATGATGATGGACTTGAGAATCTCGAGTTCGGCGGTGGATTCGGTATCGATGTCGATCTCAGCCAGCATGAGGAGTTCCGTGCTGGATTCGGGCTGCTCATCCTGTTCGAGGCTCTCGGGGTCGGGAAGTACGAGTGTCCAATTCAATTCATTGAGGACATGCCCTTGTTCGAGAGCCGCTTCGCATACACGGGGTGCCAGACGAAAGGTAATGAACATGAAAAGGATATTGGCTTCATCGACCGAGTGATCAATCTCCTCTTCCCACATTTCCTCAAATTGAACGCAATCCACGATCCGGCGACTGGCAACGGCCAATGTGGTGTCTTCGAGCAAATCCTGGATATCCTCGGATTCGTGGGCGTTGCGCGCCAGTGCACTCAGCGTGATGGCTTTTAGGAACTCTTGCAGTGTATCCAAGGGACGGCTTCCAGGTTGGAGAAGGGGACGCGTCCTGAAGTGATTCAAGAAGCGAGAATAGGTAATGATCCGGTGTGATGGGCTGAGTCTAAGCGCAGTGAAGTCAGCCGCGCAATAGCAAATCCCCGGATTAACAGATGCGTGGGAGAAGTTCGCCCATCAGCCAGTCCACCAATCGGCGTCCACCCCAAAGGGTCTTTAATTCCACAAAAGGCCTTGATGATGCTTTCACATGGCCGATGAGTGCGCCGTCTTTTCCGAGGGGGTGCTGACGCATTTGGGAAAGGATGAAGTCTGCATCATCGGCTTCACAGATCACGACCATTTTCCCTTCATTGGCCAGATAAAGCGGGTCGAGCCCCAGAAGTTCCGCTGCGGCCAGGACTTCGGGACGGATGGGGATTTGGCTTTCATCAATTTCAATCGCCACTTTCGACTGTTGGGCGATCTCGTTCAAAACAGTGGCCAGTCCACCGCGAGTTGGATCCCTGAGGACATGAATGGCTTGAGCTCTTAAGCCCAAGATCTTGGCAACAAGATCATGAAGGGCTGCAGTATCAGAACGCAGCGGGGGATCAAAGCTGAGGCCATTGCGTTGAGCCATGAGCGCCATCGCATGATCTCCGAGATTTCCTGAAAGAAGGATCGCATCCCCCGGTTTGGCTTTGCACCCGCTTACGTCAATTCCCGACGGAATGAACCCGAATCCAGAGGTCGTGATGAAAATCCCATCACCTTTCCCTCGTTCTACGACTTTGGTATCGCCTGCAACGACCGGTACTCCCGCCGCCTTGGATGCAATGGCCATCGAGGCAACCACACGATCCAGTAGTTCGATCGAAAGCCCTTCTTCCAAGATAAATGCGGCCGTGAGATATCTGGGGGTTGCGCCCATCATCGCGAGATCGTTGATGGTGCCGTTAATGGCGAGGTGGCCAATATTGCCACCTGGAAACTCCAGTGGCACGACAACATGGGCATCGGTTGTGGCGACCCATCGGCTGCCCGGTGGGGAATCCACAGGATCAAGCACGCTTCCATCATCTCCCTGCAGGAGATGGGGATTTGCGAGATGAAAAAAGAAGATGTCTCTGATGAGTTGGTGACTGGCCCGTCCACCAGCCCCATGGGCGAGCGTGATGGCTCCTGCCGTTGATCGTTTCACCGGGAATCCCTGAGATTTCGGCCATAGGTGAAATAAGCTGCGCAAGCGCCTTCACTTGAAACCATGCAGGCCCCTAGGGGGGTCTCGGGCGTACAGCCCGTTGCAAATACTTTGCAGTCCTTGGGTTCCTTCTGTCCCCTCAGGATGGCGGCGCATTCGCAGGCCTTGTGATCCTGGACAGTCAGATAGGGCACTTCATATCGGCGTTCGGCATCCCAGTCGGCGAAGGTCTCGCTGATCTTGAGTCCGGACGCCGGGATGCTTCCAAGCCCGCGCCATTCAAAGTGCTCTCGAATCACAAAAGCCTCCCCAATAGCTTCCAATGCTCGCGGGTTTCCTTCAGGGAAGACGGCGCGCGTGTACTCGTTTTCAACCATAGAACGTCCCTCGTTGACTTGCCGGATCAACATCAGAATCGACTGAAGGACATCGAGGGGTTCAAATCCTGCGATCACAATCGGCATCTTGAATTGGGCTGCAAGGGGAAGATAAGGGGCTGAGCCAATGACTACGCTGACGTGGGCTGGGCCTACAAGTCCATCGAGGCGAGTAGCTGAGTCAGCGGTTTCGAGGATGGCCCTGATAGCGGGTGGTGTTAGGACATGATTACAAAGGACGCTGACTTGAGACAGGCCCCTTCGCTTGATTTCCAGCAGCAGATGGGCGGTTGGGGGGGTCGTGGTTTCAAATCCGATGGCAAAGAAGATGATTTCCCGATCGGGAGATTCTTCAGCGATGGAAAGGACCTCCGAGGCTGAGTAAACCATGCGCACATCGGCGCCATGAGCTCTGGCATTCTGAAGAGAGTTTCCTGAAGAGCCTGGGACGCGGAGGGTGTCTCCGTAACAGCAAAGAATCACTTGTGGATTCATTGCAAGTGCAATGGCCATGTCCAGCCGACCCATTGGCAAGACGCAGACGGGGCAGCCCGGACCATGAATCATCCGGACATTCTCTGGCAGCAGGTCATGAAGGCCGTAACGGGAGATGGCGTGCGTATGCCCGCCACAAAATTCCATGAACCGATAATTCCTGGAAGGGTCTGCGGCCCGGTGAATTCTCTCAAGAATGCGCCTTGCCGATTCGGGATCACGGTATTCCCTGTGATGCTTCATGGTGGGGGTTTCAAGTCGAGCTCCTGGAACAGCGACAGGGTGATTTCGGCCTCTTCAGGATCAAGGACCCCAATGGCGTAACCTACATGAAGAATGACGTAGCTTCCTACTGCCACAGGTCCAACAAAGGCCAGTGAAATCTCCTTTTGTACCCCATCAAGTTCCACCCATGCCCTTTGGTCGGGAAGCAATTGAATGACCTTGCAGGGAACCGCGAGGCACATGGATCAGGCCTCAGGCGTTCGCTTCAAGCGCCGCGCGGGCGGCCATGAGTTCAGTTTCCAAGGCCTTGATCCGATCAAGCAGCACACGCTGATCTTTCTTGGGGGGCGCAAAAGAAGTCACGTCTTTTTGAAGCCAACGGATCCAATCATTCATGCCTTCGCCCGTGGTTGCGGAGACCTGAATGCACTCAAGGCGTGGATTGATGCTGCGCGCCCTGTTCAGGGCGGATTCCGGATTGAAATCAACATGGGGCAAGAGATCGATTTTGTTGATCAGAAGAAGATCTGCTCTTTGAAACATGTCGGGGTACTTCAAAGGCTTGTCTTCTCCCTCCGTGACGGAGAGGATGACCACCTTGGCATCCTCTCCAAGATCCCATAGGGCAGGGCATACCAGATTGCCCACATTCTCGATGAAAAGAAGCTCTTGGCTCATGGTGGGATGCCAGCTTAGGGTATCCAATGCCATTGCTTGTGGTTGGCTTTTGGTCAAAGCCTTTGGCTGTGGATGAGCGTGGCTGTGCAATTTGGAAAAAGCTTCGGCCACCATCCGGGCATCAAGGTGGCAGCCTTTCCCAGTGTTGACCTGAACCACCGGGGCCCCCGTCGCTTGAATGCGCTCGGCATCGAGGCTGGTCTGCTGATCACCTTCTATGACCGATGCCTGCATTGGAATGGAGGCGTTTTTGAGTTCCTCCAAGGTTCGGCACAGCAATGTGGTCTTTCCAGATCCCGGGCTTGAAAGCAGGTTCAGGGCGCGAATGCCATGGGTTTTGAAATGCGCTCGATTCTGCTCTGCGATCTGACTGTTGGAATCAAGGATATTTTTTTCAAGCGCAATGGTTCGGCTTTGACTGAGGCCAGGAACGCTTGTGCCCGCAGGGCCCTCTCCAAAATGAAGAGTCTGAAGGCGAGGGACTTCCCCTGTCTGATTACTGCAACCACATACCGTACACAGGGCAAATCTCTTCTGAGTGTTGGAAGATTCTAGTTCACCTCAAGATCACGGACCCGAAGTTCTGTTCCTTCAAGGTCAAGAAGCGGCTGCTGGCCACAGCTTGAGCAAGCCGAGTGGATGAAATCGATAGGGACCCAAGCGTTGCAAAAGGCGCAGTGGCCTCTCCCGGGAATGTTGACCAAGATGACTCTTGCTCCTTCTAGCAAGGTGCCAGGTGCCATGTGGGTGAGGGCGAATTCGAGGGCTTCCGATTCGACACCGGCTAATTCACCGACCTCGAGGGTCAGGCTTTGCACCTTCGAAAAATGTTGCTCCGCTGCGGCGGATTCGACAATACGCAAGATTTCTTCGGCAAGGCTGACTTCATGCAAGGGCAAATCACCTCTCTCTTTTTGCAGGAGAAAAGCCAATATCGAGTGTCATGATAATCGGCTTTTCTCTAGGCGACCCCGACTTTTTCTTGCAAATCCCGACCAAAATGCTAGGTTATAGGGGCTGGCCTACCTCCCTCAAGGAGGGGCTCGATCTCCCCCACCTCTTTCGAGTCCCAACCCATCCCCTCGAGAATCCCGTGGGCCAGCACCCTTTCTCGTCAAACCGCTAATGTTTGGTCCTCACCTACGCGAGTACCGTTTCTTAGCTGCTCTTGCTCATGCAACGGTTCTATGTGAACCCGTTACTTCTATATAGAATGGTTAATAAAGCAGCCATCCTTGCCTGAGTGCTAAAAGAATCCCCCATAAATTTGGCGTAAATCCCGAAAATATGGGGCTTATTGCCCTTTTCGTAACGGGAGCTCATAATATGTATATGGCTATATAGATGCTTGTTGGGTGAATGAAAAGCAGGGTGGTAGCTTTATTCGTTGAGATTTATTGGGGGGGTACACATGGGGCGTATCATTTATCGGGTTCTATTTCTTGGTTTCGTACTGAATGGTGCTGTTAACGCCGAGACTGTCCAAGTGGCAGTTGCAGCCAATTTTTTGGGTGCACTGAATTTGATTGCCCAGGATTTCGAAAAGACGACCGGACATCAGGTCGTCATCACCTCCGGGGCGACGGGAAAGTTTTATGCACAAATCAAATCCGGTGCTCCTTTTGAAGTCTTTTTATCGGCCGACACCTCGACACCCCAGAAACTGGAAGATGAAGGTCTGGTGGTTCCCGGTTCGCGCTTCACTTATGCTATTGGCAGGTTAGTGCTTTGGAGCAGTAAGCCGAACTTTGTTGATCGTGAGGGAAAAATTCTGCGGCTGGGACAATTTGAACATCTCAGCATCGCCAATCCTAAGACCGCGCCCTATGGTGCTGCTGCCGTCGAAATCATGAGAAAGCAGGGCTTAGAAGCAGCTTTGGCCCCCAAGCTGGTTCAGGGCGAAAATATAGCTCAGGCCCATCAGTTCATTGTCTCCGGAAATGCGCAGCTGGGATTTGTGGCGCTCTCTCAGGTTTACAAGAATGGGCAGCTGCTCTCTGGTTCCGCATGGTTCATTCCAGATACGGAATACAAACCGATCCGTCAGGACATCGCCTTGTTGAAAAATGGCGCCAATAATCCTGCCGCCAAGGCCCTTTTGACTTACCTGAAAAGCCCTGCAGCAATCGATGTGATGTCATCTTTGGGCTATCGACACGAGTGAGGTTTTGGTCTTTGGACATATCCGGATTCCTCACTCCCGATGATCTGGTTGCCTTGGCATTAACAACCAAGCTTGCGATGACGGTCACATTCATCCTGATGATCCTGGGCGTCCCTTTCGCCTGGTGGTTATCGCGGACGCGCTGTCGGTGGAAGGGAGGCATTGAAGCGCTGATCGCCCTACCGCTCTTTCTCCCCCCATCGGTTCTTGGTTTTTATCTGTTGCTGGCCATGGGACCTAGTGGGCCGATTGGGCATTTCACTGACATGCTTGGGATCGGCTATCTGCCTTTTACATTTGAAGGCCTGGTCTTCACCTCTGTGATTTATTCCATGCCTTTTGTCATTCAGCCGCTCCAGTCGACCTTCCTGGGTATTCCGCCTCGCCTGATTGAAGCGGCTTCAACACTGCGGGCTTCACCCTTCGATACGTTTCTGACCGTTGTGCTTCCCTTATCAAGATCAGGACTCATGACGGCTGCGGTGCTCGGTTTTGCTCACACCATTGGAGAATTCGGAATTGTATTGATGGTTGGTGGCAACATTCCGGGCGTGACGCGCCTTGCTTCGGTTGAGATTTACGATCATGTCGAAGCTTTGGAATACAGCAACGCACACTGGCTTTCAGGGATTCTTCTGTTTTTCTCGTTCTTGGTCCTTTTGACCTTGTACGGCCTGAATCAGGGGCGGCATTCACCCTGGGTTCGCTGATGGCCAAAGCAAACGGCATTTGCATTGGTTTAGCCCGAGATTTTGGTGACTTTCATTTAGAGGTTGACCTTACTCTTCCAGGACATGGGGTCAGCGTTCTATTTGGACCCTCGGGATGCGGAAAAACCAGTCTACTCCGAGGGATTGCGGGTCTTGACTCCGAAATCAAAGGGTATGTCACAATCAATGGAGAGATGTGGCTGGATACTCGAAAGCGGCTCAACATTCCGCCA
>CAYQOJ010000114.1:0-10238 GCA_964419105.1 uncultured Methylococcus sp.
TAATAAACTTGACAAAATGTTTTCTCTGGCCCATATTGAATAATATATTATTCATAATCACCTGGTATTAAAAGAGGGGAGGGGTAATAGTACTAGGAAGGTTCCCTAGGCATACGCATGCCGATTAGCTGGATGCTGATTGGCACGTATTGTTTCAATTAGGATATTAGGAATATACTACTAATAGAGCGTTTTTGAAAGTGTTGGTATTGCTAGATTGTTTGTACTGAGTAAGTCATAACAAGATGTTGTTAGTTTGACCAACAAAGTAGGGGTCTATTTAACATAATAATGTACAATAGTGTGAATAGGTCCACAATGATTATGCCATAGTTAATTAATCTTAAAAGATTTGGTAATTAAATTTATAGTTATTAGCTTTGGTCTATGGAAAGAATAATTGACTATAAGATGATAGCTTCTCTCAGTGATGATATGAAGAAGTTAATAGTAGATGTAGCTATAGAGGCTTATCTTGATGGGTTAAGTGATGGGGTAAGTGTAGAGTCAGGAATACCTGATGATAATAGTGCTAAGTTCATTAGTGAGATGACTCAAGAAATAGGATTTAAGCTATAGTGTTTACACTAGATAGTTTACTGTAAACAAGAAAGAGTATGAGAGGATTTACTAAGAGTGGAATAAACCTAGATGTATGTGCTTACTGTAAGTGTCCTATTGATGAGTATAGTGCCACAACTGATCATTTGTTTCCTAAGAGTCGTGGTGGTAAGTTAAGTAACAATAATAAAGTACCTGCCTGTGGAGACTGTAATAAACTTAAAGGTAGTATGGATATAGAAGAGTTTGGTAGGGCCTTGAATGGTCTTATCTTCTATGAACATGTTAAACATAAAGAAAGCATAGCTTATCTCAAGAAGGTTAAGTTAAATGTGGAATCATTAATTAATAATAGAAAGAAATGAGTAATATACTTTACGACATGATTTTAATGGAGGCTGATAAGATTAGCTTCCATAAACAAAAAGACCTGGAGCTATACTACAAAGATAAGTATGGTAACATAGTTCCATTGGCACAGCCTTATGATCCTGAGGTGCAGGATGTACTTAAACAACTTCTGAAGAGAAAACGTATGAGATACTTCCTTACCTTTGCCGAAGGGTTAGATATAATAAACGAATTAAATAAGTCCGCTAATAGGGTTCTTACTTTATTCACTCAGAATATGGGGTATGATAATAGGCTGAAGGAATGGTCTATTAGAGATCTTCATAGTGCATTAGGTACAGATATGAAGTTCTTAGTTAAGTCGCTTAGAACACTATGTGAGAAAGATATTATTAGATTTGTAGTCGTAAAGAATAAGAGAACATATATGGTTAATCCAGTTTACTTCTACAGAGGTTCTATTAAAAGTTTATTTGATACAGTTAAAAAATACGAGAGAGAATTTCCTCGTAGGGGATTCGATCTAAAAGAAATAATATGAAAGTTATAAAGCACGCTAAAAATATCCATGAAATTAAGATAGATGGATTTAAGTCAAGAATAGCTATGCTATCAGATTTACATTGGGATAATCCTAAATGCGATTGGGATTTATTAAGAAAAGATTTAGACTATTGCGTATCTGAGAATATCCCCATAATGGTTAATGGGGATTTCTTTTGTTTAATGCAAGGTAAAGGAGATCGTAGGGGGAACAAATCAGATATACGCCCCGAACATAATAACGCTAAGTATTTAGATAGCGTGGTAGAAACAGCTGTTGAATGGTTCACCCCCTACGCCCACTTATTAACCGTAATAGGTTATGGTAATCACTGTACTGCTATTATTAAATGGCAAGAGACAGATATACTACAAAGATTTGTAGACTTACTTAATTACAAATGTAAGAGTAATGTTCACACTGGTGGATATGGTGGATGGATTATAGTTACTAATGATATTACTACTAGCTCTTCTCTTTCCACCAAAGTTAAATACTTCCATGGTTCTGGTGGTGGAGGAGTAGTAACTAAGGGAGCCTTAAATTTAACTAGGGCTTTAGAGATGTATGAATCATTTGATGTATTTACTATGGGCCACATTCACGAGAATAGTTGTCGTAATGACGTTAGGGATACGATAAGTCATTCTCCTAGGGGTGGATTTAAAAATAAGTTGAAGGATATTCACTTAATGCTTACTGGAACATATAAGGAAGAATATGAAGATGGTAGCAAAGGATGGCATGTTGAGAGAGGCGCGCCACCTAAACCTTGCGGAGGTAGAATACTTACTATAGATTACAAGAGGGTGATAAAAGATAAGGTGGAGAATATACATAAACAAATTGATAGTACTAAATTTCCACTATGAGAATAAATGATCAAATAGAAGAAATGTGTAATGTAGTAGAGATGTATCTATTCGTTAAGAAGCATGTTACTGTTAAGATTGTATTTAATGATAAGGAGAATGAGGAACGTCACATTCAATTGTTACATCAAGCCTATGACGTAGCTGTAAACTTCTTTACATTTGGTAGATGATTTTTTTTATATCTTTGACAAAAAAATAGTTATGAAAGAAAAATATTGGGCATCTAATCCTAAAAAGAATGGAAGCTACGTTGACAAAGGAAGAGTAGAGGGTAGACCTGCTGCTGCTCCAACTTTAAATGACGAAGCTGCTACATCGAAGGTAACTTTTAAGTTACAATATAAGAATACTAAAGATAAAAAATACTGCGACTAATGAAAAGAAATGCGTTAAAAAAAGCTATGATGGTTACAGAATATCCTGGATCAATGGCTGAAGAAAAGTACTCCTCTAAAAAATCTGAGGCTAAACACGAAAAAAGTGAGTCTAAGAAGAAGGAGATGAAAGAAAAAATGATGTCTAAATTTAAAAAGAAGAAATAATATGTTACAGCCTAAAAAATCATTTATGAGAACTCCTGATCAAGATTTAATGAAAAATTCTAAAACTACTACTGAATCTGGAAATGTTGAATTTGGTATGAGAAAAAGTCAAGATTATAAGGGTAGACCTAAAACAATGGCTACTAAACCTATGTCTGAAGTACCATCAGCTAAAAAAGAATTTATATCTAAATTAAATTCAGCTTCTGAAAAAGCTAAATCATACGGCAGAAAAGTATCTAGCGTTTCAAAAGAATTTGATGGTAAAGAAGTTCAAGGAAAACGTATTGAATCCAGAGGAGGTAAAAAAGTAAAAGAAGTTTACAGCATGCCTGGAGGAGGAAAACGTGTAGAGAAAGAGAGATACAATCAAGCTGGAAATATTGTATCTAGAAAAATAAAAGACACAAAAATAAATCCAAGATAATGCTTAACAAAACGTCAGGCATAGATCCTAAGTTAATTAAAAAAGCTTACGAAAAGGTTAAGTGGATGAAGAAGAATAGAAAACCTTCTGATACAGGTTACTACACTTCTGATGACATAGCCGCTAAGCAATCTGAAGCTACTACAAGAGATAAAGGTTATTAACTCTATAAACTATAAGATTAAGCTCACCAAATACGGTGGGCTTTTCTTTTGTCACTAATATTTACTAAATTTGTGATATGAGTAAGAGAAATAAAGAGGTACTCGAAATTCGCACAGAGGAATGGAAACCTTCACATGCTGAATTTGATTATCCACAATCATTTGTTAATTGGATAGATTCAATTAATAGCGGATGGCAGAATAAGATTTATTACGAGCCATTTGAAATATACTGTAGGCAAGCAGACCTATGGCTTCAAGATTATTCCGACATACTAGATTACGATATGCTTCCATATCAAGCATGGGATGCTCAGAAAGTATTACTATTCCTATTCGACTGTGGTTATTCTCTTATGATTGGTAAGGCCCGACAGATTGGTTTTACCACTACCATGTGTTTAGCAGGAATGAAACGTGTTAACTTCAACAAATCATACTTCATTAAGTTTGTTACTCACTCTAAAGATAAGGGTGTGGAGATATTTAGGGATAAGGTTAAGTGGACATACACTAAGCTGCCTGATGTAATAGCTCAAGAGGTTAAGAACTGGACTGACCAGGTGATGTCATTCGATAAGAAAGGAGACAAGAAAGGTAGGGAAGATGGTGGTGCATCGCGTTTCCAGGTAGATACTCCAGCTGTAGATGCTATCAATGGTGGATCTCCATCAGCTGTATTTATTGATGAGATTGGTTTATTTGAAATTTTTGGTGAGATGATGAGGGAAGGTAGACCAGCTTTATTTAAGTATAATCCTGAGACAAAGAAGATGACTATGCAGCAACAGTTCTTAGCATGGGGTACAGGAGGTGAGATGGATAAAGGAGGTTCTGTATTTGAGTCTGAATTTAAGATGTGTCTTAAACAATGGAAAGAAAAAAACTATGACTATGGTATTATACCTCTATTCTTTAATGCTTACGCAAGGCGAGGCGTTAATGATGCTCACATTAATAATGAGAGAAAGGCTTATTTGGCACTAGAAGGAACAAAGAAAGGTGAAATAGCTAAGGTTCAGTTCCATCAACATTATCCTATCACGATAGATGACATGTTTTTACGTAAGTCACGTACTTTAGTGCCTATTCACACCTGTAATCAACGATTAAATGAGATTTATGGTACCGATAAGCCACTAGATTATGGGTTTTTTGAGCCTATATTAGATTTTAGTAGGCCAACACCTGATTTATTGACTGAATATAAGATTATAGGAGCTAAATGGGTGTCAACAGGCTCTAGGGAAGATGTATCTACCTCAGCTGTAATCATTCATCATCCACCACAAGGTGAAAAATGGAAGAATAGGTGGTATCAAGGTACTGACCCCATCAACTCAGAGACAGGACACTCCATGATGTGTAGTGCTATATGGGATTCATTGACTAATTCTGTATCATCTGTGGTGTTTCATAGGGATAGAAAATTCAAACAAACGTATCTACAGGTATTATTACAAAGTTTGTATTACGATCAGATAGGAAGAGGTGGTGTTAAGGAGTTAGTAGAAAATAACATTGGAGATATGCATGTGGATTTCCAGGAGATACATGGGTTTAAGAGTAAGTTTACTGCTAACGCACAATTGCCAGAGTATTTTCATACACATGGAGGTAAATGGTTTGGTATATCCAATAAAGCAAATACAGCTCCTAGGATAATTGCTAAACTGGAGGAGTTATTGGAGGCTTATGGCAATAACATAGATATTCCTTGGTTTTGGGAACAGATGAAAACATTTGTTGAGAAAGATTTGAAGAGTACTACTAGTCATAGACAGACTAGGTATCAAGCAGCAGATCCACGATACGATTATGATGATAGCATCTTTGCTATAACCTTTGCGTATATAAATAGTATTGCTCACGCTAGATATGAGCCAGAAAATGTAAAAGCAGAAGGAGGATTACCTAACGTTGAGATACGTTTTATTCAATCAAAAGAAACAAATTACAGAATGAAAAAGGCAAGAGTTGATAAGAATACAGGTAAGATATTAAAAATACTTGATTAAAATTTATCGTATATTTGTAAAAAAAAAGATATGTCATACATTCAAAAATCTTATATTCCTAAATTTGGTAATGTAGATAACCCAATGGAAAACAATATCATTGAAGATATTGCTTATTTAGTTCAACAATCTAATTCAGGAGGAGATAGTCCTTCTTATAAGGTATATACAGCTTTATTAAGTCAAAGTGGAACAAATGCACCAGTTGCTATTGTTTTACAGAATACTTTAGGTGGTGCAGTAACTTATGAATATTTTACAGAAGAAGCCCCTGGTTCTTATAAGATTCTATCAGATAATTTGTTCTTAGGTGATCTATTTATACCTCAACTACGCAATAATTCTAATGTGCATATACAATTTCAAAAAATTTCAAATTCTGAAATTCATGTTTTCACAAATAACGATAACTTAATGACTAAACTACCACTAGAAATAAGAGTATATCAATAAAAATTAAAAAATAAATAATATGTCATATATTCAAAAATCTTATATCCGACAATTTGGTAATAAGAAAAACTTCATGGAGACTAATATTGTAGAGGATATTAGTTATTTAGTTGGTCAAGCTAATTCTGGTAGTGGTAATCAACAAGTGTTAGGATCATCTATCTGGGCTAATGGTTTTAGAGTAATAGGATGTATTGGAGAAGATATTGTTCTTCCTGATAATGCTAATATTGAATATACTGGTCCTTTATCAATCTGTGTAGGATCTAGTATAACAGTACCTGTAGGTACAACTTTAACAATTGTTTAATAATTAGAAATAAAATAATATGAGTCAATTAAATGTAAACGTAATAGCACCTTTAGGCTATACAGGTCCTGTTTTACCAGGAAATAATAATTTTGTTCAAATAGTAGATAATACTGGAGATACTATATTAAAAGTACCAGGGAATAATAATACAGCTATAGGTAAAGATACTTTAGATTCTATTACAACTGGCACATCAAATACAGCTGTTGGTCGTTCATCATTAAGGTTGTTAACAACAGGAACTGAAAATGCTTCTGTTGGAAATACAGCAATGTCAAACTTAACAGTGGGTACTGAAAACACAGCATTAGGAAGTTCAGCTGGTGGAGGACTTACAACAGGTAATCAAAATACTTTTTTAGGAAGGCAAAGTGGTCAACATACACAAACATCAAATTATAACGTATGTGTAGGATTTCAAGCTGGATTTGGTATTGATCCATTAGGCTTACCTTACGCTGGAATGGGTGATTACAATACTTGTGTAGGTTCAAAATCTGGTTATCAACTTACAAATGGGACAAACAACACTTTAATAGGTTATGAAGCTGGACTTACTTATACAACTGGAACAAATAATATTTGTTTAGGATTAGGTGCTATCGGAACTTCTTTAACCGCAAGCAATGAAATTACATTAGGTAATAGCTCTAATGCTGTTTTGCGTTGCGCTGTAACTTCTATTACATCATTATCAGATGCTAGAGATAAAAAAGAAATCACTGAATTATCAGCTGGTTTAGATTTTGTTAAAACACTTAAACCTGTAGAGTTCGTATGGGATGATCGTGATGAGAATGGTAGACATGACATTAAAGACTTTGGATTCATTGCTCAAGACTTGAAGAAATCTCAAGAAGATGCTGAATTAGCTGAGACATTGAAGTTAGTTTACGAATCTAATCCAGAGAAGTTAGAGGCAAGCTACGGAAAACTGATTCCTATTCTTGTTAAAGCTATACAAGATCTTTCTGCTAAAGTTGAAGCATTAGAAGCTAAATAAATAAATCAACTATAAATAATTAAGCCTTTCTTATTGAAAGGCTTTTTTATTTTATATCTAAAGTATATTGAGATATAGTAACTTTATTCTTATCAAATCCTATTTCTTTATTCACCCAAACAACTCCATCGTCAGAGTTTACTTCTTTATCATATAAATTTAGATTATCTAAGAAATACCTCATCTCTCTTTTATTTAATAACTTGTGAGATAAGCATTGGTATCTATGTAAGTCATTGTATATTCCTTTCTTAGCGTTATACCAGTATAAGTGATACTCTGATTTTCTTCTTTCATGCTCAAATGCAGCGAACACGTATGACTTAGTAATAAAGTGATCTGTCTTATTATCTATTACTTGCTTGAGTTTATTACTCGAATAAGCTGAAGTTGTACTCATCTATCCTATTGTTTAGCATTAGAGTAGATTCTGTATCAAAATATTTAGTTTCTATTACTTGGTAAGAATCATTCTCTTCGTTAATCCAACAAAGATATGATTTTCCAATCTTTAAATTCGTGTTTTTCTCAATTATTTTTTTGTATATGCTCAATTGTAGTGAATAAGTGTTGTATTCGCACTCTTCTAAGTGGTTTAAACCATTAATCATTTTGGCTTTATACTTACTCTTCATATTGATTTCTTTGTTCGTCTTATAGTCCCATATTTGAAGCTCATCATCTTCTATATTATAGAATAATTTATCAATCATTCCACATACACCATACTCATCATCTCCTACTACAAGTTCTGCTCTCACTAAGGCTAATATATTTTTGTAATTTTTATGAAAGTCTTGTAACATTTTGTATAGTTTATCTGTTACATATTCATTAGGCTTATATCCTTTACTCTGAAACATTAGTTCAGCGCACTTATGAAGCTCTGTTCCTTTTATCTGAGATGTTATTCTTTTATCATCCCATTCAGCTATTACATCATCTTTGGTTCTACCATCACGTTGAGCTACTTTATGAGCCATGATGTTTGTTTCAAACTTCTTCTTATATCTTCCGATAAGTTCAGTTGTTGATATACATCTTTTGAAGTTAAGGTAATAAGAGTGATCTTCTTCATTAAAGACCACATTGTTGAACTTGTTAAGTTCAGTTATTATTTCGTACATATAAAATTTTTTGAGCCAAGACATAGAATCGAACTATGTGTTCTCCGACTTAAAAGGTCGGGCTTTACCATTAAGCTACTTGGCTATATGCAACTTTTTATATGCCCGAAAGAGTTGCCAACTTTGACTGGCTTACGATCCAGTAACTAGAGTGTGCGTTGGCAAGTAAACTGTCCTTACACATCGCCTTGGTTGACCTACGATCCCTTGTACTTCGGGAACAATCTCATTTACCTCTTCAAGTAATTCTTTCATAGCCATCTCAGCTTCTAAATCATCTTGATATGGTACAAATCTATTTGCTAAAAAATATTGATATGGACAATCTTGTGGTATATCAATCTCTTCTAACTTATATCCTAAGCTCATTCTGTTGTGGGCCATGTGCTTTGCTTCAATCACTGTATAAACTTCTCCAGCTTTAATCCAATACTTAGCAGGAAAATCCTTTGGCATCGCTTTATCGTTTTTACACACAACTTTTAAATCCATAATTCTTGGCGGTTAAAAAAGGGAGCTACTAACCTTCACTCCCTTAAAACAAAGTAATTTATTAATCAACTAAAAAAATGAAAAAATCATCATTCAGAGACGAAACAAAATTAAAAAACATTTTCTAATCAAAAAATATTTTAACACTTTTTTAGAATTAAAGTTAAAAGAGAAAAAAAGAAAAACAAAGAAAAAAAGTTTAATAAGAAAAAAGAAGCAAAAAAGAATTAATCAAAAAAAGAAAAACGATTATATATTCGTATATATATATATATATATACTCATACATAATCTAAAAAGAAAAAAAGAGAAAAGGAAAATAAATAAAAATTAATCTTAAATCATAATAAATTATAATTTAATCTTAATATTTATTTCCAAAAAACAACTTTAAAAAAGTTTTTATATATTTGCAGAGTGTTTTGACACAGTGTTTTATTTTTATTAACCAACACAGAATTTATTTCAGTGTAAAAAACAAATTGTTATGGCAACAAATTACAAATTACCAAAAGTTCAAGAGTTAGATGGTCTATCCATTTTGAACACTCCTGCATCTACTACTGATGTAGTATTAGACAATGGAGTATTAACTATCAAGGATGAAGCTGGAAACAACGCAATCACAATCAAAGCGTGTGATCTTTTAGGATTCCGTTACAGTGCTTATTCGGCTGGTGTAGCTAACGTTGTTGATGTAGATTTAACTGCTGCTGTATTAGTTCCTAATAGCATTTACAGCTTGACTATTTCTGCTCCTTACGTTCAAAACTTCTTTGGAGGTGGTCAGGAGACTAAAGCTGTTTACGTTCCTAGAACTTACACAATTTCTGCTGGTGGATCTTTTTCTACTCCTCCGACTATTGCTCAGGTTCAAAATGCTTTTATAGCTGAAATTAATTCTGATGCTTCTGCTTACTTTACTGCTGCTGCTGTTGCTGGAGACATCGTTCGTATTACTGCTGCTTCTGCTCTTGCAGGTCCATTGTTTGTAGAAACTAACGTACCAGGAATTACTGCTGCTATGATTACTAGCTCTACTGCATGGGTTGCTCCTGCTGGTACTTCAACTGAAGTTTTAGGCTATGTTCCTAACTCTACTTTAGTGTCTGGAACTTACAACCGTTACATCATTGAATACAGAAATGTGATTCGTCACAATGCTGTATCTGGATTAGGTGTAATTAAAAAATCTACAGCTTTAGTTTACTTGAAGAGTACTGATGCTGGAACTGCTGCAACTGTTACTAAGTTAACTTCTATCTTAGATGGTTCTTATACTCCTGTAGCGGATTTCTTAGGTTGTCCAGCTATATAATTGAAAAATTATTATCTTTGCAGGGTAGGGATTAATTTCTCTACCCTTTT
>CAYQOJ010000115.1:0-2278 GCA_964419105.1 uncultured Methylococcus sp.
TAAACCGACCCAATAAGAGCTCGAATCTGACACTCAGAGGACAATTACGATGCCAAGCCAGACACTCACCCTTCTCCTGGCTGGAGGGCAGGGGTCACGCCTTTTTCCCTTGACCCGTGATCGGGCCAAACCCGCCGTTCCTTTTGGCGGTAAATACCGGGTGGTCGATTTCACCCTTTCGAACTGTCTTCATTCAGGGTTGCGTCAAATTTTGGTTTTGACCCAGTACAAGTCGCAGTCCTTGCAGCGACACCTTCGGGATGGCTGGTCGATCTTCAGTCCTGAATGTGGGGAATTCATCACTATGGTGCCGCCTCAAATGCGGACCAGCGATTCTTGGTATGAAGGAACGGCAGATGCTCTGCACCAAAACCTCTACCTTTTAGAAAGGAGTCCTGCTAAGGATGCATTGATTTTGGCAGCTGATCACATCTACCGAATGGATTATGCAGCCATGATTCAGGCCCATCGAGAAAATGGTGCGGCTCTCACGGTGGCCTGCATGAAGGTTCCAATAGCAGAGGCGAGTGCGTTTGGTGTGATGGGGATCGATCAAGACCATAGAATCGTGCGGTTTGATGAAAAACCGGAACATCCCGATCCCATTCCGGGGAGCCCTGAGGAAGCTCTGGTCTCTATGGGTATCTATGTTTTTTCCAAACAAGTGCTGATAGATGCATTGATCGAGGACCATGATCTCGAAGGCTCAAGTCATGATTTTGGTCGTGACCTCATTCCACGGATGATTCAAGACGGAAAGGTCTTTGCCTATTCCTTCGGTGGCCAGCGCGGTCGCGTGACCTCAGATCATTACTGGCGTGATGTTGGAACGATCGATGCCTTTTACGATGCCAACATGGATCTCCTCAAGCCGGTACCTCCTCTCGATCTGTACCAGGAGGATTGGGGGATAAGAACTTACCATGGACAAAACCCTCCGGCGCGAATGGTCCCCGGCACCAGTGGAGATCAGGGCGTTTTATTGGATTCCATTCTAGGAGCTGGTGCGTTGATTTCTGGGGGCTATGTCAAACGATCAATTCTTTCATCTCGCGTCAGGGTGCTCGATAACGCCTTGGTTGAGGACTCCATTCTCTTTGATCAGGTGACGGTCGGGGAAGGAGCAACTCTCAGACGTTGCATCATCGACAAAGGAGTATCCATCCCTCCCGGAATGCAAATTGGTGTGAATCTCGAGGTGGATCGAGAGCGATACACCGTTTCTGACAATGGGGTCATCGTCGTTCCGCGCCTCCATTGTTTCTCATAGCAGCGGATTTGGAGTTCGGCCATCGTCTAGAATGGACCGCGCCGGATCGGAACGTGAACTAACGGATTTGAGAGGGATGGATGCATACCAAGCTTGAAAAAGTCACGCGGGAAATTATCGATCGCAGTCACAAGACACGCGAGGCCTATCTTTCGCGAATTGAGGCGTCCAGGGCTGTTTGGCCGAGTCGAAAGGTCCTGGGATGTGGAAACCTGGCTCACGGGTTTGCAGCCTGTCAAATGGCTGAAAAGAATGACCTGAAGGGTCAGGAAAAGCCGAATATTGCGATTGTCTCATCCTACAACGACATGCTGTCCGCACATGAACCCTATAAGGACGCGCCGGATCTCATAAAGTCGGTCATCCGTGAGGAAGGGGGCGTCTGCCAATTTGCGGGCGGGGTTCCGGCCATGTGTGACGGAATAACGCAAGGCTTTCCTGGGATGGAAATGTCGCTCTTCAGCCGGGATGTGATCGCCATGTCGACGGCTATCTCCCTCAGTCACAATATGTTTGACGGCGCCCTTTACCTTGGTGTTTGTGACAAGATTGTGCCGGGTCTGCTGATGGGCGCCCTCTCTTTCGGTCATCTGCCGGGCATTTTTGTCCCCGCAGGTCCGATGCCGAGCGGTATCACCAACAAAGAAAAATCACGAGCCCGTCAGAAGTTCGCGGAAGGCAAGATCGGGAGAGATGAGCTGCTCGATAGTGAAGCACGCTCCTACCATAGCCCCGGTACTTGTACTTTCTATGGGACGGCCAATAGTAATCAGATGATGATGGAGATCATGGGACTTCATCTTCCGGGAAGTTCATTCGTCAATCCCTATACGCCTTTACGTGATCAGTTCACAGCAAAGGCAGCCTCTCAGATTCTTAAGTTCAGGGCTTCCGGAGATGACTTTCGTCCGATTGGCCAAGTCGTGGATGAAAAAGCAATCGTCAACGCCATCGTCGGTCTACTTGCGACGGGTGGCTCGACCAATCACACCATGCACCTCGTTGCGA
>CAYQOJ010000115.1:2288-10199 GCA_964419105.1 uncultured Methylococcus sp.
ACTGGAATGACTTTGATAATCTCTCCAAAATCATTCCATTGATTGCAAGGGTCTATCCCAATGGGCCTGCTGACGTGAACGATTTTCAGAATGCCGGAGGCCTCCAGGCTGTGATTTCTCAGCTTTTGTCTCATGGCTTGCTCCATGAAGATATTCTGACCGTGGGCGATCAAAAGGGGCTTGGGCAATATGCGTTCGATGTTCATCTTGAGTCGGATCAACTGATTTACGAGCAGACGCCGACGCAGTCGCGAAATCCAGAAATCATTAGCTCGGTGGACACTCCATTTGCACCCATCGGTGGCATCCATTTGATGCGCGGAAACCTCGGTCGTGGTATCTCGAAAGTCTCTGCAGTATCCGAGGAACATCATGTCGTTGAAGCGCCTGCTATGGTCTTTGATGATCAGGAAGAAATGCTGGCTGCATTCCGCAAGGGCGAGCTGGAGCGGGATTTTGTAGCGGTCATCCGATTCCAGGGGCCCAGATCTAATGGCATGCCGGAGTTGCACAAGCTCACCCCACCATTAGGGCTACTCCAGGATAAAGGCTTCAAGGTTGCATTGCTGACGGACGGCCGTATGTCAGGTGCCTCCGGTAAAGTGCCTGCAGCCATCCACATGTATCCTGAGTGTATTAACGGAGGTCCGCTTGCCAAGGTGCGTAATGGGGACATCATTCACCTCGATATCATGGCTGGGGTAGTGAACATTCTGGTGGACGAGGAAGAGTTCAATGGCCGAATTGCCGACCAAAGCTCGGCGGACAATCATCATATCGGGATGGGTCGTGAACTATTTGGGGGTTTCCGGCTTGGCGCCACCACCGCTGAAACCGGTGCGAGTAACCTTTTCGTTATTGACTGATCGCTTCAGGAGAACCAGTGCCGATGTCTTCTCAACAGCTAACTGCCCGACAGATTCTGCAACAGGGGCCGGTTGTTCCTGTGATGGTCATTGATGACCTGTCCGCTGCCGTCCCCTTAGCGCGGGCCCTGGTTGCAGGGGGAATTCGTGTTCTTGAAATCACACTTAGAACCCCAGTTGCGATCGATGCAATTCGGAAAATTGCCGCAGAGGTCGAGGGTGCTATCGTCGGGGCTGGTACCGTTTTGACGCCAGATCAGTTCCGTGCCTGTCGTGAGGCTGGATCCCGATTCGTCATCAGTCCTGGGCTGACGCCAAACTTGCTCAATTCGGCCCAGGATGAGGGCATTCCACTGATTCCGGGGATTGCAACCATCTCTGAGTTGATGCTCGGGATGGAATATGGGCTGGATGCCTTTAAATTTTTTCCGGCAGAAGCCGCCGGTGGGATTCCAATGCTCAAAGCCATTGCTGGACCAATTCCACAGATCCAGTTTTGTCCAACAGGGGGAATCACGCCAGGCAACTACCGGGACTATCTTGCCCTAAAGAACGTCTCTTGCGTTGGAGGTTCTTGGCTTGCTCCTGCTGACAAAGTAAGAGCCGGTGACTTTGCTGCCGTGACCACTCTGGCAAGGGAAGCTGTCGCTGGGGCTAGCTGAGCACCCCTCTATTGCGCGGATAGGTTGTCGGCGCTCAAGTGGGATAGGGCGCCCACAATTGATTCTGCAACCACTGAAGGAGGCTGACGCAGAAATGCGCTCCACGCTTCAGCTACGTCCTCTTCATATCGGGCCTCAGCGCCTGGATTATCCTGAGACCAAGAGATTCGGACTGCATGTCCGATCAGGATGTCGGTCACCAGGGTATCGCCAAAATGGATTTCTGGGTGAGTTCTGACCAGCTCGCTTAGGACCTTCAGGGTTTCAACCGTGAGCTCCCGGTATTCGGGCGCTTGGATTCGATCCAGAAGATGCGTAATCCTCAATTTGAAAGTTTGCTCCCCGGCGGTCATATGTGAACGGATGTCGTGACTGTCAATTCGGCGATGTGTGTTGTACTTTCCGCCAATCATCAAGCCTTCACAGTGACCAAGTAGGGCGTATACCCCCTCAAAAAATGCGTTATCAGCTCGGCCTACGCTTCCTTGCTGTTCTCGCCAATGAAACCAGTACTCACCTTTGGCCTCCCCGTTTTCCTCGGTGAAGTGGACATCCTCAAGCCAATCGGGATGGGGTTCAGAGATCGCCGTCAGGCTTTCCGCAGTCTCAAGAGCTGTCTCGCTTTGGGCGTAATCGTTCAGAGTATCCCTCAGTGCTTTGGAGAGCCGATGGGGTGCAAAGCCGAGAATGCGTTCAAACGCCTGATCGAGTGATCCGCCCGCTGATCTTTTTTCTCTTGCAATGATGACATCCAGAATGTGACCTACCCGAATGGTATTCAGATTGGCAAAGAGAGAAGGCTCCTGTTTGATTAGAAGGCCAAGTGCGATGATCAATTCCTGAATCAGAATCTGGAGGCTTGGATTTCCGGGATTGAAAGTTCGTATGGCATCGAGAAGTTCCGAAGAGTCAGCCGGCCGTCTGAATGTGGCTTTTCCGCTGTAGGATTTTCCGACAGTTAAACCATGTTGACGGACCAGGATCTCTGTGGCGGCTTGTTCAAGATTGATGTCATATTTTCCCAGCAAGGCAGCGGTCACTCGGATTAGCCGCCAGTCGTGATGATTACCCGCCTGGACATACAGATCTTCGAGGGTATCCGTGAGGATAAAGGGTAACTGATCCGATGAGTCGGCTCCGCGCTCATGCAAAATCCTCAGGATTTCCAGCCACGTTGAAGCAGATCGCGTCTGACTCAGTCGAGTGATCAGTTCTGAGTTGGTGGATAGATCGAAGAGCGGGGCTTCGGGCTGTTCATGCTCCAAGCAACCAAATTCCAAGAGACCCTGTGTACTGTGGCCTGGGGTCTCCGCTTTGAGGCTTTCAAGAAGGCCAGTTTCCGAGAGCTGGAAATCATGTAGCTTACCGATCCGTTCGAAAGCGGTGTCTTCAGCAAACTCTGAAAGGTGAATAAGTCTTGCGGGTAGGCAAGGATCGCCCTCATTAGCAAGACTCCCCAAAAAGTCCATGAGAAGTCGAGCATCCGGACCTTCCAACGTGTTCGCATGAACATCGATGAGGAGGAGAGGCCGTACCTGCGGATTAGGCCAGTGCGAGCTAATGTAATGGAGTTCGGCTTTGATACGATCGATCAGAAGCGGATTATCCATCGCCAGATAAAAACCACTTTGGTTCAAAAACTGCGGAATAAAGACGACGGGATGATCCCCGAGTACATAAAGTCTCGCTGTTGACAGAGTCCGGATTTGTCGAAGTGGGCGTCCGCTGAGACCCATTCGGTCGTTCCGTCCCACCTGGCTATAGGCCAGCGATAACTCGCTGGCATTACGAATTTCCAGTGGCAACACATCCTCTCGGGTTGCTGCAGGAAGATGCACTTGAGCGAGGGCCTGCTTAACCGAGTCGGTTTCCGCCAAAAGCGCGACTTGAACCCTCGTTTCCTGGCTCGACTTACTGGAATGATGACGACCCAAGGGATCTACATCATCAGGTGTAAGTAATCCATCTGAGATCATGCTCCCTAATATGAAAAGACTCTGGGCCCAGACGAGGGGAATGTTGTCATTGGGTGCCCGGGGCTGACTACCAGGTTGGCTTCGCTCCGCTTCCAAGGCCTCAGTCGGAACGTAATAAAGCTCAGGAACCAGTTTTTTTCCTTCACGCTCTACCGCAACGGCTTCTATTCGAGTGCGATAGTCACCGGCAGCTTCAGTGTTTTTATCAAAGAGATGATTAAGAAACTGATAACAGAAAAAAAGTGGCCACTCGCATTCGATATGGGCAAAGGCCTTGAGTTCGTGGGGCTCGTAGTGAAGACGATGCGGATCCTCGATGACTGTTTGATGGCCGTCGAGGAGAAAGCGTTTGCAACCGTAGTTCCCCTCCAGCTTTTCGATGCTGCGTTGGATTGTCTTTGCCCTAAGCTGAGGGTCCGCTACGGCAAATGCTGGAAATCCCGTGATACTGAATAATGCGGCATCAACTTCCTTTGAGATGGATTCACGCGGTAGAAGGGCCGAGAGTGCAATACGGGTTCTGGCGATATCATCTGCAACAACATGCACCAATGAAGCTTGCCCACCTTCTGTCCCAAAAAGGTTCAGGCCATCCATGGCTTCAAGGGCAGCCAAGGCCATACCAACAGAGCTCGCATTAAGCTCCGGCTCGCCATGATTCAATTTGTGGCCACGTTCCCAAATCCCGTAGTCGGGTGTTCGATAACTTCGGCTGATGTAATGCACCAGGTTCTGGATGAAATTGACCTCATCCAGCGTTCCGATAATCCGAAGCCCCGAGCGGATCATCTGGCCTAGCGTCAGCAAGTAAAGGGAGGTGGCATCCAGTTGCAAATGACCCCAGGCATCATCTGCAACGACCTCCTGACCGTCCCGAGTGCCGTATTTGGCGTGTAGCGAGTCGATGGGATTCTGGGTATGTTTGAATCGCTCGACTTTCGAGGATTGTCGCATCATGGCCATCAACAGGCCACGCATGAGCTTGATGACTGACTGTTCTAGAAGATATGCCCGGTCAGGGGTGGATCCATTTCGGCGATATGCCATGGCCAGTCCCCAGGCGGCCATGATGCTATAGACATTGTCGCGAACCCAAGCATCCGTATAGTCACCGTGATTAGTGACAGCCGTACTCGCAGGAAGGAGTCCGGTCAGGAAGTCCTGACGTGCCAGAATGATTTGGTCGACCTGATCGAAGTAGTGATCAAGCAATTGATCATTGGCCTTGAATGGATCATTGATGTCATTGCGACCAAATATTGCGGAAAGAAAACGTTTGACCGGTTGCGTGTCCATCGCGATTTATCTCAAGTAAGATCGGCGCGCTCGAGTTCATCGAAGCGGAATGCCGCTTCTTTGAGTCGCTGGATCAGCAGTGTCCTGCTGACGCTCAATGTGGCTGCAATGGAGTCAAGGATCCAGGCAGGCTCAACGCCATCGGGCATGATGAGATTGGCGCGAGAAAAGAAGTCGCGATGTATATGAAGGCACTCCTCGATTGCTATGGAAGAGGGGGAGGTCGTTTCCCTCCGCCCCAGCCTGAGCTCCGGAAGGGGGTGACCGGCTTTTTTAATCTTTACGTTTAAATCCATTATCGAAAATCTCATGGCATCCCGTTACAGTCTCTTTGGATGCAAAACTGAGGCCACTGATCGGCAGGGCGATGAGCATTCCGCGCCCCCGATTTGGTGTGCAAAATAGCGAAGAGTCAGAAATCTTCGTCAATATCGGTGCAAGCACGCACAGGAAAAGGGCTAAAGTGTCTTTAGATGATTATTCCAAGAAGCCATGGTGTGAAACCGGATTGGCGGATGTCCAATTTGCTGGTTTCTGGATCAGGCTTTGGGCTTCGCTGATTGATGCGATTCTGATGGCGGCATGGATGATTCCGGCGCTCTATTACTTTTATGGCGACACGTTACTGACAGATCCTCACCTCATCATGGGCCCCGCCGATTTCATGATCAGTTGGGTCCTTCCGATGCTGGGTGTCATCGTGCTTTGGGATAGAAAACAGGGAACTGTCGGTAAGCTTCTTCTGCGCCTGCGTATTGTCGACGCCCAAACACTGAAGCCACTGAGTCGAAGGCAGGAAGTACTGAGGTACCTTGGATATTTTCTATCAACCTTGCCTTTGGGCTTGGGATTTATTTGGATCGCAGTGGACCCTCAAAAGCAGGGGCTCCATGACCATCTGGCGGGTTCTCTGGTCATACGCATTCCCCGTGGACCTCAGTTCAACAAGTGACCTGAGGTCCAATCAGAGAGCTATTGAGCCGCCTGAGCCAGTCCTGCGAAACTTTCGCCACAAACGCTCGGCAGGCTTTCACAATGTCGGTGGAGAATCCGTCGGACTTCGTCAATCGCCAGGGGATGCCCCTGAGCACTGTGGTCGGTACGAACGATGAACTCTGACTCGACTCCCTCAAGATGGGCGCTTTTATACTCGACTACACCATCATTTCCTGACTTGATATCCATGCCTGGAAGAACAGGAATGATCGAATTGGCCGTTATGCCGGGTGCCAGAGGCAGCGAGGCAACCTTTGCCATCACAGGACTTTTAGAACTCATTCCATCCACAGCCGTAGGCATTTCGTCACGCAGTTCGGGGGGGAGTTTGAGCTGGGAGGAAATGTCATGCCATTTGCCGCTCATGTTTGCGATGAGATTGGCTGGTGAGCTCACGACGGCTCTCGTCAGCTTCCTGACCCAATCATCGGTCAGGAAGCTTCCGCGATGCGGTGTGGAGATGAAGACTACTCGTTTAACAAACGGTAGATGATCGAAAAAGAGTGCGCGTTGAAAGCCCTGCTTGATCATGGGGTCTGCCTTGAAATCAGCGAAGGGCAAATCACTCAGACCTCGCCAGAGCTGATCGCCGCTGTCGATTGCCGTCATATGGGTGAGAAGCCCCCCTTGACTGTGTCCCATCACCACCATTTGCTGCATTGCAGGATCCTTCTTTTCAGGATCAAGCTGATGAACCATGCTGGTCAGGGTTTCCCGAAGATCCGCCGCTGATGCGGGTACCGGACGACTGCTTGTGTATTCGTAGAACCAGAACTGATATTTGGCTCGAATCAGGGGGTCTGCACGCAAAGAGTTGACCATTTCTGCCCACCATACCGGGCTGCTTCCCGTACCGTGAACCAGAACGACCGGAATTCGGCCCGGTTGGTAGGCTTGAATAAAGAGGATGTTTTTTTCGATGTCATCACCAAAGATGAAGCGTTTTAATCCGGCATGCCAAAGCTCCTTGTCGTTGAGCCGATAAGCCAGTGGCGTCGTTGAATCGGTTTGGAGTGGAATGGTCTTTCCATTGACGACGATATCTACATCGTCATAACTCGAAATCAGATCAAGCGTACTTCGAGCCTTTCCTTGGGTGAGTGTGCTCAGATTTCCATTGACTTGCAGGAAAGCGGTGATCGGGAGCACCCCGCCGTTCGGGGCCTTGGATGATTTTTTGGTGACCCCAAGGATGGGTGCTCCAAGTCCTGGTGTTCGATTTTGACTGCTAAAGCCAAAGACATCATAAGCATCGGTCGGTTCGAGTTTCTCGAAATCCTCAAGGTGCCAACGCAATTCATCGGTCTCTAGGTCAATGGCTAACTGAAACTCAGGGAGAACGCGAGTGCGATCAGCAAAATTTAGCGCGTCTTCAGTCGGGGATCTAAAAGCCTGGTCAAGACCTCGGTTATAGAGTTCGCAGGCTTCACGGAATCGATTGTCATAAGCGATGGGTAAAGGTTCTTTGCCATCCCCTAGAAGATAGAGGTAAGCATAGATGGCGCTTTGTAGATACACATCTGCTGACCCAGGTTTACCCGATTTGGCGTCAGGGCGAGCCGGAAGGGTTTTTGCCCAACTGTAGTTGAGTTCTGCAAGAGCAAAAAGGAGATCCCTGCGCTCGTCTTTAAGCGCTTGCTGGTGAAGTTGATGGAGCGCAGCACCCGGATCGCGCCTGTAAAGATCGACCAGGTCAAAACGCTGCATGACCGTCATTGCCGCATTACTGTTCTCGTCCCCTGAAAGGGGGCTGCGTGTTGCAATTTGGTAGGCCTCCTCTGGGCTTACTCTTTTTACGCCGATGGGTGGCGCACAGCCTGTTAATCCGAGAACGCCCAAGCTAAGAGTTACGCTCAAGACGAATCTCAGGGATCTGACTGAGGAAGTTGTAGGTAGCCTCATGGCGAGTTGATTCACAGAAGAAAGGGCCATTTTTTGCTCTGGATTCGGGTGGGGATTGATTTTGACTTGCCTCAGGACGCTATGGATAATGTCACTTCACCAACCGTTGGGATAGCGGGGGGTGAAAACCAATCAGGCGGGTGTAGTTCAATGGTAGAACTTCTGCTTCCCAAGCAGATAGCGTGGGTTCGATTCCCATCACCCGCTCCAAAG
>CAYQOJ010000116.1:0-10127 GCA_964419105.1 uncultured Methylococcus sp.
CGCAGTTGAGATCTGAGGGAGGAACTGCTGAATGAATGTATCGACGCGAGCGGCCAAGGCCGGAATGATTTTGAGTGTTCTGTTGGCATCCATGGGCTTAATCAGCCCGGCGCATGCAGAATCCGACAAGGAAATTGCGGAAAAGGCGGCAAAGCAGCGCGAAATGTACCGTCAGGGGGGTGACATGGACCATTCCCAGCATGCCCTTCCAGGCGACAAAGGTAAATTCAGAGGCGTTTTCTACGGCTACCTGCCCTGTAACGAACTCGACTGCAATGGCATCAAGATGACCCTCTCACTCAATGCCAAGGACAACTATCTGCTTGTGATTCAGCCTGCAAAGCTTCTCAACCGCGAATCCTTCGAAAAAGGAAAATACACGTGGGATGAAGCCAATCGCATGGTGGTCTTGACGCCGAACAAAGAGGCGCCGGTTCGTAAGCTTCAAATCAAGGATGATGGCGCCCTGCTCTATGTCAATTCAGACGGCCGTCCATTCCCCGGAAGCGAAAAACCGTATTTGATGGAACGCAGCGATCTTGCAGGCAACCGCGAGATGCACATTCACTGAGTCCGCTCGTTTCAAACAAACATGCAAAAGCCCCCTGTTGGGGGCTTTTTGTCGTGGTCGCAACATCAAACAGGGATCGTAAGAACAGCGAGAACACCCCCTTGGGGGTGATTGGTAAGGCTAACGGAGCCATAGTGAAGATCCACGACATGCTGGACGACGTTGAGCCCGATGCCGGTCCCCTTGCGACCGGTCGCTTCCTTGGGCAAGGTAAAGTATTTGTCAAAGACTTGATGGACTGAAGCATCCGGTATGCCGTTCCCTTGATCCTTGACCTGAATGGCTACGTTTTTCACCTGATCCACCACTGCGATCACGACGCGCCGGCCCATGGGCGAATGATCAATCGCATTTTGGATCAGGTTGCCCACCGCCAATTCCATCAACACGGGTTCACAGCGCACCGAACAATTCAGGTTACCCTCAATCACGAGGGTAAGCTCCTGCGCATCGGCGGCATGTCGATGAGCCTTGACTGCGCCTTCCACCACATCGCCGATCCGAATCGGGAACAATGCGGTTAACGACTCCTGGCGTTCGATGGCGGCAACCACCAACAGCCGCTCTGTGACATGGGTCATTCGATCACAAGACAACTTGATTTCAGTCATCAGCCGTTGACGCTCTAACGGCTGGTCACTTCGACCCAATAATTCGGTATGTGTCCTGACAGCAGTAATTGGATTTTTCATTTCATGGGCCAGGCAAGCCACCATCTGCTCCATGTGCCGCTTTTCTGAAATCGCCTCATGAATCCGGTCTAAAAGAATGCCCAGGCGACCGAATCGTTTCCGCCGAAGATTCGGTCTGAGAACAGGACTTCCACCCCGCGCAAGATCCAAACGACCCAGCCAGATTTCAATCGGACGGTAAAGTAGCAAGTAGGCCGTTAGAAGGACTAGGAGAAGGAAAAGCCCGGTCGCGGCAATGACCAAAAACATGCCTTGCTCAACGGCAATCACCAGGGGTTTCAATAGAACATTGCTCTTGGAGGCAATAAGGGCGCCCGTGACGATGCCCCCACGTCGAATCGGAACGCCAACATACATTCGGTAGATCCCCTGCCCTTCAGCTTCGTCCCGGCGCAGGACAGATCCTGAAAGAGCAGCTGCAACCTCTGGTCGGCTGGAAATGTTAGCGCCAAGATCCAAGCCCGAAGAATCGAAGATAACCTCTCCAGCAGGGTCGGTAATTAAAAGATGAAGAACCAGTTTTTGTTCCGCTTCAACGTCATAAAGACCTGAAGCTTTCAAATTTAAAAAGGGAACAAAGACCCGACCCAAGGTTTCTGGTTGATCCAGCCCCACCTCTTCCAGTGACGCAACGGGACCTGAGAGGGCATGCGTGATTTCGTTGAGGTAACCTTCTCTGAGAGAGTAAACCTTTGCTTCAAATGCCTTGATGGACTGCCAGGCAAAAATCAGAAGACTGATGGCAGCAATGAAGATCACACCATACAGCAGGTGAATAGGCCTAAATCGACGCGCCACTAATAGCATGAATTCAGCTTATCCCATCGAGGGGATCGTTGAGCCAGTGAGGGAGTGCGCGTTGCACTCCTTCATCTTTTAGATCGCGCTCTAGAGCATCCTGATTGCCCCAGACCACCTCATCAAGGAGACCCAATTCAACCTGTTGTTCGATCTGTTTACAGTGAAGTCCGACGCCTTTTTGGCTGTAGTAACCATAGGACCGGCAAGCCAAGGGCCGGAAAGGATAGATCCTGCAGGCCCCTTCGTCTCGATCCAGCATCGGGCATATCACAGGACCGATCTTATCGGCATGGGCAGCGATATCACGAAGGATGATCCGAAGGACATCGGATGGAAGGGTCAAAAGACCTTCCTTTAATCGAAGCCATTCCGCTCGGGTGATGACGGGTAACTCTGCCAGTCGACGGCAACATGCATCACAACCGCGCCGGCATAACCAATCAGGGTAGGTATTGCGTATGTTTTCAATTAACCGTTCGACTCGGCTCTCGATTTCATCCAGCGATGACACGAAATGATCCTGTAATTCTCTCGGTAAAAAATATCTCTTGGGCTATGTTATTTTGCCCTGAAGAATCTGTGAATCGAAACCATTCAGTAGAACCATCCCACACCATGTCCAATGCGAACACCCTCGAGGTCTTAAAGACTTTTTTCGAGGCGGTTTTACCGATACTTCAAACCCTTGGTCGCTATGCCGCGCTTCCGGTCATAGCGGCGATGGCTGGAACCCTGATTGGTTCCTTCTATCGTATGGGGCCTAAAGGCTTGAGTCATCTTCAGCATTTGGCCGCTGGCATTATCTTTTCGGTGGTTTCCGTTGAAATCCTGCCGGATGTCATCCATCGACAAAATCCGATGCTCTTGACGATTGGTTTTAGTGCTGGGGTTGGCTTCATGTTGTTGCTCGCCCATTTTTCAGAGCATGCTGAAGAAATGCACGAGGGGCGGCGCCAAGGCATTCCCCTGGCCTTGATTGCAGGTGTGGGTGTTGATGTCTTTCTCGATGGTCTCATCCTCGCCCTCACGATTCACACCCTCGCCAGCGCCGGCCGCCTCCTGACGCTGGCACTCTCCGTGGAGCTGCTTTCTGTTGGACTCACGCTGACAGGCAGGCTCCGTAAGCTTGAACGTTCTCGGCCTTTCATCTTTCTATTGAATCTGTGCATCTTCTCGATGCTGGCTGTCGGCACCCTGCTGGGGATGGTAGGACTCCCTTATCTGCCTGACAGTGCACTGGATCTTGTGCTTTCATTTGGTCTGGCCGCACTGCTTTTTCTGGTCACCGAAGAGCTCCTCGTCGAATCCCACCGTGAAGTCGACACCCACATATCAACTGTATTCTTTTTTTCAGGCTTCCTGGTTTTCCTGCTATTGGGGCAACAGCACGGGTAGGCTTTACTCGACCAGTCGAAGCCAGGTTTCTCGACCCCCGTGCGTTATAAGGAAATCCGCCAGTCCATCAAACATCTGATCAAAACTGCTCGCTTTCTGACCAAAAAGAGCGCGAATTACCGCTTCGGACTCGAAGACACCATGCCAGCCGTCGTGAGGAAGCTCTTGCCTGCGCCGCTGGTGGTCCCCAGAACCATGAGGGCTTTCGCTCGGAGTCTAACCATCGTGATTCAGATCAAGCCCCAGCGGATCCCCGAAGGCATAGATATCCATGGCCAAGAGCGAATGACTGACACCTCTGTGTAAGCGGGATGCTCTCAACGAGGGGCCCGCTCCAAGCGCAAAAAAGAGAGGCATCAGATGATCGTCGAATGGATGGGCGAGTAGGGCCGCAGGCGCAAGACGGCGGTACTGAAAGAGAGAAAGCAGATCAGAGGTCCGCAACCGCTCATAGAACCACTCCGCAAAGGGCTCTATATAGTCGAGCGGCTCTGCGTCATCGGACTGACCCATAAAATGAGACAGGTTATGCGTCAATCCGCCTGAGCCCAGGATCAGATAGCCCTCAGCCGATAAGGGACGAAGGGCCTCCCCAATCCGAAAGTGCAACTCAGGGTCCGCTGGATAGGGCATGGATACCTGAATGACGGGCAGTTTGGCGTCCGGATAAAGGTAACGAAGTGGTACCCAGACCCCATGATCAAGACCTCGCTTTGTTTCGAGGATTGGATCAAACCCTGCTTTCCATAAACAATCGACCATGCGAACAGCTGCTTCTGGCGATCCGGGCGCCGGATAGTCCAGAGCGTAGAGCGACTCTGGAAATCCACCAAAGTCATGAAGAATAGGCGCGCTCCGGTAGGATTGCACCGAGAGCTCTTTGGCCATCCAATGTGGCGACATGACAATGACGCCCTGAAGTTCAGGAAAGCGCTTTCTTAAACAGTTTCCAAGAGACTCCATCGCAAGTCCAGAAGGTCCTGGCTTAATAGCCAGTGTCGGTGCCCCATGTGAAATGAAGAGTGAGGGCACCGATCCTGAATTATGGAATGTCTCTGGAATTTCAAGCATCAAAATTGGCGCCCTGCATCTAGAGCAGACTGCAGTTTCGCTTCATCATCATGGGACAGTGATGACTGTAAAATCTTTCCACCCGTCCCACGAATCTCTTCAAGCACCTTGTCGGTAGTCACTTTCCTGACAAGGATAAAAAGTGCTGATGTCTCCGGTTTGAAACCTGCGGCCAGATCCTTCATGAACTGATCGTTGATCCCAATATCACTCAAGGCCCCGGAAACCGCACCCGCGCTGGCACCAACGACTGCTCCGAGGAGTGGATTCAAGAAAATCAGTCCGATTAGGGCACCCCAGAATCCGCCCCCTGTAGCGCCCATGGCCGTTAAGGGGAATGCCTGATTCAGCTTGACCTTGCCGTCCTTGCTTTTAACGGCCACAACCGCGTCTTCAAGATCAACGAGATATTCGCGTTGAAGTTTTAATAGCTGGAGCCTGATTTCTTCAGCCTTGAAGGGATCGTCATAGCCGATCACGATAAGTTCACTCATTGAAAACCTCCTCATAGGTGGCGTTGGGTTCAAGATCCTGAAGCACATGTAGTGCCCCCTCAATCGCTTGGAGACCTGAGGATGCTATCAGTTCCAAACCCCTTGGAAACTAGGGAATTCCTCACTGATAACTTTGAACCTAGTGGATTTGAATCCGTCTACAATGGATACATTAATATCGTTGGAGCCGGTGCCCCTCAAGATGCGCATCTGAGTTTCATAGACTTTCTAATACGGGCGTTTGACCCGCGCAACACATACCCACCACATGAAGTTGATTGAAGGAATTTCACGTCCCTGGTTGATCGGAACCTTAGCCGTGGGTCTTCTGATTGTCATCGGACTAAACCATGGGGAAAGACCTTCTGGAATTGAGAAGACTAGTCCAGGAAAGTCTGCTCCCATCAGTGTTCGGACTGAATCGATTCGTCAAGGTGATTTTGAAATCCATCTCAATGCCCTTGGTACTGTTGCTGCCTTCAACACCACGACTGTCAAGTCACGGGTCACCGGGGAACTGTTTCGGATTCACTTCAAGGAAGGTCAATACGTCAAGGCCGGAGATCTTTTGGCTGAAGTGGACCCTCGCATCTATCAGAGCCAGCTGGACCAGGCGCTCGGAAAAATCAGCAGTGATCGGGCACAACTTCAGTTTGCCGAAGCTGAATTGGCCCGTGATGAGCGCCTGATCAAAGAGGGTTATATCGCCCTCTCTCAACTTCAAACGCAAAGTGCTAGCGTCAATCAACTCAAGGGCGCCATTGCAACCGATCAGGGGCAAATTGATGCGGCTAGGGTCGAACTCTCATTTTGCAAGATCACCGCCCCACTATCCGGACGGGTTGGCCTTAAACAAGTCGATTTGGGCAACATCCTGAATGTCATGGATCCGGTCGTTGTCATTACCCAAATGCAACCGATCTCAGTGATCTTCAGCATCCCGCAGGATTACAACAAACGCCTTCAGGATCGAATGAGTCAGGTCCCGGATCTACCCATCGAAGCCTATGACCGGGATGGGCGAAATCTTCTGGCTGTTGGTCGAGTCGCAAGTGCTGACAATCTGATTGATCTGAATACCGGAACTTTGAAGATCAAGGCCCGATTCGAAAATCAGGATCTTTCGCTTTACCCCAATCAGTTCGTCAATATTCGATTACTGCTGGATGTGCTTCCGAATCAGATCATTGCGCCCCGAAAAGCCGTCCAACAGGACCCCAAGGGCTATCATGTCTTCGGACTCAATCCGGACAACACGATCCGGACCCTGCCCGTCACGATTGGTGCATCGGAAGATGACATGGTAGTGATCGAGTCAGGCCTTGAGGGTGGGCAAACCGTGGTCACTGAGGGGCTCGATAAGCTAAGAGATGGCATCAAGGTAATCCCTGCCAATCGGCAAACCAACGCCGATACCAACCCTGCCAACGCATCGCCCTGAGGCGAATGAAGGTCTCAACCCCCTTTATTCAGCGGCCCGTCGCAACATCCATGCTGATGTTCGCGGTGCTTCTCGTGGGCATTGTCGGCTTTATGAGGCTTCCGGTATCCGCTCTGCCTGAAGTGGAATATCCCACAATCCAGGTTCGAACGTTTTACCCCGGGGGTGGCCCTGAAGTCATCGAGTCGACCATTACAGCGCCCCTGGAAAAGCAGTTGGGTCAGATCTCTGGGCTGACCCAGATGTCGTCATCGAGCGCTTACGGCGTTTCGACCGTGACCCTTCAGTTCAATCTCGATCTGGATATCGATGTGGCTGAGCAGCAGGTCCAGGCAGCCATCAATACGGCTTATACCTATCTTCCGCGCGACCTTCCCACTCCCCCGATCTACAGCAAGAGCAACCCCGCGGATGCACCCGTCATGACGCTGGCGTTAACCTCAGACACCCTCCCCCTCATTGCGGTGCATGATCTAGCCGATACCCGCCTTGCTCAAAAAATCGCCCAGCTGGCAGGCGTCGGCCTCGTCAACCTGAACGGCGGTCTGAAGCCGGCCATTCATATTCGGGTGAATCCAACAAGCCTTGCTGCCTATGGCATCAGTCTTGAAGAGCTGAGAGACAGCCTGACGCTTGCAACGGTTAATCAGGCCAAGGGGAACTTCGACGGTCCCGAAATTGCCATGACCATTCTCGCCAATGATCAAATCATGACATTGGAGGACTACCGAAATCAGATTGTGGTGTATCGAAATCAGGGTCCCGTTCGGGTCAGAGACATTGCCGAGGTCACCGAAGCACCAGAGAACCGACGGCAATCCAGCATGCTGGATGATCATCCAGCGGTCATCCTCGCCATTCATCGTCAACCAGGGGCCATCCTCCCCGAGCTTGAAGCGGGTCTTCCGGGTGACATCGACATCCATGAAGTAGCGGATCGCACAATGACCACGCGAGCCTCGATCCGGAATGTCGAGCATGAACTGCTGACCACCGTTGCCTTGGTGGTCATGGTCATCTATCTTTTTTTACGGAATATCCCGGCAACCTTGATACCCAGCCTTTCGGTGCCCCTGTCGCTGGCAGGCACCTTTGCCGCCATGTATGCCTTAGGTTATAGCCTGAATAACCTCACCTTGATGGCACTGACGATCGCCACGGGGTTTGTGGTCGATGACGCGATCGTGATGCTGGAGAACATCATGCGCCACATCGAAAAGGGCGAAACGTCCCGAAAGGCCGCGATCCAGGGAGCTGGGGAAATCGGGTTCACGATCCTCTCCCTGACGGCATCACTGATTGCCGTCCTCATTCCGCTTTTGTTCATGGGCGATGTACTCGGGCGACTATTTCGTGAATTTGCCATGACCCTGACTCTGGCCATTCTCGTCTCGGCGCTGGTCTCGCTGACCCTGACTCCGATGCTGGCGGCATTTCTCCCCAAGACCAGGCACGTGAACCAGCACGAGGAGCCTTGGGCATTCATGCGCAGCATCCAGGCTTTTTATGAAAGATCCCTGGCGTTTGCCCTGGACCGAAGTCGATCCGTGAATGCAATTGCAGTGGGGCTTCTGTTCCTCACTTTTGGACTCATGTTTGCCGTGCCGAAAGGGTTTTTTCCGGTTCAGGACGTCGGGATGCTGGTCGGGATTACCGAGGCTGACCCCTCGATCGGATTTGAGTCCATGCAGGCTCATCAAGAGGCCCTTGCCAACCAAATTCTGAAGCACCCTGCCGTTGAATCACTGACCTCCCATGTCGGAGTTGATGGCACGAATACGACCTTGAGCCAAGGTCGCCTTTTGATCACGCTCAAGCCCTATGAATCACGCGAGTCTGCCCAAAAGGTCATTCAAAGCCTGAATAATGCGGTTAGCAAGGTGGAGGGCATCCGTTTACATCTGCAGCCGGTTCAGGATCTCACGATCGAGGATCGTGTCAGCGAGGCGCAGTATCAATTCACCGTCGAAGCGCCGGAGGCGTCTGTTCTTGAGACTTGGAATCACCTGATTCTCGAGAAGTTAGCCGGGGTTTCCAAGATCAAGGATGTCCAGAGTAATTTCGCATCGACTTCACGTACCCTTCAGCTCCAGATCGATCGCGATACTGCCTCTCGGTTGGGGGTGACGACGGAAGCCATTGCCCAAACGCTCTATGATGCCTTTGGTCAGCGGCAAATCATTACCCGTTACAGCCAGATCAACCAGTATCGGGTCATCCTCGAAGTCGATCCGCGTTTTCAGTCGGATCCTGAAGCTTTCCGCAACATCTATCTCCCAGGAGCCAATGGACGCTCCATCCCACTTGCAGGTCTTCTGCACGCGGTAGAGGTGCGCTCTCGTTCGGTCATTCATCGGCAAGGACAGTTTCCGGCGGCCACATTTTCATTCAACCTTGGGCCCCATGCCTCCCTTGGCGATGGAGTCAGTGCGGTCAAACGTGCCATCGGCGAACTGGATCTTCCCAAAAGTCTTCGCGTCGATTTTCAGGGCACCGCACTGGCTTTTCTGGGCGCACTGGACAATCAATTACCCTTACTGATAGCGGCCATCATCTCGGTTTATATTCTCCTGGGCATGCTTTACGAGAGCTACATTCATCCCATCACCATCCTCTCGACGCTTCCTTCGGCGGCGGTCGGTGCACTCCTGATGCTGGTTTTGCTTGGGATAGATCTCGATATCGTGTCATTGATCGGTATCGTTCTTCTGATTGGCATCGTTGCCAAAAACGCGATCATGATGATCGACTTTGCGATCAACGCCCAACGGGATGAGGGGCTTTCACCCCGGGCAGCCATTCAGAAAGCTGCGATGCTTCGTCTTCGCCCAATCCTGATGACCACCATGGCTGCACTTTTGGCTGGAGTACCCCTGGCATTGGGAAGCGGCATGGGAGAAGAAATGCGACGACCCCTCGGGGTGGTCATCATTGGCGGACTGATTTTCAGTCAGATCATGACCCTTTACACCACGCCTTGCATCTACCTCGGATTCGATGTCCTCGCAAAGCGACTGAAGCCGCGCTTCAGAATCGGGTCGGACGATCAGGCCAAGGGTTTGTGATCCAGCGACACGATGATTTAAGGCCATGGCCCTGAATCCCTCCGCCTTTTTCATTCGCCGCCCCGTCGCGACGACCCTCTTGACTTTGGCCATTGGCCTCATTGGCCTTTTGGCAATGACGCGACTGGCGGTTGCCCCGCTGCCCCAGATCGAATTCCCGGCCATTCAGGTCAATGCAGTACTTCCTGGCGGCAGTCCAGAGACCCTTGCAAGTTCCGTCGCTACGCCGCTTGAGCGTCAATTTGGGCGCATTGCGGGTATCACCGAGATGAGTTCGACGTCAACGCTCGGGGGTACCTCCATCGTCCTGCAGTTCGATCTGGATCGTGACATCGATGCTGCCTCACGTGATGTGCAAGCGGCCATCAATGCCGCTCGAAGTTTCCTGCCACCCAACCTTCCGACCCTGCCTAATTATCGAAAGGTAAATCCGGCAGACAGCCCGGTCATTATTCTCGCGCTGTCTTCCAATCTTTATCCCATGAGCGAGGTTTACAACATTGCCTCCTCTATCCTTCAGCAACGGCTCAGTCAGACCCCTGGTGTCGGTCAGGTGATGATCGGGGGAAGTTCCCTTCCCGGTATTCGTATTGAGAT
>CAYQOJ010000117.1:0-10082 GCA_964419105.1 uncultured Methylococcus sp.
GCAGGCGGTTGCTGGAATCGCCCATCTCGCTGCCCATCCTGACCAGCAGGTCAAACAGCGGGCCGAAGCTGCTGATGACGCCGGCCGTGAACTTGCTCAGGCCCAGGAAGGCGGCGCCGGCCAGTTCGATGGCTTTGGTGAGGCCGTCGACGCTGGTCAGGTCAATGCCGCCAAACAGGCGGCGGAAGGCTTCGCGCACGGCATCGATGCCGCCGATGAAGCCGCTGAGGTCTGCCCGGCCCAGGGCGGCGGGCAGGTTGCGGGCGACGGCTTCCAGGGTGGACACCAGGTCACCCATGGCGGATTCGACGTAGGCGACCAGGTCACGCAGCGCGCCCTCGCGCACGCTGGCGCCGATGACGTTGAAGATGTTGGCGATGGCGTTGGCGATGCCGCCGGCCTCTTCCAGCAGCGGCCCGCCGATGTCGACCAGCAACGCCTTGAACGCGTTGTTCATCTTGGCGGTGGCCACCTCGACGCTGCCCGACATCTTGGCGAAGGCGGCGTCAACCGCGCCGGTGGCGTTGGCCATGCCTTCCAGGGCTGACTTGAAGGTGCCGGATGCCGGGCCTGTGAGGTTCAAGGCGGCCACCAGGCCGCCCACGTCGCCGATCAGGCGAGAGATGGGGCCCACGTTGCCGTTGGTGGCCTTGGCGACGTCGGTCAGCACACCGGCCAGGCCCTTAGACTTGAGCGCCTGGGCATCGAACTGGATGCCCAGCTCTTCGGCCAACTCCGCCGCGTCCTTGCTGGGCTTGATGATGTTGCTGATGGCCGAGCGCAGGTACTCGATGGCGGTGCTGGGCGCCACGCCGCTGGCGGTGAGCGCGGCGACGGCGGCGCCAACCTCTTTCAAGTCCACCCCAGCCGCGGCGGCCAGGGGGGTGACCATGGCCAGGGACCCGGCCAGGTCGGTCATCTCGATCTTGCCGTCCTTGATGGTCTGGAAGAAGATGTCGGCGACCTTGCCGGCGTCTTCCGTCTTCATGCCATAGGCGTTCAGGGTGCTGACCAGCACCTCGGTGGTGCCCTTCAGATCAGCCTTGGTGGCCACCGCCAGCTTCTCGGCGGTGGCGATCAGGTCGATGGACTTGCTGTATTCAACGCCTGAGCCAATGGCGGCGGCCAGTGACTTGGTAATGTCGTCAAGACTCTTGCTGCTGGTGCGCGAATAGTCGAGCACGCTGTCGCGGAATTTTGCGATGTCCTTGTCGCTGGCGTCGAACAAGGTGCTGATCTGGCGGATGGCGACATCGAAGTCGTCAGCGGTCTTGACGGCAAAGGCAGTCAGCGCGACACCGGCGCCGAGGAAGGCGCCTTCCACCTTGACAACGCCGATGGCGAGGTCAGCCAGGGGCTGGGTGGCTTGCTGGACGTTGCCGGCGATGTCGCCAAAGGCCTTGGTAGTCTTGTCGGCGCCTGTCTGCAGCCGGCCCAGTGCGCGCTCTACGCCGTCGACGGTGGGCGTGGCCCTGTCGATGGCGTCGAAGATGACGGCAATGGTGGTGGATTGATCGGCCACAACGCTCAGCGCCTTGCTGTGCCGGCGGCGGCCTTCTGCCGTTCGTCCAGCATTTCAAAGTAGGCGCACCAGAGCGCCATTTCTTCGTTCGTCAGGTGGCCCTGGGGGAACAGGTCGGGCCGGTGCTGGTAGAGGTAGCCGCCACGCACTTCCACCAGCCTCATTGCGATGAAGAGGCTGTCGTCGGTGTCGAGGCGGCTTCGGGCTTTCCCACGTCGATGGACCCCCGGCCCGTCAACAGGATGATTTCGCTGCTGAGCTTGAAGAACTCAACCGGGAAATGCTCGGAGAGCTTGACGACGACGGCCAGGTCAACCTTGGGTGACACGCTGCCGGCGACCAGGACTTCCTGGCGGTAGACGATTTCACCGGGCACGGCGTCACTGGGCAGGCCAATGGCCTCGCGCATGGCCTTGACCTGCTCGGCGCTGTCGCCCACTGCAGAGAAGATGTTGCCGATGACGGTACGCCGCTTGCAGGCTTCGGTGGCCAGGTGCTGTTCCACCGCGCTGAGGCCACGCACCTTCCATTCGGGCGCGCTGCCCGGCGCGAAAAACGCGGCCAGGTCAGGCACCGGCAGGGTGGTGGTGCGGGGCTGCAGCTGGGCCTGCTCGAAGCGGGCGGCGTCAAAGGTCATCGGCCGGGCCCTCAGCTGGAGCGCACGCCGACTTGATCCGCTGCGATGACGCAGGCGGCCTGGGGCCGGCTGGCCACGCTGAAGGTGCGGGCAATGCCCAGCTTGCCTTGCATCAGCTCGTTGGCAGACTTGGCGCGGTCCTGGAAGAACTTGAACCACAGGCGTTCGCCTTCGACGCTGAGGAACGGGTCTGTCAGGCCGTCGTTCAGGAAGGCGTTGAAGCTGCCCTGCTGCAGGGTGCGGCTGGTGCTGCCGATGGTGCCGCCATAGACCTGCGTGCTGGACACGCTGTAGGTGTTGGTGGGCGGCACAAATTCGCTGGCCAGGGGGACGTCAGCAAATACCGGTGTGGCGTGGGCACGGACCCGGTGTGGATCTTGGGCGCGGCGCTGTACATCACGACCTTGCCCATGCGGTAGTCAATATCGAACAGCGGGGTGTCGGCGCGTTCCACATGCGTGCCGGGCACGGTGAAGATTTCGGTTTCAGACACGACGGCGGCGGTGATGCTGGTGAACCGCACTTGGCCGATTTCGACGGAGCCAACCGGGATGAACGGGGGGCCACCGGCGCCGCCGCGGGTTTCGCTGAAGGCAGTGCTGGCGGTGCCGGCCACGGCGGCCAGGGCGCCGGAGCTGTTGACCGTCAGGGAGGTGATGCAATGCGTGTCACTGCTGGCGCCACGGGTGGCAACCAGCGTGCCGGCACCCACGGACACAACAGCGCCGTTCAGGTTGGCCGTCAGCGCGGCGATGGCCACGGTGTTGTTGCTGGCGTGCGTGGTGACCGCGCCACCCGTCAGCACGCCGTTGGCGCGGACGACAGGGGCGTAACCGCTGCGGTCACTCCAGGGGGCGGCGGCGCCCGCGAAGTTGATGGCGTCGGACGCGGCGGTCAGCTCGGACATCGGGTAGGACGTCTGGCCGGCTTCGTACTGCAGGCGGGCATTTTCGTTCGTGGCCATGGGGTCGTTCTCCGTCAGGCAATCGAGTTGCGGGGGGTGCGGTGGCGCACCGGAAAGTCAAGGTGCAACACGCCGATGCGGGTGTGCTGCAGGCTGTTGTCGGCGGACATGCGCGGCTGGCCAACGGTGTCTGCCAGGCCGCCCAGGGTGCGGTCAGCCGTCAGGCGGGCAAAGACGGCCGCGCCCAAGGCGCTGGAGGGCTTGCCGTTGGCGCCGTAGACGTCGCGGCGGGCCTTGCAGGACACGCGGATGACGGTCTGCCACTCCAGGTCTGCGTAGGCAGCGGCCACGGGCTGGCTGTCCAGCATGCCGATCTGGATGGCTTCGGACACACCTTCGGGCATGTCGTCGTCCAGCGTGTCGTCAAACACGTTGCCGCCGGCCAAGGCGGGCGACACCAGGCAGGCAGCCTTGACGGCCTGCACGATCTGGTCATGCAAGGGGGCCGGCATTACACCGACTCCAGGACCAGGCGGGACCAGCCGGCGCCATCGGGCTCATGCTTGCGCACGATGAAGCTGCCAACCGCGGGCACGACCAGGGACGCCCCGTAGGGCGTGGCGGGCACGTTGGCGCTGCGGGTGCGGAATGTCGGGTCAGTGGCGCCGATGCCGAACTCACTGACAAACGGGGCCTGGTAGATGCCCACCACCGGGCTGCCGGCCAACGTGCAGGGTTCGCCGAACGTGCGTTCACACGCGGCGTTGACCCTGTTGATGACCGACGAAAATCCCACGACGTCCTGCCTGGTGGTGTTGCTGGCCGATCAGGGCGCGGCCTTGTCGGCGCCCAGCACCAGCTTGACGCGGGCGGTGGTGTCGCCGCTGGCCTTGACGGCCGTGGCGTAGCCAACGCACACGTGCGTGCTGGCGGTGGTGGTCAGGCGGCGGTTGCTGTTGTCCCAGTACAGCTTGACGCCCACGGTGGTGGTGTCGGTGCTGAGTGCGGTGATGTCGTAGACGCCGGACGTGGCGATGACGACATCGGCGCCGTTGGCGGCGTCAGCCGCTGCAACGCCGAACAGGGAGCCCACCAGGACGCCCTGGCCCGAGGTGACGGCGTAGGGGGCGGCCACGACAATGGCTTCGCCCTCGGAAACGTAATTGCGCATGGAGTGCTCCTGTGCGGTGTTCTGGGGTGGTGATCAGTGCGTGATCAGGGGTTCAGCGGGGCCGATCAGGCGCCGGCCGCGCGGTGCAGGCCGCGGAAGTCGATGGCCTTGGCGCCGAAGTCCAGGCGGCACTTGTAGGAAACGCCGTCGACTTCGAAGCCGACATCGCTTTCGATGACGGGGCCTTCGGCGCCGTCGAGGTAGCAGTACTCCACGGTGTCGATCTGCGCGCTGTTGGCGGCCAGGTACCACTGGGTGGCGCTGGCGGCGTCCAGCAGGGGTTCCACAATCGGTTCCAGCGCGGTGCGGCCACCGGCGCGGAATTCGTTGATGGCGGCCTGGGTGGCGGCCACGTAGTTGGCGGACGTCAGCTGGTAGGCGGTCTGCTCCAGGGCGGCGGGCACGATCAGGAACGACGGAGCAATGTTGAGCTCTTCGTTGTTCAGGCCGCGCATGACGCGCATGCCGGCGCGGGCCGTGGCCAGGCTGGACAGAGCCAGGGCAGAGCCGGTACCGGTGGACACGTTGGCCTGGGTGCGAGCACCGGACACGGCGCTGAACAGGGCCACGCCGTCTGCCATGTTGGCGTTGGCGGTGAGGATGCTGTAGACCGTGCGGTTTTCGAGGCGGCGGGCGGCGGCGCCGTAGGCGCTGACCAAGCGGTCGAAGGCGCGCAGGTCGTCGTTGACGATGGCTTGACGCGTCAGGCTGACGATGCGGCCGAAGGTGACGACCGAGTAGGTCTCGGCGCCGTCGCGCATGGTGCCGTAGGTGAACTCCCCGTGCTCGTTGGTGCGCAGCAGATCCGGCGCGCCGCTGAGGGCGGTCACCTGGATGTTCTTGAAGTCGGGCGCATTCGGCGCACGACGGGCCCACATGGCATAGGTGCCGGGGTTCTGGTCATACGCGGCGCGCAGCCGCTTGTTCGCCACGCTGGCCATCAGCGAGCTGAAGTCGCTGGTGGTGTGCATGCCGGCGCTGCGGAAGTGCAGCATTTCGGTGGCCAGACGCATGCGGTCCATGCCGCGGGTGTCGATGCCGCGGGACTGCAGGTAGTCGCGGCCCATTTCCAGCAGGCTCAGACTGCGGTACTGGCGGCCGTTGTCCGTCAGCACGCTGCGGGTGTCGAGACGGTTGTTCAGCGCTTCTTCGAGGCCCTTCAGGCGGGTCTCGGTTTCGTCGCGGCCGGTCTGGATGCTGCGCACGTTGACGTGGCCACCCTGGGCGGCGTCGCGCACGGTCAGCTCGTTCAGGACGCTTTCGCGGGCCTTGTCGACGCTGGCGCCGGAACGGATGAGATTGGCGGCCAGCTGGGGCACGCCGCTGCGCACACACAGTTCGGTGATGTCAGCGGACGTCTGGAGGACGTCAGCAGCGCGGGCGCCCTCGCCTTCCACGGCGGCAGGCTGGTGGCCAGCCTGTGCGGCCGGGGCGGCGGGGGTGGTGTTGATGGTTTGGGGCATTGCAAGCTCCTGAGGTTGGGCATCAGCCCGGACGATTTCGCAAGGCTGCGAAGACTGCTGCGACCGGGGGGCCGCGTTGGGATCGGCCGGGACGGCCACGAAAGAGATTTCCTGCGGTGTCCAGCGCGTGGCGCGGTACAGGGGGACGGTGCCGCCGTCGGTGCGGTCTTGGGCGCGGATGATTTCGTAGCGCTGGACGCTGTAGCCGAACGACATGGCGCGCAACAGGCCGGCCTTGACGTCAGCAGCGATGGCGGCGAGTTCGGGGGTGCTGGTGCGGAACACCACACGGGCATGGCCCTGGCCGCCTTCGATCCAACCGCGCTTGGCAATGCCGAGGATGGTTCCGGTGCCTTCGTGCACGCGGTGGCCGTCAATGACCTGAACGACACCGCTTTCGAAGCGGGCCATGTCGACGGACTCAGCGTCGACAACCAGCTCTTCATCGAAGACCTGGTCCGTCATCCAGTCGTAGGTGCGGCGGCGTGAGCCGGTGGTCCACACGACATCGACGCCATCGTCGTCATCGCTCCAGGTGGCGGGCATGACGGCCGCTTCACGGGTCTGGAGGGTGAGGTCGATTTGCTGCTGCTGAGGCATGCCGCCATGGTGGCGGGGGTGGTGTCTCAGCGGTAGGGGAAGGGTGAGACTGTTTTACGGGGTTTGGGGTGCGCGGGTGCTGAGCTGGTGGGCGAGCGCGTGGGATTGCTCGCGCACGCTTGCGGCGATGCGGAGGTGGCGGGGGTCGAATCGCTGCAGCCGGCCTGCCGGGGTGATGCCTGTGGCGCGCATCCACCACTGCAGGGCGAGGGAGCTGCACACGTAGCGCTGATCGCTGCCCAGGTTGCGCAGGAGGGGATAGCCGAGGATTTCCAGCCAGTCGTAGCTGGTGCCCACCTGGGCATTGATCCACTGATTGGCGTCCGCAAGCATCACGGGCTCCAAGCCTGCAACCGGGATCTGCTCGACGATGACGTGCATTGCGCTCCAGCGCTCCCAGCTCCAGCGCTGCACGCCGTGCCACAGGGTAGCGTCGATCACCGTGTCAGCGTCCAGGCGAACCGCGCAGTGGCTGGCGTAGTCGCCTGTCCACGCCTGGATTGGGGCGCTCAGGGCTGCAAGCCTGTTGCGCGTGAAGACCAGCTCAGGGGTCACAGCTTGCTCGCCGCGATGAACAGGTCGTCAAGGTTCTGTGCCGACATGCCCAGCGCTTGACCAAGCATCTTCACCAGCGGTCTGCCCCGGTGGACCTCGCCGCTGAATTCCCACTCAATAAGCCCAAGGCTGCGCGCAGGTTCCGGCATCGCGCCGATGCGAGCCCTTACCGCAGCATCGACGGATTCCGCTGTCGCGCCCAGCGCTCCCGACATCAGGAGGGCCTGCCGGGCTTGACGCATCGTGACAGCCTGCGGCACCGCGCCCGAATCGTGCCAGTTGATGCCGCCAATCATGTAGCGGATCGGCGGGCCCTTGTAGATGTGCGGGTCGAGCGTCAGCAGCATGGACGCAGCGGCCTGTGCGCCGAAGGTTTCCTCATGCAGGCTCACGAACGCATAGCGGCCCGCCAGTTTGACCTCTCCACCCTCAAGCGCCGCATCGCCTATGTGGCTGTAGATCACCCCGGGCGCAAGGCGCGGAGCACCCTCACCCAGCAGCAAGAGCCCGTGCTGCAACATCAGCGCAGTCAGCGCGTTGTCTGTCGCGGCCTGGAGCTGGAATGAAACGTGTGGCATGGTGTCCCCTTATGCGGTGAGGGCCTGCAGGGCGGCGCCGGTGATGTACTGGCCGGGCAGCGTGCGGGCCGCCGCCACGGTGCTGTTCAGTTGACTCGTGCCGTTGTTGCCAAGCAGGAACAAGCGCGTGATGTTGGCGCCGCTCGGACACTGCGAGAGAGTGACCACGGATTGCCCGGCGACCGAGATGTTCACGGTGGCGCCAGAGATTGAGAAACTGACGTTGACTTCCCCGGCCGACAGGTCAGTTGAGACAAAAGCCTCATCTGCGGCGCCGCCATTGATGCTGTAGCCGTACAGCCGGTTACCGATAAACAGCAGCTCGAACCGACGCGAGTTGTCGCCGTTGCACAGGCCGACGACCCGTTGGAATAGGCCGGTCGTGGTGGCCGGCTTGACGAACCGCATCGTCATCGTGAAGCCGGTGCGGCTCGCACCCAGCGCGGCATCCAGCGCCGCCCCACTCAAGAACCAGTCATCGGCCACCCGCACCGCGCTGCCCGTGCCGGGGTTGGGGATGTAGCTGGTGGCGACGGAGCCGGTTTCGATGTTCCGCAACTGCACCCTGACTGAGTGCCCGATGGTTGTGGAACTTGCGCCACCAGGGCAAAGCGAGAGCCGAGATAGGCCCGCACTGGAGGTAAAAGTAACCTGCACCACGGTGGGCACAGTCGAAGATAGACCGGTCAGTTGATGGAACAGCGCACCAACCGCCACGCTTCCAGGCCCGGACAGCACCGTAAGCACGTGTCCTGTTCCTCGGTTGCCTGCGCCGTCGTTGTAGACAAGAAAATCAAGCTGCGTGGATGTGCCAGCGTATGCAATTACCAAATAGGTATATGTGCTAACAACCGCTGTAAACGCCCCCGACCGCCGCTCTTCAAATGAAGACGTCGTGGTCTTGGTAAGCGTCCATGTCGGCAACCCTTGGTAATCAGCGGCTTGAACCGCAGAGGCACTCCCGGTCCACGGGGAAACACTCGGATTCGCTGGCTGCGCTAACACATTCGTCCCCTGCCCCTCCACCAGCAGCCCCAGCGCGCTCAGGGTCGCCGGGTCGTGGGTGATTCGGGGCAGGTAGCGGGCGGCGGTGGTGGTGGGGACGTAATCGGCAAACTGCCCATTTACCAGCGCGCCGCGCGGGAACAGAATTCCGTCAGAGCCATTGCCGAGGTATCCAAGCACCCCAATTGCGTCCGTAGCTCCAAAAAAGTAATAAGCGTTAGTACCGGCAGCAACGGATTGGATCTTGATATCAACATACCCATCGCCCGCATCATCCATTGATACGGTAAAGCCGCCGTTTACGTTATGCGCCGTCCTTGCCACAAGGTCGAACCATGCGTATCTGTCGGTGGCGCCGTTGTTGTTGGTCAAGAAAACGGCGTATTGCCGCCCGGCAGCTTTCGCCCTGGCGTAAAACGTGCACAAACCACTCGTCTGCAGCACCTGATACACGCCGTGCCAATCATTGGTCGCAGCTTCAACGATTTTGCTGTCCGCGCCAATGGTAGAACCGCCCTTTACCCATTCGCTGGCCGCGATATTTCCAGACTGCAGCAGCAGGTTATGCGGCCCAAACCCCACCAGCCCCGCCGAGTCCACCCGCGTACCCAGCCCCGTGCGCGAGACATCAGCCCACGGAGTGCCGGCAAGGCCGAATTGCGCGAAGTACCAATCCGTTGCCGAATTGGCTGGGCTGGACGCACCAGAGCGCCGGGGGTTCAGCGACAGCCCAAAACCCAGCGGCATGTCAGTACAGCGCCCAGATGTTGTCTGCCGTGCCACCGGCGCGCACGCGGCGCACTCGCAGCGGGTTGTAGCCCACCTGCAGCGGAACGTTTTCGGTGAGGTTGCCGCGCATGTCGTGCAGGTTGGCGGTGCCAGCGGTGCCGACCAGCAGGCCGCGGCAGACGCCGCCGGGGAGGTCTGCGCTGTCGCTCTTGGTGACCAGCACCCATACGCCGGCCGATGCGTCGGACGCGAGGCTCGGGTTGATGTCGCTCATGGTTGTTCTCGCGTTTCTGCGGTTGCGGTTGCGGTTGTGGTGGCCTGAACGGTGTCTTCGCGCACACCGGTGCCGGGCATCACGCCTGGCATCACCCTGCCCTGCAGGGCCAGCAGGATGGGCAGCACGCCGGCCGTCTCCATCTTCTTGAAGTCGCGGGACATTTCGGCCACGACGGCGTCGAAGTTGCTGTACCCGCGGCGGCGGGCGAGTTCGCTGGGTGGCGTGAGGCCGGCGGACATCTCCAGCATTTCGGCCTTCACGTCCTGCTCGGGGTTGATGTACTCCCACTTGGGCGTGCTGTGCTCAAACTTCCGATCTGCGCGGCGGATGATGCCGGCGAGCAGGGCGGCGTCCATGGCGGCGATGCACACGCGCTCGCACAGGCCGGGGATGACGACATGCCACTGTGTGACGCTGACGCGGCGGCGGAAATCGAGCCAGCCGCCGCGCATGCTGCTGAAGCTGGTTTCGCTCAGGTCACCGGTCATCAGGGCGTAGGGCACGCCGATACCGGCGGCGATCATGGTCAAGTGTTGCTTGACGGCTTCGACATGGCCTGGCGCTGCCTTGGGCTCGATGACGGTCGTCTGCATGCCGGTGGGCAGCTGGATGATGCTGCCACCGGCCAGTTCGCCTAGGTC
>CAYQOJ010000118.1:0-8804 GCA_964419105.1 uncultured Methylococcus sp.
AAATTCTGGGCCATCGAACACTGGGGGGTTGAACCCGACATGATCTGCATGGCCAAGGCACTCTCAGGTGGGTTCATCCCGGTCGGGGGTGTCGCCATGACCACCAAGGTCATGGATGCGGTCTTCAACCGCATGGACCGGGCCGTGGTCCATGGCTCGACGTTTTCCAAGAACAACATGGCCATGGCAGCGGGCCTTGCGACCCTCAAGGTTCTGGATGAAGAGAAGTTGGTCGAAAACGCCGCCCAAATCGGGTCTGAGATCCTCGAAGGGCTCAATGGCATGGTCGATGACTATGAACTTTTCAAGGGCGCACGCGGCAAGGGCCTGATGATTGCGCTTGAATTTGGCTCCCCTAAGAGCCTCTCGCTCAAGGCCGCCTGGGGCATGCTGGAGACGGCCAACAAGGGGCTCTTTAGCCAGATGATCACCATTCCCCTCTTTAAGAATCACCGCATCCTGAGTCAGGTGGCAGGACACGGGATGAACGTCGTCAAATTCCTCCCCCCGTTGGTGATCGGTCCCAAGGACCGCGACTGGATTTTGTCCGCGCTGAATGAAGTCATTGCCGACTGCCACAAGGTCCCGGGCGCCATCTGGGACCTTGGAAAGAACCTGACCAGCCATGCGCTGAAATCCAAGGCCGGCTGATCCTCCCCTTTCAGAGACCCAAAACTCCATGCCTGTTCTTTTGAAGCGACTCCTCCCCGCCCTGATCGGTTGCCTCTTGTTCACCGCGCAGACGCCGCTTTTCGCGCACGCGGTTGTCACCGAGTCATCCCTGGCCAAGGAGCCCATCAAGGCTCGCCATGCCACCACGGTGGTCCTTGTCTTTAATTCCAACGTCGAACTGTCCCTCTCCCGGGTCTTTCTGGTCAGCAAGGGCGATGTCTTTCATCCGGCGACCATTGCCCATGGCAAACGCCCGGGCGAACTCCTGATTAAACTCCCAGCCCTTGAGGCGGGCGACTATGCGATCAAGTACAAGGTATTTGCAGCCGATGGGCATCTGACCGAAAACAACATTCGTTTCCACGTGGCCCCCTAGGCACCCTCCCCGGAGTTTGACGGCATGTACATGCAAGGCCTCGCCAACTTTATCGATGATTTCCTCGGGGGCCTGATCCTGATCGGCTACGCCCTTCTGGTCGGGAGCCTCATCTGGAGTCTTTTCATCCTGAAGGTGCTTCGAAAGACCCAGGAGAGGGATGATGCCATCGTCATCCGCTCGGTGAGCCTGCTTCGCTTTGGCGCGCTCTTCCTCGCCGCCCTCCAGGGCAGCAAGCTCCTGATCAAGGGCCTGGTCCTCTGGGGCGTCCTAGGCGAACTGCCGATCCTCGACTATTTCGGAACCGTTCAGTTTCAGGCGGGGCTTGCACGGCTCGTTTTCGCCGTTCTCGCCGCCCAGCAGGCCAGTGAACTGCTGAGGAGTCCCCATGATCAGCGACGCTGGCTGATTTTGCTTGCCCTTAATCTTCCCCTGGTCATCGCAGGAGCCTGGCTGGTCCACGCCGTCGGCCGATTCGAGAATCGCGTCCCCCTAATGATGCTGACCCTCTTTCACCAGTTGGCGGCCGCGATCTGGTTTGGAGGAGTGGCTCAGCTCCTGGGGCTCTGGCGCCTTGGGTATCAGAACGAAGCCGCCCGGCACTTCTGGCCGCTTGCCATTGTCCGCTTCGGATCGCTCGGCGCGTTTGCCGTAGTCTTGTTGCTTCTGACCGGACTCCCCCTGGCACAGCAATTTGTGGCCTCCTGGCAAGGTCTATTTGGCACCGGTTATGGGAGCCTCGTTCTCACAAAATCGGTCCTGCTGCTCATTGCCCTTGGGTTTGCCTTCCTCAATCACCGGGCGGGCAAGCGCTGGCAGAAAACCCAGGAGGCGGGGGCGCTGAAGCGGAAAGTGCCTTATTACATTGAGGCCGAGGGATTTATCCTGATTGGGATTCTCTTTATTGCGGCGACCCTCTCCTCGCAACCGCCCTCCGAGGACATTGCCGGTAATCCGGAGCTGACGGCAACGATTTCAGAAGTCGCCGAGATGTTTACGCCGCGCCTTCCCAAAATCCACTCCCCGAGCCATGATCAACTGTTGGCCGGTGAGGCGGGACGGGTCGCGGTGGTCAACAAGATTCCCTCCGTCGCTGCGACCGAGTGGTCGGACTATAACCATAATGTCTCTGGCATCTTCCTGACGTCCATGGGCCTGATGGCCTTGTTGTCCTATCTCCCTGGCCCCCTCTTTCGTTGGGCGCGCTACTGGCCACTGGGCTTTGTGGGCCTGAGTATTTTTCTCTTTTTCAGGAGTGATGCCGAAACCTGGCCGCTGGGCCCCATTGGCTTCTGGGAGAGCACCTTCAACAACGGCGAAGTATTCCAGCACCGTATTGCCACCCTTCTGGCTTTTGTTCTGGGCGTCCTTGAAGTCCGAGCGCGGACACGCCCCGATGCCCAACGTATCCGCTCCATGTTTCCGATTCTCTGCGCCTTCGGTGGCATTTTGCTGTTGACCCATGCGCACGCCGAATTCGAGGTGAAGAGTGAATACATCATCCAGTCGACCCATACGACCATGGGCCTTCTGGCGGTCCTCATGGCGGCGGGACGCTGGCTGGAGTTAAGACTCAGCTCCCCGGGCGCGCAGAGCGATGGATCAGTTCTCAATGAAGGTGCTTTTGCAGGAATCACCGCCATTCTGGCCATGACCTTGATCGGGGTCATCATGATGTTCTATCGCGAACCCCTCGTTTAGCCCCCAAGGTATCGCAGGGGGTCTTGATGACACCGTCCGAGGCATCCGCGTTTATCCGGGGTTTTCGGGGCGCTGCCCCTTATATCCACGCCCATCGGGGCAAGACCTTCGTCGTTTACTTTGGCGGTGAACTCATTGAGAGTGAGCGATTTCCCGCCCTGCTCCATGACTTTGCCCTTTTGAGCAGTCTGGGTATTCGCCTGGTCCTGGTCCATGGCATTCGGCCCCAGATCGATTCCAGGCTAGAAAGGCGCGCACTCAAAGCCCATTACCACCTAGGCCTTCGGATTACCGACCCAGAGGCACTGGAATGCGTCAAGGAGGCGGCAGGAACCGTCCGGGTCGAAATCGAAGCGCTTTTGTCGATGGGGCTTCCCAACTCCCCCATGGCCGGTGCCCGGATCCGGGTGGCCTCTGGTAATTTTGTCATCGCCAAACCGCTCGGCATTCGCGATGGGATCGACTACCAGCAAACCGGCGAAGTTCGCCGTATTGACGTCGAGGGCATCCAGACGGCCCTCAATCAGGGTAATGTGGTTCTTCTGTCCGCCGTAGGGTATTCGCCCACAGGAGAGATCTTTAACCTTCGCTCCGAGGGGGTTGCAGAAGCCGCGGCCATCGCCCTTGGGGCTGATAAGCTCATTCTGCTGGGACGCGCTGACTGCCAGGAGGATCGAAACGGCCAGGTGATCCGGCAACTCACCACCGATGAAGCCGAAGGCCTTCTCAGTCGGGCGGGCGCGCTGCCGGCCGACTTGATGTCAGACCTTCGGGCGGCGATCCATGCCTGCCGTCAGGGCGTTGCCCGCGCTCACTCCCTCAATGCTGAGCGGGAGGGCGCCTTGCTGCTGGAACTCTTTACGCGCGATGGCGTGGGGACGCTCATCAGCCGCATGCCGTTTGAATCAACCCGTGCAGCCGACATTTCCGATATCCCGGGGATTTTGGATCTCGTGGTGCCCCTTGAGCGTCAGGGTGTCCTGATCGAGCGAACCCGCGAACGACTTGAAGAAGAGATCGAGGATTATCAAGTGGTCGAGCGAGATCAGACGGTCATCGGCTGCGCCGCACTCCATGGCGAAACCGGGGGCCGGCTTGGGGAATTGGCCTGCCTCGTGCTCCATCCTGACTATCAGGGTGAAGGACGCGGAGAGGCGTTGCTTGGAACCATCGAGCGACTTGCTATCCAGCGGGGGTTTCAGGGGCTCTTCGTCCTCACCACCCAAACGGCCCATTGGTTTCGTGAGAGGGGGTTTGAGCCCTGTGAGCTTGAGGCGCTCCCAAGCGCGCGTCAAAAAACCTACAACCGATCCCGTAACTCGAAAATTCTCATCAAAACCCTCGGCCCCAAGGCCTAATCGCTAAGGAGTGGGTGTAGGGGTAGGGGCTGCGTTTTTGGCATCAACACAGGTGTAGGTGGCAGCATTGCTCTTCATCATCAGCGAGGCGGGATAGCGTCCCTCAATCACGAACTCGCGCACCTCATCGCTGGTCACACGCTTACTTTCTTCGCGGGCAATGCACTCACAAACGCTGGTGACCTCCGTGAGCAGCTCCCCAGTCTCTTTCATGGCCTCTTTTTCCTGCTCGATGCACATCTCGGCAAACTTTTTTTCAAATGCCCGGTGATTGTCTTCGCTCACCGGCGCGGGTTCTGCAAAGGCCGGTACCGACCCCATAAGCAGGGAAACCAGAAAAAGACTCATGCGGGGATGGATCATGGCCATGCTGTTACTCCAAAGAAAAGTAGCGAATGCCAGAGCATTTTAGCAGTGGTTCTATGCGCCCGACGATTCAAACCAATCAGGCGATGACCCAGACCGTCCAGTGGATTGACCGGGGACAGAAAGCACACTAAATTTATGGTTTTTAGACAAGGAACGTTCTCATGTCCCAGCGCAACGCCTTCACTCCCGTTTCCTGCGCCGACTGCAAGCTCGGGGACATTTGCCTTCCAAATGGAATTCCTGAGGAGGAAAGAAGCCGCCTGAGCCGGCAAGTCCGACGCAATCGTCCCGTCCAAAAAGGAAACATCCTCTATCGCGCGGGTGGGCCTTTTGCGGGGATTGTTGCACTGCGGTCGGGATCTGCAAAACTGGTTCATACCGATTTGACGGGACGCGAGTCCATCATTTCCGTTCTTCTTCCAGGAGAACTCACCGGGTTTGACGGCCTTCACTCCGGTCGCCACCGCTGCTCCCTGATCGCGCTTGAGACCAGCAGTTATTGCGAGCTCCCGCCAAAAGATCTAAAACAGCTCGCCAATCATTCATCGGCCATTCAGGAAACGCTTCTCCAGCGGGCCGGAGAACAGCTTGATCTCTCCATCGAACGCATCGCGCAAGGGCATCGACCCGCAGAGGCCCGGCTGGCAGGCTTTCTTCTGGATCTTGCCGAACGATTCAAGCAAAGGGGCTTTTCCCAATCCAATTTCAGGCTTACCTTGACGCGCCAGGAGCTTGGGGATCATTTGGGTCTTGCGCTCGAAACCATCAGCCGGCTCCTGGGCCGCTTTGAGAGCGCTCAGCTGATTCAGGTTGAGGGCAAGTGGCTCGAAGTGAGCGATCCGGTGGGTCTTGGAAAAATCGCCAAGCAGTAATTCGCCGTTGTGAACCAAATCTGGCGCGACAAAAGCGGGATGCCATCACCCGAAGGGCCGGATGATGGCATTTGAGATCGGGAAAGACAGCCCATACGATGGGGCCGTCTTTCCGACTTTTTCAAGATGATCGAGCGGTCAGGGCTCCCCTAGAAGCGGAAGCGGACGTTCAACCATTACGGCGCGTGCTTGTAGGCCGAGTTGTTGGAATCCTCGGCAATTGCCCTGGCTGAGGTCGCATACTTGTCATGCTCGCTTCCCTTGACTACAAACAGTGTGGCGATGACCGCGAGGATGAGTCCGCCGACATAAACCCAAAACAGGTCTTTTTCACTGGTCATTCTGATTTCTCCATTGAGTCTTCTATCATTGATGCAATCAATCCCATGCGGGACGTCATGAAGACTAATGGTTTTGCCTTGGGCCTTTATTGACCAAAATCAAGAAAACCTCGATTCGATCACGAAACGAGGCTTGAGAAATCACACCAGGGTTCGGGCCATTTCAAAGGCATCCCGGAAGTCGAGAAAAAGCGGTTTATCGGTGGTCAGAAGCGAAGCCAGCAAGGCGTTCTGCAGTTTGTACTTCACATCACCAATCGCCAGCGCGCCGATACCGACGGCACCCTGGGCATTGACGGCATGGAGTAAAGGCTCGCCGTCGTGACCGCGCTTCACGCCCTCAATCCCCAAGGGGGGAACGGCATTCACATCCCCCGCCACCTTGAGCTGCGTGGCATCGGAAAGCACACTGGCATTGAGCACCTGAACGCCCGCCTTGGCGGTGCAGAAAATCAGGTCACAGCCGGCAATCAGCCGGGCCTTGTCGGCATCAGAGGAGGCGTAGGTGCCCACCAGGGTGGAACCACAGCGCAGGTTGTATTCGCGCGCCTTGTCGAGGGCATGGTCGATATTGAAGGGATCGACAATCGTCACATTGGCACCGGCCAGCGAGGCAATGACCCCGGTCGCGATTCCAACGGGACCCGTACCCCCAAACACCACGGCCTGCGCCCCCTTGAGTTCATCGCCATGGCAAAGCTTGAGTTGCCGCTCGACGCAGACCACCAAGGCGGCAGCCGTAGTGAAGGCCCCGCTCGGATCTGCCAGCACCGAAACCTCAAAGGGGGGAACCATGGCGTTTCGGGCTGCCTCGAGCATATCCAGGGCAACGCCGATGTCCCGTCCCCCAATAAAGAGGCCCGTCCGCTTGACGCCCGCTGGCCCTCTGGAAAAGATGGCGTCTTGAACCAGGCCGTTCACCTCTTCCGCCTGAACCCGGCTGTAGGGAAAAATCTGATCAAACCCGGCATCAACGGCCATGTTGATATCAAAGGGGCTGACATGCGGCATCGGGTCCAGCATGTGGAGGACGCTCCGCTTGTCCTGCTTGGGCGTGGTCATCAGATCAAGGCTCCCCGTCGTGGACGCAATGGCAACATAAGATCGCCTTAGAGGCTTTTCGCGATCTCGCGAGCGAGCTCAAAGGCATCGTCAAAACTCAAGTAAACCGGTCGCTCGGATTCACGCATGCGCTTCAAAAGCGCACTCTGCGTCTTGTATTTCACATTACCAATGGCCAGCGCTCCAACCCCGACGGCCCCACTTTTGGAACCCTTAATCGCATCGCCACTGTGGTGTGCATCAAGGCCTGCAATCCCCGAAGGCGGGACCGCATTGACATCGGCTGCCACCTTTAACTGAGGCGCCTTCTCCACCAACTCGGCGCTCAAAACCTGAATGCCAGCCGCCGCGGTCGCAAACACAATGTCCGCATCTTCGATCAAAGATCCCTTGTTGGCATCGGCATCTCCCTGGATCTGCGTCTGACCATCGCCGAATTCGCCATTGCAAAGGGATGCGACCATTTCAGCCTTTTCCAGCTGACGGCCAATGATCTTCACATCAGCCCCGGCCTTTGCCGCAAGCGTTGCGGCGATTTGTCCAACCGGCCCTGTTCCACCGAGCGCCAGTACCTTTTTGCCTTCAAGCGTCATACTGAAGTGGAACTCGAGCATGCGCTCAACCACCGCCACCATGGCGGCAGCGGTGGTGAAGGCCCCACTCGGATCAGCAAAAACCGACACTTCAAAGGGCGGCACCATCGACTTCTGCGCCGAACGCACCATGTCAATGGCCATCTTCGCATCACGTCCCCCCACGAAGATGCCGGTCCGACGGACACCGGCAGGGCTTCTTGAAAAAATGGCATCCTGAACCAGACCTTGGACTTCACCCGGCTCGACATGCAGGTAGGGAACGGCAGACGTCCAACCGGCATCGAGCGCCATGTTGACGTCGAAGGGGCTCAGGTTCTTTTCCGGAGTGAACATGTGAAGGATGTAGGGCTTTTCCATTGAAGATCCTTTGACTGAATGCGAGAAATGGGAGGGTTCTGAACACGACCAACTGGGATTCAAGTGAACGCTTCATCCCATAGTTTTAACCCACGAGAATACCATATCCTTCAGGGCTCGATATGACCTAGAGCAGCCCGAAAGCGCCGGAAATCGAGCACTCCTCATGCCTTTGGTCGTTTCGTGTAACCCTTTTTTTTGCAAAAGAGCGGCCAGTTTTTTGTTACACTATCCAGTTAGTTTCCGTGTCAACCCACTTCATGAGGTTTTTAACCGACGTGAGCAGCAGTTATTTCTTTACCTCCGAGTCGGTCTCGGAAGGACATCCGGACAAGGTCTCCGATCAGATTTCAGACGCCATTCTCGATGCCATCCTGGCGCAAGACCCTCATTCTCGGGTCGCCGCCGAGACCCTCTGCAATACGGGACTGGTCGTCCTCGCAGGCGAGATCACCACACGGGCCAACGTCGATTACATCAAGGTGGCCCGCGATGTGCTCCAGACGATCGGCTATGACAATACGGATTACGGTATTGACTACAGGGGCTGCGCCGTCCTAGTCGCCTACGACAAACAATCCCCGGACATTGCCCAGGGGGTGAATAAGGCTTATGACGATGACTTCGACCAGGGCGCCGGCGATCAGGGCCTCATGTTTGGCTATGCCTGCAATGAAACCCCAACCCTGATGCCGCTCCCCATCTACCTGGCGCACCGCCTGGTTGAGCGTCAGGCGCAACTTCGAAAAGATGGCCAGCTGACCTGGCTTCGACCGGATGCAAAAAGTCAGGTCACCGTTCGCTATGTCAACGGTCACGCCGATGCGATCGACACCATCGTTCTATCGACGCAACACGCGCCGGATGTCTCTGACAAAATGCTGCGGGAAGCCGTGATCGAGGACATCATCAAGCCGGTACTGCCGCGGGAACTGATCAAAGGTGACATCAACTTCCTGGTGAATCCGACCGGCCGATTCGTGGTTGGCGGCCCTCAGGGCGATTGTGGTCTCACCGGTCGTAAAATCATCGTCGACACCTATGGCGGCGCAGCGCCTCACGGTGGCGGCGCTTTTTCGGGCAAGGATCCGTCCAAAGTC
>CAYQOJ010000118.1:8853-10049 GCA_964419105.1 uncultured Methylococcus sp.
GCTGCATGGTTCAGGTCTCTTACGCCATCGGCGTTGCCAAACCCACCAGCGTCATGGTTGAAACCTATGACACGGGCAAGATTTCTGATGAGAAAATCACGGATCTGGTGCTTGAACACTTTGACCTTCGCCCGAAAGGGATCGTCAACATGCTCGATCTACTGAGGCCGATTTACCAGAAAACCGCCGCCTATGGCCACTTTGGCCGCGAGGAGCCGGAATTCACGTGGGAGCGGACCGACAAGGCAGCGCTCCTGAAATCTGCGGCAGGGCTCTAGCCATAGACACCTAAATGGCCTGGAGGGTAAAAAACCCTCCAGGACCCGCCCTGTTGAGGAGCGCTGCGACGGAATCTCCGCCAGGCTTGACAGGGTTGATCAGGACCAACGGCGCTCGATTCACCCCCTGCCAAGAGGGGTGTCTCGAACGTCGAGCACGCCCAAGAATGCAGGGGTCAATTGAGTTTAAGGAGACTTAAGACCCATGACCGTTCCAAGTTCTACTTTCACGGACTGCAAGATTGCAGACTTTTCTCTCGCGGCCTGGGGCCATCGAGAGATTCGCATCGCTGAAACCGAAATGCCCGGGCTTATGGCCATTCGGGATGAATACGCCCACGCTCAACCCCTGGCAGGCGCCCGCATTTCAGGGTCCCTTCACATGACGATTCAGACTGCGGTTCTGATCGAAACCCTCATCGCATTGGGCGCCAAGGTGCGCTGGGCCTCCTGCAACATCTTTTCAACGCAGGATCACGCTGCCGCGGCGATTGCAGACCAAGAGATTCCCGTATTCGCGGTTAAGGGAGAAACCCTGGAAGACTACTGGGACTACACGCACCGGATCTTCGAGTGGACCGATGGGGGTTACTCCAACATGATCCTGGATGATGGCGGTGATGCAACGCTTCTGCTTCATCTCGGTGCTCGGGCCGAAAAGGACATCAGCGTTCTCTCTAATCCTGGATCCGAGGAGGAGCGGGTTCTTTTTGCCGCCATCAAGGCAAAGCTCCAACAATCACCGAACTGGTACTCGGTTCGCCTCGAGAGTATCCGCGGCGTCACCGAGGAGACCACCACCGGTGTTCATCGCCTCTACCAGATGCATGCGCGCAGCGAACTCAAGTTCCCCGGCATCAACGTCAACGATTCGGTTACCAAATCCAAGTTCGATAACCTCTACGGCTGCCGCGAGTC
>CAYQOJ010000119.1:0-10026 GCA_964419105.1 uncultured Methylococcus sp.
GAGAGTAGGTGCCTGATCATGGGTCGAGGCTCTTTCGGGTCTTGCGATGGATCAGCAAAAAGAACACGAGTCCAATCAGCATCATGGCTCCGATATCGGGAAGAAAGACATCCCATATGTCTCCTGCCAAGAAAATCGTTTGGAGGGTGTCCACGAAGTATTTTGCCGGGATGACGTGAGTGAGGATGCGAAGCGGAAGCGGCATGGAACTGATCTGGTACAGAAACCCGGACAGCAGGAAGGCGGGAAGAAAGCCTGAAAACAGAGCGACCTGGGAGGCGATGAACTGGTTCTTTGAGGCGGTTGAAATCAGGAGGCCTTGCCCGAGAGCTGGAAATAGAAATGCGGAAGTCGTGAGGAGAAGAGCAGGCCAGGATCCCCGCATGGGGACATCAAACACGTGAATGGCCAGAAGTGTCGCGACAATGGTGGCGCCAAGCCCCAGAATGAAATACGGAATTAGCTTCCCAATCAGGATGTCAGTCACACTCGCAGGTGTCGAGAAAATGGCTTCCATGGTGCCACGTTCCCACTCACGGGCAATGACCAGTGCCGTGAGCAATGTTCCAATGATGGTCATGACGACGGCTATAGCGCCCGGAATCAGAAAGCGATGGCTTTCAATTTCGGGGTTAAAGCGATAACGGGGCACCAGTTGGGGCCCCGTTGGGGGCTCGAGGCTTAAGTGTTCCGCCCAGCTGGCAAATACCCCTTGAGCATAATTGGCAACAAAGCTAGCGGTATTGGGTTGCGTCCCATCGGTGATGACCTGGATGGCAGTCGTGAGTTCGCCCGAGTTGAGACGCTGATCAAAATCCTGAGGGATGACCACATATCCCCGAATACGTCCCGCGACCAGTTCATCCATGACGTCCTGTGGTTTTCTTGCCGGATGCACAATAAACGAGTTCGAACCGCTAAAGGCTGCTGCCAGTGCTTCTGCTTTGCCGCTCTGGGATTCAAGAACCAACCCGATAGGGACCTTCTTGAGATCCAAAGAGACGGCGTAGGCAAAAAGAAAGAGCAGGATCACCGGCAATAAAAATGCAATCATGAAAACCGAAGGGTCACGCAGAATTTGCCGGGCTTCTTTGAGCGCAAGCGCCTTGATTTTGGTTCTGTGAATCATCCGCGAGCACTCACTGGCTCAGACTCGGCACGATCATGTGCCTCGATGAGGCGTATGAAGGTCTCTTCCATGGTGGGAAGAGTAACCTTGAACCCTTGGGCTTGCGCCTTGAGCGCATCGGGCGTATCCAAGGCGATCACGCGGGCCTGGTACATCAGGGCCACCCGATCACAATATTCGGCTTCGTCCATGAAGTGAGTGGTCACGAGAACCGTCACCCCTTTTTGCACCATGCCGTTGATATGGGTCCAAAACTCCCGACGTGTGATGGGGTCGACACCCGAGGTCGGTTCGTCGAGAAAAAGGACCGGGGGGTTGTGCATGACGGCACAGGCCAGTGCGAGTCTCTGCCTAAAACCGAGTGGCAGAGTGTTGGGTTCGTCATCGAGATACCGTCCAAGGTGGAAAATGTCCACCATCTCCTCGATTTTTACTCGACGTGCCTGACCGTCCAGCCCATAAACCCCGGCCGAGAATTCGAGGTTCTGACGGACAGATAAAAGTCCGTAGAGTGAGAACTTTTGGGCCATGTAGCCGAGCTGGCTTTTTGCCGCGCTGGTTGCTGTCCTGAGGTTGAGGCCCGAGACGAGGGCCTCGCCCTGGGTTGGGTGAAGCAGACCGCAAAGCATTTTGAAGGTCGTCGATTTGCCGGCCCCGTTGGGGCCCAGAAGACCGAAAATTTCCCCTTGGCGGACATTGAAGCTGACCTCTTCGGTCGCCTTGAACGCACCAAATTTCTTAGTGAGGTTCCGGCACTCGACAGCATGTCCCTCCAGGTGTTCAACGCGTGTCATTCGCTCGGCAAGCGCGGAAATTCCTCCGGGGCCCCCGCCGAGAAGATCAATAAAGCCATCTTCAAAGCGGGGGGCTACGGGACTGAGCGTGGCGGAGACTTCACGAGAAAGCACTTCCAATGGCTTGGTGCTCACGTTGCGGTGGAGAACCAGCCTTAGTGCATCGCCTTGAATGACACCGTCGCAGACACTGTCGAGTTCAAGGGCCTGGGTCAGAATGAGTCGACGATCTCCCTGTGCGTGCTCGAGCAGGAAGGTGCGATGATCCAGTGTTGAAGTTAAAGCACCAGGTTCTCCTTCGAAGGCCACCCGGCCTTCATTCAGCAGAATGACACGGTCGCACTTCTCGGCTTCATCGAGATAGGCGGTGGCCCAGATGACCGCGATACCTTCATCGGTCAATGCCTGCACCATGCGCCAAAGATCCTGGCGGCTGACCGGGTCCACTCCGACTCCGGGCTCATCAAGTAAGAGAACCTTGGGGGAAGAAATCATGGCGCAGGCCAAACCCAGCTTCTGTTTCATGCCGCCGGAGAGATTTCCGGCCAGTCGGTCTGAGAATGGGGCCAGCCGGGTAAACGCCAGAAGTCGAGTGAACGTGGCTTCGCGCTCCCCCGGAGGAAGATTTTGAAGTTCGGCGTATAGGCGCAAGTTCTCCGTGATGGAGAGGTCTTCATAAAGCCCGAATCTTTGGGGCATATAGCCTATGAGTTCAGGGATCTTCTCAAGATGACTTTGTGTATCAAGCCCCAATATGGAAATGCTGCCGGATGTCGGGGTCATCAGTCCCGCCATGAGCCGCATCAGAGTGGTTTTGCCCGCACCATCAGGGCCGACCAGGCCAGTCAGCTGTCCTGGATAGAAAGCGGTTGTCAGCTCCCGAAGTGCCATCTGCTGATCAAATGATTTGACCAAACTTTCGAGCCTGACCGCAGGATCCAGAGGTGCCTTGGGAGGCATAGGCATAGGTCCTAGGGTTCTCGGGTCGTGATCGTCACCGGCATGCCCTGACGCAGACCTTCATCGGCATTTTGGATGGTAATACGAACCCGATAGACCAGGTCCGTTCGAAGATCGGTCGTTTCGACCGTTTTGGGGGTGAATTCGGCGCGGGCAGAGACAAATCCAATGGTCCCTTGATAGATTTTAGTGCAAGAGTCGCAGCTCACCTCGACCACGGTGCCGGGAACCGCTTTGGCCAACTCGGTCTCGCTGACATAGGCCCTAAGGTAGACCGGCGATCTTAATGAGAGGCTGTAGACCGGCGTGCTGGGGTTTACCATGCTGCCGGGTTCTCGAATCCGAGACTGGATGATCGCATCGGCAGGAGCCGCAATCTGGGTGTCGGATAGTGCCGTGTGTGCTTCTTCAAGGCCTGCTTTTGCACCTGCGAGTTGCGCTGTTGCAGCGGCGATGTCTTCGCGGCGACTACCTTCCCGTTTCAAGTTAAGGTCTTGACGCGCTGCCCCTAACTGAGCCTTGGCCTGATCTCGAGTGGTCTTGGCGTGATCCAGGCTTTGGCGCGTCGTTGCACCGGAAGCGACCGAAGACTGCTGTCGTTCCAGTTCGCCTGTGGCAAAACTAAGGGCGGCTTCAGCCTGCCGGACTGACTCCTCTGCTTGAGCGATTTCCTGGCTTCTGAATCCATGCTGTAGTTTCTCAAGCTGTGCTTTGGCGCTTTCGTATTGCGCTTGAGCCTGATCCAGTCGCTCCCTGAAGGGTTGATTATCGAGTTCAGCTAGCACGGTCCCAGCTTTGACCTTTTCGCCCTCCTCGAAATTCATGGCGACGAGTCTGCCGGGTTGCCGGAATGCCATTTCAACCTCACGAATATCGACGTTGCCGTAGAGAGTCAACGAAGTCTTGATGGACTGAAAATATTGAATGCCCAGAAGTAGGGCTACACCTAATGCGGCAATGACGAGAGCAAGGGCGACCGGACGGGTAAGAGGAAACACGAGGTGAGCGCTCATTTTTACGGTTGGATGGGCTTACAGAGACGTATGCTGCGCCAACGCCCGAATTTTGGATATTTCTTTGCAGATGAGCTCAACCAGTTGTTGGTCATGATGGCAGGCTTTTGGTTCTGGCTGAGTCGGCAAAGCGCTCTGTGAGGTAACACTTTCTGAAACGAAATATCTCGAGAAGTCGCCTACGTATGAAGACCCAGTGGATGAAGCCGCCCAAAATGCTCCAGGGCATGACATAGTGCACTTCGTCCTCCATCACGATGCCACCTTCAACCGCCTCAAACCGGTGTTCGTGGTACCAAAAAGGAAAGGGCCCGATTCGTTGCTCATCGACAAATCGGGTCCGTTTTTCGACGTGCTTGATCTCAGTCAGCCAGCGCATAGGGATTCCAAAAACAGCCCTAATCCGATATTCGATCATGAGACCTGAATGAACGACATCGGGAACATCACTCAGGATTCTGAAGTTGAGAAAAGGAGGCGTCATGGCCTCCAGGTTCTTTGGCGTTGCAAAAAACAGCCAGGCTTCATCGAGCGTGAGCGGGAGAAATTGGGATTGTTGGATGCGGTGAATTTTCAAGGCTATTTCCTTTCGCAGGCGAACTTTAGACGGGTCTGCCACTCTCAGGATGAAGATACATCAGTTAGAAAGAGAGACGCGCCATGGAATCCTATGCTCTGACCGTTTTTTTTGACGGGGGTTGCCCTTTATGTCGAAGAGAAATTGATCACTATCGAAAATTGGAGGCTAGAGCACCCATTCGCTGGATCGATATTACCCAGTCCGACACGGCGCTCCAAGACTTCGGTCTTGAGCGTGAAACCGCGATGCGTCGGTTCCATGTCCTTGATGACGCGGGACATTTCCATGTAGGCGCTCATGGTTTTGTGGTGTTGTGGACTCAGTTGCCGTACTACCGGTACCTTGCAGCTTTTGTTCGAGGAATCTCTCTTGTGCCTCTACTAGATCGCGTCTATGTCCGATTTGCAGACTGGCACTTTGGCCGCCGCTGCGCCGATGGCGTTTGCGACATCGCCCCAGGGAGCAAAAGCCTTTGAAAACGGCCATCGTCTGGTTTCGTCGGGACCTACGGGTCGACGACAACCCGGCATTGATCTCGGCATTGGAAACCTTCGATCGTGTGATTCCGGTCTTCATCCAGAGCCAACTTCTTGATGATCCTTGGGCGGAGGGAAGCGCGACCCGCTGGTGGCTTCATCATAGTCTTGAAGCTTTGGATCGCAGTCTGAGATTGTTGGGTTCAGGGCTGATTATTCGGACCGGTGACCCTCTTGAGCAATTGGCCGAGATGTGTGAGTCATCGAAAGCGGAGGCAATCTTCTGGAATCGGCTGTATACCCCAAGCGCTATTCATCGTGACACGGTGATCAAAGCTCAACTGAAGGCAGAAGGGCTCAGGGTCAAGACATTCAACAGCGCGCTTCTGAAGGAGCCTTGGGAGAACCTGAAGCCCAATGGGGAACCCTATCGAGTATTTACGCCTTTTTGGAAAGCTTATCTGGCCAGTGGCTTTTCGGTTGCCCCTGAAGCACCCCCCCAACACATGCCTCCACTACCCGAAGGCCTATTGAGTGAGTCCTTGCGCGATTTGAAATTACTGCCACGCATTCCTTGGGACCAGGGACTGCGGGAGGCGTGGGAACCTGGAGAATCGTCGGCCCAACGCCAGTTACGTCAGTTTCTGGACGGTCCCGCAACTGACTATGCAGATTCGAGGGACCAGCCGGGGATCTCGGGCACTTCGCGGCTTTCACCGCATCTTCATTTTGGCGAAATTTCTCCAAGACGTATTGCCTCTGAAATCAGTCGGACTTGCGCGCCGGGAGATCGAGGGGTTGCAGTCTTCATGAAGGAAGTCGGATGGCGTGAATTTGGCTACCATCTTCTCTTCCATTTTCCGCATACAGACCAAAAGCCCCTGGATGATCGGTTTGACGCATTTCCATGGCCGACATATGACAGCGCTGCGTTCGAGCGATGGACGCGAGGATTGACGGGGTATCCCATTGTGGATGCCGGCATGCGGGAGCTTTGGCATACCGGCTGGATGCATAACCGGGTCCGAATGATCGTGGCCTCCTTCTTGACCAAAAATCTCATGATTCACTGGTCCAGAGGGGCTGAATGGTTCTGGGACACCTTGGTGGATGCCGACCTCGCCTCCAATACTTTGGGTTGGCAATGGACTGCTGGGTGTGGCGCCGATGCTTCGCCCTATTTTCGAATCTTCAACCCGATCTTGCAGGGTGAGAAGTTTGATGGGGCGGGTGACTATATCCGTCGCTGGATTCCTGAGTTGATTCAGGTGCCTGATCGATGGATCCATCATCCTTTTGATCTCTCCGCTCAGGAACTCAAGGCTTTTGGCGTGGTGTTGGGTCAGGACTATCCGAAACCCATGGTTGACCTCAAAGCGACCCGGGAGAGAGCGCTGGCGGCTTTTGCCGCCATCAAGTCTGATGCTAAGGAGATGTCTTAGCGGCGACGACTTGGGCGCAGTGTCGAATCGGCACGAGGAACCGGCATGATTTCGAGACTGGTGGTTTCAATGAAACGGGCTACGACCGTATCGCCCGCCTTGATTTCATTGAATCGGCCGAGATCAGGACGGCCTGTCACGTGAATTGGGCGGCCTTCGGGACCTTTCAGCGTCACCTTTCGTGCCTGATAGTCGATGGCCGTGACAATGGACGAGAACTCATATGGCTTAACGACGGCCGTACCGGGCCGTGTTCCTTTCGGTGCTTTCTTGATCTCTTGGATTTCGCTCCACAGGGGCTTGCCAGTGGGTGCAACCGGGAAGATTTCGACCGTCTCATCGAATTTGGCTTTGATCGCATCACCCACGCCCACTTCACTGAAGTTTCTTACGGTGCCTCTGACCTTCACCTTGGCAACCTTTTCATCCGCAAACTTGAGTGTCAGGATCTGATTCTTGCGGCTGATGGCTTGAACTCTTGCCGTGAACAGGGGGTCACTGGCTTCGGCAAGATCTGCACTGTTGCCTGAGTTCGCGGGAGTGGTCGGCGGCTTCTTGGCTGAGGAGCAGCCGGCACTCATGCCGAGGGTGATGCTGAGCATCAGGATGGCGAGGGGGGGCCGCGCAAGAGTTCGTAGGATGGGCATGAGTAATTCCGGAATTGTGGATGGGTGGCCGTCGGCAGGCGATGGGGGAATCTGCCGAACATGCTTGGTCCAAAGGGGCAATGCCCCTGACCCGAGTATCCGCATTATAAGCCTTCAGAAACCCAGGAAGGCGAATGGGCATGGCTGGGTTTTTTCAGGGTGGGGATTCTCCGGGCGCTGCCGCAGTGAGCCATGTTGTAAACGAGGGGGTTCTCAATTCTGCTTCTTGAGGAGCCCAGCAGGCAAAGTCCTTATCCTCAACCGGGGTGTAGGGCCCCTCCTTGATCTCGAACATGACAGTCCCAGACTCGAGGGATACGACCGTATGCCAGGCCTGTGCCGGAATTTCAACAGCCACTGAGCCACTGCCAGATGAAAGTTCAAAGCGATCAATGACCTTTCCTTGGTCGTCAAAGAGCAAGATGGCAAACCGCCCATGGACCGCCAGCATAAGCTCCCATCCGTTGGGGCGGGCATGCCGATGAGGCCGAATATAGGTTCCGGGCTCCATGGCATTAAAAAGGCGCTGCACACTGGCATCGAGGGTGGCATGAACATTCAGGTTCTTGCGAAGTCGGGGGAGGCCGCGAGCATTCTCGCTGACCTTTTGGAGTTCCTGATGGGTGATGACCCTGGTTTCCATGCCGCTGCTTAAGGTTAAGTGTTTGAACTAGAGGGCGGGAGGCCTGTCATAACAGATGGTTCTTCCTCTCTTTTTTGACCCGTCATGTGGCGGGTCTTTTTTTGAACCGTTGCGATGCACGGCTGAGAGGGGGCGCCCAGAAGCCGGGGGCCTTTATGTTAAGGTCCTTTGGTCATCTGGGATCTGCCTCATTGGCCAAACACCCGCTTTGTCGCATCATTGTAGCCGGACTTCCTTAGCGGGAGTCATGTTCGATTTGAGTCACTGAAAAACAAGGGTTTTTGTTGTTTGGGTTCTGAAAGTGCCTTGCCAAGAACTGCCGGCTCATCTATAAGAGGCGGTTGTCCCGAACCCAAAATATAAAAATGCGGCCAACTCAATGGCCATCACATTTGGAGGAAAGTCAGATGTTCAAATTCAAGCAGATGGCAGGGGTCTTGTCCCTGACCGTCCTTTCGCTGACCGCATCGGCCGTTGAGTGGCAGGCGCTCCCAGCCAAGGCCCCTGAGCCTGCAGGCAACCCGACGACGCCGGCCAAGGTCGAGCTGGGCAAAATGCTTTACCACGATGTTCGTCTCTCTTCGAACGGCGTACTCTCCTGTAATTCTTGTCACAATGTCATGGCGGGTGGCGAAGACAATCGCTCAGGCTCGATTGGCGTCAAGAATCAGGTAGGAGGGCGTAGCGCCCCGACGGTGTGGAATTCTGCGTTCAACTCAGTCCAGTTCTGGGATGGTCGTGCACCCAGCCTTGAGGCACAGGCCAAAGGCCCAGTCACCAATCCGATCGAAATGGGAATGAAGAGTTGGGACGATGTGGTCGATCGGCTCCGCCAGATGCCGGAATACGTCAAGGCCTTCAATGCGGCTTTTGGCGACAACAGCATCTCGGCAGACAACGCAGCCAAGGCGATCGCCAGCTATGAGCGCACCCTGATCACACCGAATAGCCCCTATGACCGCTATGTGAAGGGCGATAAGTCGGCGTTGAGCGAACAGCAAGTTCGCGGGATGAACCTTTTTGCTGAAACCGGCTGTGTCGGTTGCCATTCTGGTGCTGCATTCATGGGGCCTCAGCTTCCTGAAGGGACTGGTTTCTACCAGAAGTTCCCGAACTTCGAGAATGGCGTGTTTGAAGCCAAGTACGGCTTCTCCAACGATGTCGGCCGTTATGAGGCGACCAAGCAGGATGGGGACAAACACCTCTTCAAGGTGCCGACCCTGCGCAACATCGCTCTGACCGCACCTTACTTCCACAACGGCAAGGTTGAAACCTTGCAGGAAGCGGTACGCGTAATGGCGAAGCTTCAGTTGAACAAGGAACTGACCGATCCCCAGATTGAAGACATTGTTGCCTTCCTGAACGGGCTGACGGGTGAATTCCCGAAGATTGAAATGCCAAGATTGCCGATCTATGCCAATAAGGCATTCAAGGCAGAGTAAGGGTTCTACTCTCTCTGTGCAGAAAAGCCGGCTTCACTCGCCGGCTTTTTTGTGGATCAACGATAAATCGGAAGGGCGAGTATGCGTTGGCGGATTTCGCTGCGAAGGGCTTCGTACTCAGGGCTTCCGATCGTCTTGAACTTTTCACTGAACTCCTCGGCGTCCATACTTTCCGGGAGATCCTTCAGAACCGGAATGAATTGCGACTCATCCTCGGTTTGCCGAAGAACGTCTTGAACTCTTCGGGCGTGGTCTTTGTCACTAATTGCAACCTTTCCAAACAAGGCGCCGGCTTCATCTGCTGCAAGGTCATTGAAGCTGAATCCACTTCCATCGTGCGTATCCTGCAGCTCTTTGGCCAGACCTACCATTTCAACCAGGGTGGACTGTCCTGACATCGAAAGAACGGCTGCTGCAAGAAAATGCTTGGCGGTGTCGATTCGCTTGTTCAAAAGGACATTTCTTCGGATGGGACGAATGTCCCGATCAACGACATCGTGCAGATCCTTGCCATTCGCGTAGGCACTGAGAACCATGATGGCGGCCCGGTTTTCCTCAATGGGCTGATTGTTTCCCCTGGATCGTTCTCGCGCTAGGTTAAATAATGGGCGTGTCAGGGTGCCAAGGCGGGCATAACGGTTCTGTGTGCCGTCATTGAGGATTTCAGATAGTCGTTCAAGATAGATTCTCATTCGTCGCTTGTCTGCTGCATCGGTGACTAACTCCCGAAGCTCAGACAACAGTTGCCGATCCCAATTGAGAACAATCACGAGTCGCCCATCGGAGACATGGATATCCTTGATGAGTCGGGCACTCAGCGTTTCGTAACGGCGCCAGGGTGAAATCAGGAGGCTGTTGCGAATGAGTGAGAGAACCCAAGGGGAAGACAGCCTGAGATTC
>CAYQOJ010000120.1:0-9998 GCA_964419105.1 uncultured Methylococcus sp.
CCGTAAGGTCGAGAGATTTTAAGTCTCTTGCGTCTACCAATTTCGCCATCGGGGCGGGTGAGATCTTCTGAGCGGGAGATCTCGTGTGACAAAGGGATTCTATCAGAGCAGGAAGATCAGACGCCCCTGATTGAGCGCATAAAAAAGGGAGGCCAAGCACCTCCCTTATTGGAAGCAGCGTTCGGGAATCAGTTGCCTGTCCATCTCCATGCATTGATTTCAGGGCTATCGATACCGTTTTCGTATGCATAATTCCGGCAGGCAATTTGTCGGTTACGGTAGCGTTCTTTGGCGTGTCCGCCGGACAACTGAAGTTCGGGTACCCGGTCTATGACATCAATCGCAAGGCTGAATCGGTCAATCTGGTTTTGAATGGCCAGTTCCAGCGGCGTATTGATATTTCCTTTTTCCTTGTAGCCGCGCACGTGGAAATTTGAATGGTTGTTGCGACGATAGGCCAGTCGATGGATCAGGAACGGATAGCCGTGGAAATTGAAGATGACGGGCTTGTCTTTGGTAAACAAGCTATCAAAATCGCGATCACTCAATCCATGAGGATGTTCGTGTTCCGGCTGAAGCTTGAAGAGGTCGACCACGTTGACGTAGCGAATCTTGAGTTCAGGGAAATCCTCACGCAGCATCGAAATCGCGGCCAGGGTTTCCTTTGTCGGAATGTCACCGGCGGAGGCCATCACGACATCCGGGGTTTTACCCTGATCGTTGCTGGCCCAATCCCAGATTCCAATCCCCTTAGTGCAATGGGCAATCGCGCTGTCCATGTCGAGATACTGGAGATGGTTCTGCTTATCCGCGACGATCACGTTGACGTAGTTCTCGCTCCTTAGGCAATGATCAGCAACGGAGAGCAGGCAGTTGACGTCCGGTGGAAGATATATTCGCGTGACGTCAGCGCTTTTGTTGGCTACGACGTCAAGAAAGCCGGGGTCCTGATGGGTAAATCCATTGTGATCCTGCCGCCAGACCGTGGAGGTAATCAGAAGGTTCAATGAAGAGACAGATGGGCGCCATGACAGGCGATTGGCGATTGAAAGCCACTTGGCATGCTGGTTGAACATTGAATCGATGACGTGGACGAAGGATTCGTAGGTCGAGAAGAAGCCATGCCGTCCCGACAGAATGTACCCTTCGAGCATTCCTTCGAGAGTGTGCTCGCTCAGCATCTCAACGACACGGCCGTCCATGGCAAGTTCGCTACCGTCGCTGTCCTCCGGGAAGTAGGATTCGAGCCAGAGCTTCTGTGAAACCTCGTAAACAGCATTGAGCTTATTTGAAGTGTTTTCATCCGGGCCAAAGACGCGGAAATTCGTCATGTTGGCTTTCATGATGTCTCGAAGCAGTTGTCCAAGGGGGCGGGTGTTTTCTGCTTCGATTTGCCCGGGCCGCTCAACCACCTGTGCATAGTCGCTGTAGTTCGGCATTTTTAGGGCCCGTTTGAGCTTGCCACCGTTTGCCTTGGGGTTACTCCCCATGCGGCGGTCTCCCTGGGGCACAAAATTACGAATCATCGCGGCCGGTGCGCCATCCGACGTAAAGAGTTCTTCGGGATGATACGAGCGCATCCAGGTTTCGAGGATCTGGAGGTGTTCGGGGGATTTTTTGACATCGGCGATCGGCACCTGGTGGGCGCGCCAGAAGCCTTCGAGGCGATGACCATCGATCTCTTTGGGGGCTGTCCAACCCTTAGGGGTACGCAGCACAATCATTGGCCAACGGGGGCGAGTGAAGCTGGATTCGCTTCGTGCCTTTTCACGTATCTTCTGGATTTCGGAAACGCAATGATCCAGTGTGCTGGCCATCGCAGCATGCATGGTTTCAGGCTCGGAGCCCTCGACGAAATAAGGTTTCCAACCATAACCCTCAAAAAGCTTTTCGAGCTCATCGTGGGGGATGCGGGCCAGGATTGTGGGATTGTTGATCTTATAACCATTGAGATTCAGGATCGGAAGCACCGCTCCATCCACTCGGGGATTCAGGAACTTGTTAATGTGCCAGGAGGTGGCCAAGGGGCCCGTTTCAGACTCACCGTCTCCGACCACCGCAGCGACGATCAAATCCGGATTATCAAAAGCTGCCCCGCAGGCATGTGAAAGGACATAACCCAGTTCACCGCCTTCATGAATGGAACCCGGTGTTTCCGGCGTGCAGTGGCTCCCGATGCCACCCGGAAAGGAAAATTGATGAAAGAAGGCGTGCAAACCCTCCTCATCTTGCCCTTTATCGGGATAGATCTCCGAGTAGCTGCCCTCAAGATAGACGGGACCCAGAACGCCGGGTGCACCATGCCCCGGCCCCGCAAGAAAGATCATGTCGAGGTCTTTCTCACGGATCACGCGCGATAGGTGGGTATAGGCGAAAGCCAATCCTGGGCTGGCTCCCCAGTGCCCCAGAAGTCGGTTCTTAATGTGTTCGGGCTTAAGTGGCTCTTTGAGGAGCGGGTTATCCTTCAGATAGATCATCCCCAGGGCAAGATAATTACAGGCTCGCCAGAAGGCGTGAATTTGCGCGAGCTCCTCTGGCGGCAGTGCCTTCGCCGGAACCGTCGAGCGTGCGGGGCCATAGGCGCTAATGGCGTGTAGATCATTCATGGTGGGTGTTCTGCTTATGAGAAGAAGAAATTAAAGAGCGGGGGCAAGAGCCATGGCCCATTTCCTTACGAAGTATAAGGCTACTGGGCCAAAGTTACAGGCTTGCTAAAAAGGGGATTCTTTATTGGCCGCCATCTCAATCCGCGGCCCAGTGCAGTGGGATTAGCTGGCTTTGAGCCGCGCTTTCTCGAGTTGTTCGATGCGGTGCCATTTCCTCAGTGTGCCGCGGTGTTGTCGGCGTTCTGTTGCCGGCAGCGTCCTGAGTTCGGTGACCAGTTCTCTGAGATGTTCGACTTCGCGTCGATAGGTAAAACAGAGCTCGTCACACCCTTCCATGAACTGGCGATGGATCCACGCATCCACGCTCCCACTGAATTCGGTCGCGTTATTTACTTCGTGCTCGCTCATCTGATGCTCCTTTGCCGTCACGGCTCTTTCTGGAGAGTACGGCTCTTTGTCACGCACGATAGCGCAAGGTTCAATCGAGATGTGGCACTTATTCGTAAACAATCTGTCTCATGGACATAGATCTTCGGATCACCCAAATCAGGAGCCTTAGATGAAAGCCCAAACGATGATATTTCTCGGCCTCTTTCTTTTGCCGAGCGGAATTCTGACAGGATCAATTGTTCTTTTCACCGGTGGGAGCCTGAGTCTCCTGGCAGGTAATATTCGCCTTCTTAGCACGATGAGAACCACCGGCTGACCCGACTATCGGCAACAAAAAACCCGGCCTTAGGCCGGGTTTTTTGTGACTCGAGAGAGGAATATTTTTTTTCTTACGCTACTGGGATCGAATCCATCTCAAAAAGTTCAATTTCTTCGCGGTTTTTCAGACTATTCCGGCATGCCCTCCGGTAGTCTCTCCCCAAATGCTGTTTTGACCGCTGTCAGGCGTTCTTTGCAGATTTTGTAGGAAGCCAGCGCCTTGTCGACCATGGGAATCAATGCATCGATGTCGGGTTCTTTCTGGTTCCGCAGGGTCTCGGCGACTTCTTTGAGTATGGTGTAGTGCGTCTTGTAGCTTTCTGTTTCAGCATTCATTAGTTTCCTCCTGGTGAGTCGGGGACAACGCCAAGGACGCCGTCATGGAATTCAAGTGCGAGACGTTTTTCACGCAAGGCATCCCGGCGGGATGTCAGGGGTTTGCCCCTGGGGTCTCTGACCATGGCGAATCCCCGGCGTAACGTGGCTTCGGGGCCAACGCCTAGGATCTCCCGGGCAAGGGCTTCAATTTCATGAGCGGCATCATCGAGCCTCAAGCCCGCAAGTTCGAGGGTGCGCCCCCTTAGTTGCTCTAGCTCAAGGTTCTGGCTATGGATCAGGTTTTCTGCATTTCCTCGAAGCTGATCCAACAGTCGCTCGAGTTGATGGAGGCTCGCTTGAATCCCTTCCTGACTGTTCTCGCGGATACTGGCCCAAATGCGATCAAGCCCCGACTCACCTTGCGTGATCGTATGACGAATGTCTGATGCGATCTCGACCCTGAGCCGATCGACTTCCGATTCTGCCGTTTTCATTAGGGCATCGGACAGCCTAAGAATCATCAGGAAGTTCTGGATGGCATCCCGGGTATTAGCGTAAATGGTTCCGCTGATATGACCAATCACTTTAGAAGGCGTATCGAAGCGGGTATTGGCAACTTCATCCAGAATGGTGTTGTCCCGTTCATGTCCGATGCCCGTCAGTACGGGAATCTTGATCCTGCAGAGGGCTTCGGCGAGATCGCGATCGTTCAGCCAATAAAGATCGGTCACCGACCCGCCACCTCGGATGACGCAAAGGGCGTCGGCGCTGAGTCCATCTTTTTCAAATTGTCCGATCGCTGCACGAATACTGGCCGCAGCTTCGGGACCCTGAAAGACCGCCGTATAGTAGGTGAAATGACAGATGCCAAAGGCTTCCAGTCGATTGGCATCCTCCCGAAAATCGCCCAGTCCTGCGGCATCTTTTGGGCTGATGACCACGACGTGAGTGAATTCAGCGGGCTGCGGGAGGTTCCGGTTCAGGTGGAAGACTTGGGCATCAATCAGGCTTTTTCTGATGGTCTCCAGTTTCTTCGCGATGTCCCCGAGGGTGTAGGAAGGGTCGATATCCTCAATCAGGGCCCGAAGCCCGTAAGTGGGATTGTGATCGACCGAGAGCTGAAACAAGACCTTGATGCCGCTTTCAAGCTGCGCACCGGTTTCCCGTTCGAATCTTTCAACGACCTTGCCGGCCTTCTGCTGCCAGAGAAACGCGGGGAGCCGGGCGGTTAGCTGCCCAAGACTGTCATGCTCGACGAGCTCAAGTTGGAGGTGGCCGCCCTGGGTTCGCTTGAGCTGGCTGATCTCAACGCGTACCCATTGGGATTTCGGAACGCCACGAGCGAGCGCAAGATTGACCTGTTGGAGATAAGCCGCAAGAGTGATTCCTGAGGCATCATCCGCAACTGGGGAGGGCGATGCGTCAAGAGATGCTTCCGGATTGAATTCCTCACCGGGCCGCCAAGTTGCGAAAGGGGCAGGATCAAGTCCTTCGGGGACGTACCATTTGCGCAGTACAGGGTTCCATCGGGCACCCAGCTGCTTGGCAACATCCTTTTCGGCAAAGGGGACTTCGAGGAGAATGATCCGCGAATCGGACATGGGCTGAGGGCGTCCCCCTGGAGACGGAGAATGAATAAATGTTTCTGCAGTCTAAGGGCTTGCCGGCCACCATGCCAAGGGCAAAAAAAAGCCCCGTGGGACGGGGCTATCTAGGAGGAGAGATCAGCACAATGAGAAACAAAATTAGTCATTGGGTCCTTTCACGGGTTTTCTTGAGTTTTTGACATCCACAGTAGCGACTGCGGCAACGATAACTGCACCAAGAATGAAGATTTCCATCAAATTACCTCTTTAGTAGTGAACTTGATGTGTAATCTATCAGATAACAAATGAATTGGGATTCTCCACACTGTAGCCTATTTGTTGACAATCAAATGGAGTGTACAGTTTCTAACCGTTGTCATTATGGGGTTTAGGGTACTTGAAATCACCGCTATTTAACCCCACTGATATCCGGTCTTTTACCTAATCGATACCATCAAAATAATTTATGAATACGGAAGAAAAACGATTGCTCTCGGAATTTCTTGATCAACTGAAGGGAATTCGAGGGATTCAGAAGGACGAGGAGGCTTTGGGCCTGATCAAGGAGGCTGCGGATTCGCAACCCGATGCACTATACCTCCTGGTTCAAAAGTCATTGCTTCAAGATCAGGCACTGAATGGTGCCAAGGCCCAGATTGCGGCCCTCCAGCGGGAACTTGCCGATGCGCGGCGAAACGAAGGGGCAGCGGGTGGTTTTCTGGGCAACAACCCATGGGGCGCTCCAACCGGTCGTCCTGCCTCGGCACCAGCGCCGCAGTCTTATACACAGCCTGCGTCTGTCCTGGGGGGCATGGGGGCTTCCCCATTCGGAAGTTTCCTGGGATCTGCTGCGGCCACGGCCGCCGGGGTTGCAGGGGGTGCCTTTCTGTTTCAGGGGCTTGAAAGCCTGATGGGACACCATGGCGGGGGGTACGGATTTTCCGATACCGGTTATATGGGGCACGGCGGTGCCGAAAACGTCACCATCAATGAATATTATGGTGACAGTGCCGCCCCGAGGACCACGGACGCGGCCTACCTTCCGGATGATGGGACGGATATTTCAGCCGAGGATGGCTGGGACAGCTACGACGACAATACGGACAGCATTGATGTCTGATTTCTCGCTAGCTGCTTGAATGACCGAGGCATTGTCCGAATCGTGCCTCGACCTTTCGGGCAAACCCGGCGGTTGTAAGCCCGCTGGTGATCTTGGGGCTGATCAACTTGATTTCTGGCAACTGAGGCCTCGGGGGTGTTTTTCCCCGGGCCTTGGAGAGTTCGGCGATGCGCTGCCAGGTCAGTGTGCCCTCGAGTTCCGGCGTTTTTTCATGGGCTAGATCCTCACGAATGCCTTCTTCTGAAAGCCCGAGAAGATCTTTGATCGACAGCACGGCATTCAAGGTTTCGCTTTCGGTTCTCGAGGGCTTCTCTCCCTCGTAGCGCAAAAGATCGCCGTCCAGCGAGAGGCTTTGTCCTGAAAGACTGCCGATAGCACGCTGAAGCCCTGCATTCCGGCTTGCATAGTGTCCTGCGTTGTAGTCGGCAAACCGATACAGCATATGGTCGTAGGCGGCCGGATAGTCGAGAAGGTAGGCAATCCCAAAATAAAGACCACCTCTGCGGCTGAACACTTCCTGCCTCAGGGAGCGAGGGTCTGAATACGGGTAGGGCGCGGCCTTGTTTTTTTGCTCTGCAAAGGCGAGGCTGACCTGCATCGGTCCGCCGGTCTTCACTGGGTTCCGGTTCCCAAGAAGAGTCCTCCCAAGCGGGAGCTCTGAGATCATGTCGTCATAGAGCCGATTGAGATCGTTTTCCGTCCGGAGTTTCTGAATTCTTTCGCGATAGCTCTGACCATTGGGTGACTTGACGGCAAGCGCGGCTTCCATCACGGCGTTCGGGACATGGAACTGGTCCCGACGTTTTTCAAGTTCGGTCTGAATGATCCGTGGGAGTCCTGCGACGACGGGTTCTGCCTGGAAAGAGGACTCCTGCGCGATGACGGCAATTGCCGCACAAAGATTTTCTTTCGTGGCCGGAATCTGGAGTGAGTGGAATGCGGTCATGATGTCTCGAGTCCAGCCCTTGGCGTCATGAACGCCAACCGGTAGCAATGAGGCAACGGCAGCATCTGGATACGTCTGGGCGACACCATTAGATGAGATTCGCCCTGAGCTCGTTCCGGCGCTGTCTTTTTCTGCGCGACTTCCCGGCAAGCTCACGCCGGCCCACGCGCTATCGAGGTCGCTCTGAGAGGCATTATGCGTTGCGCAGCCCGTCAGAATGATGAGGGACAGGGCGATCATGGCTCTGATAGAGCGTCCGGATATCATTGATGGTACCTCCATTCAGGTCACTCCCAGTTAATGATGGGATTTTAGCGTGCCATGACCCTGGGAATCTCGTTCCAGCGCGTCGTGTAGGCGGGTGACAAGTGGCCCCGGTTCATCCGCCAGTTCCCCTGTGATTGCTCTTTGGTCGTAAGTCCTTGCGAGGCGGTCCAGAGCGTATGGCGCCCCATCACCCGATTGATCCGGTCCATGGTCGCCAAAAGCCGGTCTCTTTCAGTTCGTGATGGTGAGGCCTCGAGTTCAAACAAATCCGTTTGAATCCGCTCCTCGCGGGTCATCTCTCCCAGCATCACACCGGCCTTCTGATATCGGAAACCCTCCCGGTAGATGGCCTCAAGGCCGCGAAGAGCGGCTTGGGTCAGGATGAGGGTATCCTGAGTCGCTGTTTTAAGGCGCAAGGTGACCTGCGGGTGATACTGGGGTTCCTTGAGATTGAATGGAGGCGTATGGAGGAAAACCGTCAAAAGATATGCTCTTGAGCCATCTTCTCGCAGTTTTTCCGCAGCGCGGGCAGCATGTGTGCTGACCGACTGACGCAGCGATTCGAGATCAGTGACTAATCCACCAAAGCTTCGCGAGGCGATGATTTGCTGGCGGGGGGGCGGGCTTTCCTCCAGGGGAAGGCAGATGATGCTGCGAAGTTCGAGAGCGGTCCGCTCCAGAATGACATTGAAGGTGCTCCGTATTCTTGAGGGATCGGCTCTGCTGAGATCCAGCGCATTCTGAATACCGAGCGCCTCAAGTTTTTGCGCCCAGCGACGACCGATGCCCCAGACTTCGCCAATCGGTGTTTCGGCGAGGTAGCGTTGCCTTTCATCGAGCGTGAGATCGGGCAGGTTGCAGTACCCTTGCCCCCTGAAGTCGGGATGTTTTTTCGCGAGTCGGTTAGCCAGTTTGGCCAGTGTCTTGGTTTCACCGATGCCGACGCCGACCGGGATGCCGATCCAGCGTTCGACTTTCTGGCGAAGATCGACGGCCATTTGGGCTGCATCGAAATGCCGAAAGCCATCCCACTCGAGAAAGGATTCGTCGATGGAGTAGATTTCCTGGCGGTCCGAGTACTGACCGATCACCGACATCATGCGGGTGGAAAGGTCGGCATACAGCGTGTAGTTCGAGGAAAGGGCGATGCCGCCGGCCTTTTCGAAGGCCTTCCGGATCTGGAAGTAAGGGGTCCCCATCTGGATGCCCAGCGCTTTAGCTTCATTGGAGCGAGCGACGCAGCAGCCATCGTTATTGGAGAGCACAACCACGGCGCGGTCCCTCAGGGAGGGGCGAAACAGCCGCTCGCAGCTGACATAGAAATTGTTGCCGTCGACCAGGACGAACCGACGGTCAGACGGCATGGATCACTCGCGTCACGACGCCCCAGATCACGCAGTCAAGGCCCTCGGTGATCTTCAGCGGCTTATAGTCCGGGTGCTCCGGGACCAACCATACGCCGCTTTTTCGAAGCCTCAGGCGTTTTACCGTGAGCTCGCCGTTGACTGCGGCAATGACAATTCGGCCATCCTGGGGTTCGAGGGCACGATCCACGATGAGAAGGTCGCCGTCATGGATGCCGGCTCCCCGCATCGAATGACCGGAAACTCGGGTGAAAAAGGTCGCCGCGGGATGTTCGACCAGATGCGTATTGAGATCCAGCCGCTGGTCGACGTAATCGTCCGCCGGGGAGGGGAAGCCCGCGGGAATCCGGCTGGCAAAAAGCGGCAGGTGCATCGTTACAGCCCTGTGGGTTCCACGCTGGATGCCGATCACGCGTAAGGGCGCCATCGCATCATTGTGCGCGGTCTTCGGTCTGTGATGTGGGAGTGGGGGGCGTCGCGATGACATGAGGAATTCGCCTTCAAACAAGGATATTTAGCATAAGCTATTTATTTGGGGTGCGGCAAGTTTTCTTTGAGCGTTCCATGCTAGAGTCGGCCTCACCCCCCATCTCAGTCGAGAGATTTGTTATGGCAACTCTCCAACTCCACAATGCCCTGTCCTCCTACTATTCGATGATTGCGCGCCTTGCCCTCGTCGTGGGAGGGGTCGAGTACGCCTCTCATGTCATGGATATCCACCGGGGGCGGGAGCAGCTGACGCCAGAATATGGGGCGGTCAACCCTCATCTCACGGTGCCTGCTCTGGAGACGGGGACCGAAGTTATCACCGATAGTCGCGCCATTCTGGCGTGGGTGGTTGACAGGCGACCGGAGATCTTTGTCGATGGCGGTGAGAGCGAAAAGGCCTTTCTGGAGGCCCACTACTCTTTTTCGATCGAGGGATTGACCTTTGGAAGGGCGATGTTGCGATGGCCCATCCTGAGATGGATATTTCCGCGACTTTTGGCGAGGGCGTGTGACTCCTTGCGCACCCAGCAAAGAGCTCATCCTGAACTAAGCGAAGTTTTTGCCAACAAGATTCTGCAAAACGAGGCGCGTATT
>CAYQOJ010000121.1:0-9932 GCA_964419105.1 uncultured Methylococcus sp.
CGCCGGATAGCGTCTGAAACCGACCGCCGTGGCTCCGCAGCGCACCATTCGGACCCCGCACATACTCCAGCGCGAACCCCGGATGCTCAGCCCCTGCGCACTCCTTTTTAATGAGCTCCACCATGTGCGCCAGCGCGTGCGGATACACAACAGCGGCGCGGCCGGGGAGCAGGGCGGCGTGGGTGAGCTTGCTGGCGGAGAGGAGGCGGGTGTATGCTCTGAAGTCGAGGGACTCGGCGATCATAGCAGCGAGCTCGGTGGTTAGCCAATCGACTGGCATGGTTGTGTGGGGATGGAAAACTTGAGTGTGGAAGTTGTTTTCAAGAAATTATTATTATTAAGTAGATTGGTTGTGGAAAATTGAATTTGATCAAATTTGTGTTTTAAATTAAAATTTTATTCCACAGCTCATTATTTCATGCAAATTAAAACTCCATTCTACAGCTCATAATTTCATACAGACAACAAGCTTTCTAGACAATTCAACAGAGGCAGGAATTCTGCTTGATTTATTTCAAGCACAACAACAGCCCACCCACTGGAATTTGGGTTTGCGCTGAGACAGATTAAATATTTAAGTTCCCCATGCCATATCTCTCCACCACAAGACAAATGTCCGCCTCCTCCCCCCACTACAAATGGACAGCGCACGGCCTCTCGGTCGAGCCCTCATGCAGAGACTACATCTGCTACCGGTGGATGGAGACGCCGCCCGATTCCGAGCTGATGGTGCTCATCGGGTCCGTCTACGGCATTCAGGTGGTGCACGGCAGCCCGTTCGCCGAGGATTCGCTGCGCTGCTTTTACACAGTGCACGGTATAGTCTGCGCTGCTGACGGACAGCAGCAGGAGATGACAGGGGAAGACGATTCCACCGCGTATAATGGGTATTATCATCACGATGATTACAATCTCGTCGGCTGCAAGCGCGCAAGAGGCGGGTGCGAGGAGCTTCTTTCCCATTCCAAAAAGCACGCCCGCTGAAGGAGGAGGAAGAGAATTTATTTCTTCTTGCATAATAGAAGCAAGGTGATTAAAAAAGGCCTGAGTGCAATGTGACTGCACCCCGTAGTCTCACAGCAACTCTCAGTACCCCAGCGCCTTGCTCAGAAATCTCTGCACGAGGATCTTCAGACGCCCGATGCGCTCATTCCGCGCCTTGAACTCGAGCCCCGGGCTGAAAGCGTCGATCACAGCCGCCACATTAGTATCGATTCCGTTGAGGATGCACTGCTCATCCCACGCCCCGGACGTCCCAGACCTGGCGATAACTTGGTTCACGAACTCGAAGAGGGCATTCGTCTTATCGAACGCATTCCGCTTCTCCTGGCGAATCTGCTCCACGAGCTGGCTCTCGGGCTGGAGAAAGAGGAAAAGAGGTAAGTTTGGCTTTCCACAAACACTTTCAACAATCTATGATCATGATCACCTGATTCGCCACCACCGACACCCGGTGCAGCTCCTCCATCAGCCTGGCCTTTTCCGACGCCAGCTTCTTGAAGTCCAGCTTCAGGGTCTGGTAGTCCTGGTCCAGCTGCCTCACAGGGTCGTCCGGCGCCAGGAGGTCCATGTTCTGGACGCGCGTGGTCCCCTCGTAGTACCTGATCGTCCCTTCAAGGTTTTCTATCTGCAAAGGAAAATAAATGAGACGGAGATCAGAATAATAATAATATGCACTACACAGACCTTCCTCTTCTGATCATGGCACAGTCCATTCAGCTCATTCAAATCAGCTATGTCCCGGTCAGAGGTGCGCTTCAGTATCGCGTATGTTTGCTCCAGATCTTCAAATTTGCCCCTGATCTGATCCAGCTCCTTCTTGAGAGCGTCCACCTCCTCCTCTCCAGGAGACCGACCTAACCCGCCGTCCACGACCTGCTGCTTCAAGTTCTTTTTCTGCTCGTCGGCGAGCCTGAGCTCCTCCTCCAAACCACTGATCTCAACACGGTACCCCACAACAGTGGACTCCAGCGACCGCTTCGTCTCGTTGGAGTCTTCGAGCTTGCCCCTGAGCTCCACCACCTCCTGCTGCGACGCCGCCAGCTCGGCCTTGAGCGACTTCACCTGCGCGGGTAATCCCTGCAACCGTTCCTCGTAGGAGGACACCTGCGACCGCAGCCAATCCGTCTCACTCTCCAGCTTCTTGAACTCCATGCGCTGTCGTTCATCATCCCACGGCGCTGCGATTATCGTGACATCACCCCTCGCCCCGTTCTTCGTAAGCTCCATCACCTCACGCTGGGCGTCCGCGAGCTCCGACTTCGCCTGGTCTAGCTCGTCCCGCGCCGCCGCCAGCTTGTCCTTGTACTTCTGCATCCTCTCCTTGGAGCGCGCGGCCCTGGTCTTGAACTTCTCCACCTCCGCTTCCAGCTCTGCCAGCATGCTCTGACGCTGAGCTTGCTCCTGCATGGAGATGGACTCGATCATCGCCATCTGAGCCTCTTCGTCCGGGTAGTCTTCGTCATAAATAGCAGTGTCGATCTCCACCGTCCCCTCAGCAGTCCTCTTGCGTTTTTTCTTGATCTCCTGTGATTCTCCCTGAATGTTATCCTCATCGCGAGCCGAATCCCAGGACCAGTGGTTACTACCTCTCTCCCTGTCCTTCTTTATTTTGGAATATATGGAACCTTGGACCTTCCTTGATGTCATAGTGACAATAGCAGATTGACCAAAATCAGTCTGAAGCCTCATTGCATTCTCACTGGGATTAAGTTCGTTGAACTCATTGATTGCAGCCAAAACCTGTGAAGTTCTCAGACGATTCTTAGTTTTCATGAATATAAAATGACAACCCCTATCATCTGTTGTCCCTTCAGCAAAAGACATCTCCAATTGTCCTTGAAAGTGTTTGATATTGAGCATTTTCCCGTAATACATGAACAAAAAGCGTGTTGCCTGAGCATCCACAGGTCCCTACACAATACAAGAAAATTAATACAAGGATAAATATGGTGATGTAAAGGAATGCAATGATGTGATGAAAGCAACGTGGCAATGTGAAGATTTATGACTTTGTGAGAGAATGTGACAATGTGATGAAAGCAAGGCAACGTGAAGATTTGTGACAATGAATGTGACAATGTGATGAAAGTAATATGTGATAATGTGAAGACTTGTGATGATGTGAAAGAATGTGACCATGTGATAACGTGAAGATTTGTGACAATGTGAATGAACGTGACAATGTGATGAAAGTAATATGTGATAATGTGTAGATTTATGATGATGTGAAGGAATATGACAATGTGATGAAAGCAACATAACAATGTGAAGATCAGTGAAGATGTGAAGGAATATGAAACGTAATGCAAAGCAACATGACATCGTGAAGATTTGTGATGATGTGAAAGAATGTGAAGATGTGATGAAAGAAATGTGACAATGTGAAGTGTATTGTGTGTGTACAATAGAATACATGTTAACTGGAAGAAACAGCATCTAAAGCATAATGCATTGCATATGCACATACCCGTACTTTAGCTTCATCAGCCATAGAAGTTGAGTTGAATCAATCCAAATGTTTTACAAGTATTTATACTCTGAATAATAAATATAGGCCACCCTCATTTGTACACTCTTTTTAACTCCAATGTAGGTTACCCCCATTTGTACACTTTTTTTCCTTGTTAATATTTAAAATCATCTCCTAACATCTGGAACACCCAATGCTACCTGCACTAAGTGTGCCTCCTGTCTTTTTCCAATTCCATGGATACCCATTGAAACCAAATGAGATCTCAGCAGAAAACCAAGATTCACATCAGAAATGCTCCAATGAATCCAAACAACCCAAAAGGTCCATTTTCATATGCCATAGCAAGAAACATATTCCATCAAGTTATTTTGTTGTTGGTTTAATAAACATCAAAACAGTCTATAGCATGAGCTACAAGGGCGGATACCTTTACACACTGAAGTTTGTTTCCAAGCACCATGCATGTGTTGAAAGAGAAATCCAACAAATAGAAACAATATGCCAAACATTGGATAAGACTCACGGATTTCACAAGGTCAGCAATATTCTCAGCGGGAAAGTGTTGAGCTTTGCAGGGCATGATCGTAAGAAAAATGAACTCTACCTCAGTATGTTTGATGCCCATGGAGCCAAAAAGCCAGAAGTGACTGCCATTTCAGCACTTAAAATGTTATCAAATCCATCAACTACGGACCAAGAACGCAGCGAGTACGACGTCGTGAAGAAGCGCAGGATGATGGAGAGCGCGCCGCCGGAGGAGGAAAGCGTGCCCGAGGCGCTCGCTGACTTCGAGGAGTTTGAGGCAAGCGTGCTCCCCGCGCTGGAGCGGATCAGTCTGGAGGAGAGGGAGTTCCGCGAGCGGGAGATGCTGGAGATGGAGGAGATCCTGGCGAGCGGCGGCGTCCTCGCTCCCCTGTCCGGCGGGGTGTACTTCGCGTGGTCCCCCTGCCTGGAGTGCATGAAGATCGGCGCGACGCGCAGGGACGACCCGTCGATCCGGCTCCGGGAGCTCTCGATGCAGGTGACCGAGCCGTACCACCTCGTCGCATGGCTGCCGACCCCCACGCCGTTCAAGCTGGAGAAGGCCGCGCACAGGCACTTTGACTCCCAGCGGATCAACGCTGCGAGGGGCGCGGGCGCGGGGACGGAGTTCTTCCGCATCCATTCGAGGCAGGCGCGCGCGTATGTGGAGAGGGTGCAGGGGAAAGGGGGCGATGGGGGGCTATGATTGCAATAGCAGTTTACTTGAAAATCTTAGGGATTTGGCGTATATAAGATCAGATATTCGACACAACACGCAAAGATTCTCGCCTATGGCAGCAGCTATGCTGCATTTCAATCTGCTTTCATTGAAGGGAGGGCTTGCATGTTCCCTCTACTGCCAGCTTGAAGTCTGCCATCGAACAAAGACAAGCCATGAGTCTGTATGTCTGATACAGTAGATTTCCAAACAACAGACATGTCAGGCTGGAGAGCATTGCAAGAAAGGTAGTGAGCAAGTTTCCTGGTGAGTTTCCCTCCAGATCACATGCCAGCCTGCTAAACCCCCCAGGCGCAGCAGAGCAAGAATTACATGGTCATGTGACAATATCACAGTAATTCAGCTGTATTTTGAGGAGATATACAATAAAGCAAGTATAATCAGAGAGTAGGGACGAATTTCTTTGTTCATATTGACTGAGATGCACAGGTATTTGTTACTGCACAGGATACAGTGAAGTATCTAAGAGGATGCAAAATGATGCATTTGTCTACTCTGTATCATGAATCTTTGGATAAATTAAAATACACACAACCCACCTTTATTTGTATGACTATTGTGGAGAATCATATAAAATTTCAGAGGTACAGACTATGAAAAAAATGGCCTGTAACTCACCATACTCTTTTCCATTTTTTATTGTAAAACTCAAAACTTCCATCGGTTTAAATAAATCATGATTAATTTGTAGTAATCTGCATATTTCCCTCCTAAAAACTTCTACTTCATTGGTATCACGGAATAAATCTGCTAAACTCATCACATATTTCATATGATATCCAGCAGGTGCATGAATTAGAATATCTACTAAAGTGTAAGAAGGAGATGAAGAAACACTCTCAAATTTCACCTGAAGTAAAACCCCGCTCATATCTATCTTACTGTAACTGGCATCATTGTACACAATGTTAGCACTACCAGAAACATCTATCAACTCGAATTCATTATCCCCCAATTTAAAGTTTGAACGGATTCTGAGCAATGTATCAACAACCTCATCCAAAAAAATCAAGCTCCTTATCTTCACTGGCATCTGACATCACACAGTGTATTTGCTTTTATAACTAACCAACCACTCCACCTTTTTTTTTACCCTGCTGCCTGTGCCACATTTCAATCTGCTTTCATTAAAAGGCTTGCACATTCCCTCTGCTGCCAGCTTGACGTCTGCCATAGAACAAAGACGGGCCATGGGTCTGTATGTCCGATACAGTAGATTTCCAGACGACAGAGATGTCACCCATCTGGGATTCATGCAGAAAGCGGCGTGGCTGAAGCGCATTGCAAGAAAGGTGGTGAGCGAGTTTCCTGGTGGCTTCCCGCCCGATCACAACATCTTTGCCAGCCTGTTAAAAGTCCCCCCGGGTGCAGCAGAGCAAGAGTTGCATGGGGATTCTGAAACAGTGAAGCCCCTGTTCTGGAGTTTATTCATTCCCCTGACGCACCACAGAATGCAAGGCACAACTGCCTTCTTCGTGGTAAACGGGAAGACCGTGCTTCCACCACGCGGGTGCAGCAACTATCTGTTTGACAGCGCCGTGCTGCATTACGGACAGGCGAATCGCAGCAACCAAGCGCGCTATGTGTTGATGTTGAACATAGTAGCATTGCACTGGAAGCACTTTGACACTCCAGTGTCTGTTTGAATTCAGTGGCACTCCCCTATCCCCAGCCATTAAATGAAAGGTTTATATGGACTGCAGATAAAATACAGTTGGCCTATTTGGCGCTTGGAATAAATTGGGATTCTACCCCTCAACCGGCTGCCGCACCCAGCCCTTCTTGCAGAACAGTGCAATCATCTGCAGCGTTGAGGTGTCAAGCTGATACAGCAGGCTGCCCTGCCCCAGGCGCCCGTGGTGCGACATGGCGAAAGCTAAAATGACGGGCACGAAATAGGCGTCCACCGCCTCGTCGAGCCTCTCAACCGACACGCGGAGGCCCCTGGCCATCTCGAGCGAGAGCTGGATGCCCTCAAGGGTATTGCCCATGATCAGCGCCTCTGAGATGTGCATCGTGCTGATGCTGCCGGTGGCGGACCGGGTCTCCTCCGACATGTCCCAGTGCTCCATCCGTATCATCCGCGACGAGACGCGCACGGTGTGGGTGCGGCGATGGACGTATCGCTCAGACCGAATGAGCCCGTCGAAAACCCTCTGGACCTTCTCCTCGAAAGCGACGCGGTTCTCGGGTTTTTTGCTTGTTCTTTTTGCTGGAAGCAGATCATGATTATTATGACCAACTGATGTTTCAGCTTCTTCCGTTGGAACCCCTCTGCTGCTGGTTTCCTCTGCACAAAGCAGCGACCGACGGCGATTGTCCTCTGCCAGAACTCGATCTGTCTCACGCATATGCGCAGCAAGGGCCATCGCCCGCTTTTCCAATCGATTTGCCGTGATGGTGAGCGTATCGGCCAGACGGACGACCATATTCACCGCTGTGTGGATGCCTCTGGTGACAATGCCCCCCAGCCGCGGATTCGGCACGGCAGCCGCCATGTGGTCCAGGATGGATTCAGACTGCACAGCGTACCTGCGTTCCCGCTCGGTTTTGGCCCTCAGCGACGTCCCGGCACCCCTCAAATCCTGCGGGCGCAGCGGGCTGACAAACGCGTTTCTATACGGGGCCCCGACGTCCTTCTCCGTGATCACTCGCCAGTATGGAAATTCCTCGTCGCTGTGGTACGACACGTTCTGCATCCTGATTGTAGCCTTGAAGAAGCCATGACGGCGCTCGGCGATCAGTGACTCCACCGCTGCATACAGCTTGAACTCCAGCCGCAGCGTCTCCAGCGTCTTGTGCGCGTGGGCCGGGGGGAGGGGGGCGGCGGCGTCTTCGGGGGAGTACAGGTTTGGGGAAAGGGACATGTTGGTGTCTGGCGGTGAAGGAGGGGGTGTGTGTGTACATATATAGTGCATTGAGGAGTCTGATGAATCTTCTGCATGAAAAAGTACTTGTTTTGGGCAGTTAAAAAGATCCTTGCATCCCACAGGATTCAAACCCAGGACACAATGGTTTTTTTTTCTTTCCGTGTTTATTGAGACTTACAGCAATAAAATTTCTGAAAACAAAGGCAAAAACATGGAACGCAACATGTTCCAACGCATGCCATTTATGTTATCAGCAGTGATGCTTCTTCTTACGGTTTACATTTACCTAGCCGGATTGAACGCCGTTGATCCTGTACATCATCATCGCGCAGATACACACCGCAAAGAATCTACAGATATCTGGCCTTCCTTGGTATGCAACTGGCATTTTCAACAGTATGTTCCTTCCGCGCTGGAGCTGCACTGGACAAAGAACATTCTTTCTTTGCAGGACAGCGTTTGCCTTCATTCAAATCAGGACGACCCGGTTTCTATGGCACAGTGGGTACAAGAAGCGCATCAAAGCAGTATTTCTCGTTTAAAGGTTCTGCCCAAATCAGTATTTTCCCATTTCGTGTATCAAAATAATTGCACTGGCGAGACTAGTGTTGATTACATCGAACCGCTTGCTGGCATTCTCCGACATCCATATTTTTGCTTGATGGGTTCACAGTATGTAGTTGACAAGGATTATCTGGTGTTGAGCTGGAACGTGTCTTCGCGGCAGAGTGCAAAAACCAAGGCGTATCTCTTTGATATGGGTGCAAGTTTATACGATGATGGTGCCGGTGGAGCAAGCCAATCTTGGTTGATATCGCAATTCGAGCGTATGGGGCTGCACTGGAACGGGGTGTTTGCCTACGAGAGCCATGTGTATGAGCCCTCGGATGTGTTTTCCCGCATTCCAAAACATATCAAGCCATTGTATCACTGGTACAATATTCCTGTCAGTGCCGAGCTACAACATGCAGATAATGTGTGGGAGCATATCAAAGCAGTGGCGCTGCCGGAAGATTATGTAGTGGTTAAGCTAGACATAGACAACACACCATTGGAGGAAGAACTGGTAAGGCAGCTTCTTCTTAATAATGCCAAGGACAATACGCTTTTGCATTTGGTGGATGAATTCTTTTTCGAACACCATGTACACACTCGTCCCATGAATGGGTACTGGGGGACCCATCAATCACCCCGCAGGCTGGCCGATACTTATGCTCTCTTTGTAAAGCTGCGCTCACACGGAGTCAAGGCTCACGTTTGGATTTAAAAAGGAGGGACAGCTGCAGACAGCAGTGCTCGTTCAGTTAGCTATACGCTGCAACCCTGCTGCAAGTGCCAGCTGCTGGGCGTGATTTTCATCACCAGTGACGAGTAGCAAGCGCCCATGGTCAGGCAGTACCAGTACTGGTGGTCCTGGGATGGGTATGCATGAGCTGGATGCAGACTGGGATGTCGATGACACTGAGTGGGAATCATTTGGTGTGGATTGAGGAGTTGAACAAGGCAGATCCATGAAGAGCCTGAAACAAATAGCGATGGTGCTGAAAAAAAGGAGTCAGATAATGAGTCTACTTGAAAATAGAAGTCTTGGTAGCTTCATCCAACACCATTAAAAAAAAATTGGGTAAAGGTCGGGTTCGAACCCAGGACCTTGGAGTAAAAAGCTGCTATCTTTACTACTAAGCTACATATGTTCACGAGGAATTTACTTAAACATATAGAGATAATTTCAATATTTAATCATCCATTCAAGGTGATTCAAAATTCCCCAATGCATCTGAATTCCAATCTCATGAGTATCCAAGCCCATTTCTTGAGTATCTGAGACACCTGTCTGACACCACGGGTGCATCATCACTGATAGTACAAGGGAACTCCCAGGCCTGCCAGTGTCCTGGTTGGCACCCAATCACCACCCCACCAGCAGCCCTATCCAGTGATACCCATAATCAATCCGTCCCCATACGCGGTGCAACCCCTGCTCCACCAACCAACAGCGCCCCGTCCGCCGCGGGCATAATGCGCTGGTCAGCCTGCAGTGGCGGTGGGGGGAAGTTGGGGTGTGGGGGTGGACAGCCTGGAAGGAGAGCTGTATACACTTGTAAACAATACATATGTGTGATTTGATTACCCACTGAAGAAGTCAACTTAAAAACAATTACATGTTAGTTCTGAAATATTGCACAAAAAATTCGTATTCAAGTCTTTTATAACACAGCAGAAGTTGATTGGGCAAGCTGAATTGTAAATCAATAGAGTCTGGTTCCTTGTAACCGCCCCCTTAGCGTAGTTGGGCTAAGGCGAAAGCGGGGTCCAGTCACTCTGA
>CAYQOJ010000122.1:0-9931 GCA_964419105.1 uncultured Methylococcus sp.
AGAGGGAACTTGAAAAGCCCCTTGTCGCAAGACACGGGGCTTTTCTTCTGTCTGGGCTGATGGGAAACGTGATCAAAAAACAGCCGCTCAGAAGATCCCGCAAAGAAGCCTCTCAATTGATGGGCCAAGCCCTGATGCTAGCGCTAAAACACCGGTAGAATGGGCCGTTTGACCCATTATTCGAAGGTGTGATGTACGTCCTTCATTGCTCCTGGATTCCTGAATCAGGCGATGGATTTATCCAGGCGGGTGATTTTTGGCTTTGGATCGAGTCCGTCGTCGAGCCCTGCGGGGTCGGTCCGAGCGCGTATCCTGAGTGCCTTGAGAAACCGGAAGCTATCCTTTTTCTTGAGCAGCACCTTGGGATTCCCCTCTCACCCTATGAAAGACGCTTTCATTTCAAAACCCAGAAACTCGGTTTTCTGAAGTCAGGTGAGGGGTTTCTCTCAGCGCCGAATCGATTGAGCGAGTCTCCAAGGGACAACCCAGCGAACATTGAAATCGCCTATCGGGAGGTCATGACCTATCGCCTGGCCCGTCCTTTCTCTCAGTTTCTCGATCTCAGACGGCAGCTTTTGGCAAGTGCCGGTTCCCTCCAGAGTGCCGAAGATTTCGACTTCTGGTCGATGTTAGTCGAACGGGTCCATCTCCTCCTTCTTTCTGACCGATATATTCCAGTCCCACGGATGCCAAACGATCCTTTGGCTCGGGATGGGGAAATTCATGTGGGCTGGTCGCTGGTCCCAGAACCTTCAGATCCTTTCCCCGAGGATCTCTTGAATGTCATGCCGGGTCGCTGTTCCTTGTTGGATGAGCGTGCCTTTGAACCACGAAGCCTGGTGCTGCATTGCGGGGAAGTGCTTCTCCACCGGGCCGTCACACAGAGTTTGCCGCCGGCAGCGATGGTGAGAAAACTGCGTGGCACCTTTCTCGAAAAGACCTTCCAAGGGCTAGGCGACCCCCATCCCCTCCAGGGGGCGGGTGTAAAGGAATCAGCAGGCTACTGGGAGGCCTGGCGTCAGGAGGTTGCAACAGCCCATGAGGAGCGTGACTTTACCCTGAGTTTCCAGTTGGTCGAGGCCGAAGCCGAGGATCAGCCCTGGCGAATCGAAATGGGGATCGTGCTGGCAAAGGATCCCTCCCAGCACATTCCCATTGATCAATTCTGGTCCGATGGGGAGACGTCATCTCATGCCAAGGGCGAGGGAGTTCCCTTGGGCCGCTTGTTGGAGTCTTTGGGGCAGGCCGCCCGAATTTTTCCACCTCTTCTGGAAGGCCTGGATGCTGCGGTTCCAAAAGGCATCTGTCTGGATCTGGACGCCGCCTTTGATTTTCTGGAGCGCGATGCCTGGGTTCTTGAGGAAACCGGATTCAAGGTGCTTGTACCCTCCTGGTGGACCCCTCAGGGTCGTCGTAAAACCCGAATTCGCTTGAGAGCAGGCAGTGCATCAGGCCCGGTTGCTTGTCGGCGTATTGGGCTCGATCTTCAGCACATCACCAATTATCGATACGAGCTGGCTCTTGGCGAGGAGCCGGTCGACGAAGCGGAATGGACGCGTCTCGTTGACAGCAAATCCCCCTTAGTCAAATTCCGGGGCGAGTGGATGGTCCTGGATCGGGAACGTATGGGCGAGATGCTGACATTCTGGCGTCGGCATCGCGAGGGTGAGACCCCGCTATCCTTGCTCGACCTCCTGAAGGTCACCTCAGAGGATACGGATTTCCTCGAGATTGATCCCCGCGAAGCTTTGCATGAGATGTTGTTAAAGCTCCGCGATTACCGGACCATTGCCCCGGAGGAGAATCCCCCAGGACTTCTGGCGGACCTTCGTCCCTATCAGAAGCGGGGATTGGCTTGGATCGCATTCCTTGAAAGCTTGGGTCTCAATGGCTGTCTTGCCGATGATATGGGACTGGGGAAGACCATCCAGGTGCTTGCTTTGCTCTTGAGGGAGAAGGAGGGCCAGGAGGGAAGAACCCCGACGCTTTTGATTGCGCCGACTTCCGTGATCGGAAACTGGCGTATGGAAATTGAGCGCTTTGCCCCCGGGCTTCTGGCCTATGTCCACCATGGCGTCGAGAGAATTCGAGATCCCCAGGATTTCGAGCGCCGAATCCAGGGCCACCAGATCATCATTACCTCCTACGCTCTGGCGCGTCGAGATGAAAAGCTGCTCAGTGCCATTCCCTGGTACAGAGTGGTTCTGGATGAGGCGCAGAACATCAAAAATCCCTCATCGGCCCAAACTCGTTCGATCCTGAAACTCAAGTCCCAACATCGGCTGGCGCTGACCGGGACCCCCGTCGAAAATCGGTTGCTTGATTTGTGGTCGATCTTCAATTTCCTCAATGCGGGTTATCTCGGCCGTCAGGCGCAGTTTCGCTCAGGATTTGAGATCCCGATCCAGCGCGACAATGATGGTGAGCGCGCTGAAACCTTGAGACGCATGATCCAGCCCTTCGTCCTGCGTCGGGTGAAGACCGATCCTGACATCATTCGAGATTTGCCTGAGAAGGTCGAAAATCGACAGTATTGTCAGCTCAGCCTCGAGCAGGCCTCTCTCTATGAGGCAGTCGTCAAGGACATCGAAACTCAGCTCCAGCGGTCCGAGGGCATCAGTCGTCAGGGCTTGATCCTGTCAACGCTGACGCGACTCAAGCAGATCTGCAATCATCCGGCGCACTTTCTCCATGATGGCAGCCGTTTCTCCAATGACCGATCACCCAAACTCGAACGACTTTGCGATATGTTGGGCGAGGTCATCGATGAGGGGGAAAGTGCGCTGGTCTTCAGTCAGTTTGCCGAGGCAGGGGCTGCGCTCCAAAAGCACCTTCATGCCACCCTGGGATGCCCGGTCTTCTACCTCCATGGCGGAGTCTCGGCGGGCCAGCGGGAAAAGCTCATCGCTGAGTTCCAGGATCCTCAGACCGGCCCTGCGGTCTTCGTGCTTTCCTTGAGGGCCGGTGGCCTTGGGATCACCCTGACCCGGGCCAATCATGTCTTTCACTTTGATCGTTGGTGGAATCCTGCCGTTGAGGATCAGGCCACTGACCGCGCCTTCCGGATCGGACAGCACCGCAACGTGCTGGTCCATAAATTCATTGCCGTCGGCACGCTCGAAGAACGGATCGACCGGCTGATTGAGGAGAAAAAAGAGGTCGCTTCCTTGATCGTCAGCAATGATGAATCCTGGCTTTCCAAGCTCGATAACGAGACGTTCAAGGCGCTGATTGCGCTCAACCGCGAGTCGGCCATTGCCTGAGGGCCTGTCATCTAGAGTAGATCAGCGCGGCCGTATCGGGCGGTTTGAGGTATGGAAGGCGCATTTTGCTCGCGGGTATAGGCCCACATCTGATCCCCGAGACTGAAGTGCCACCACTCCTCCGGGTGGCGTTCAAATCCCGCTGATTGCATGACCTCAAGCAAGATCAGGCGGTGGCGATGAAGTATCGGGTCTTTTTCAAGGAAGTAGTCGGGGAGCGAGCGATCGGAGTTTTCATCGATTGGAGAGCCCATGGCGACATCGATCCCATCGCGCGTACACAAGGTCAGATCAATGGCCGCACCCGTGGCATGGGGAGGGGGGGAGCGAGGATCCTCGGAGGGTTCTGCCCAAATGCGATAGGTTTTTTTCCACAGCCGGGTTGCTTCATCCTGGGGGAGAGCGTCCGGGCTTCGCCCCCCCGAGAGTGTCAGAAATTCGTGGACCACCATGAAGGACTGGATGGCATTGGGGCGATAGGCATCGAAGATCCGGAACGTCCAGTTGGGGTTGTGACGTTCCAGCGACAAGAGCGCCTCTGAGAGGGCCTCGACAACGCTCCTTCGGGCTGTCCAGGGGTTGTCGGGCCCATAGGGGGCGCCAAAGGCCTGGTAGGGGTGAGGGGTAGTCAAAAGAAATCCCAGCCCTTCCAATGAAACCAAGGGTTCTCCACACTCCCTGATCGGGTGTGAGCGATAGGGTTTCATGACGTTTCAGCAACCGCCTGAGCGTGTGCCTGAATCAGCTGGCGAACGACCTCAGGGTCAGCCAAGGTGGAAAGATCTCCCAGATGTTCGCTCTCATCTGAGGCGATCTTTCGAAGAATCCGCCGCATGATCTTCCCTGAACGGGTCTTGGGGAGCGCGGGTGCCCATTGAATGACCTGGGGACTCGCAATGGCGCCGATCTCATGGCGGACTTGCTCGATCAAGGCCTTGCGGAGTTCAAGGCTGGGCCTTTCTCCATTCGCCAGCGTAACAAAGGCATAGATGCCCTGACCCTTGATGGGGTGAGGGTAGCCGACGACAGCCGCTTCGACGACGGAAGGATGGAGGACCAGAGCGCTTTCGATCTCTGCCGTGCCGAGCCTGTGACCTGCGATATTGATGACGTCATCGACCCGGCCGGTAATCCAATAGTAGCCATCCTGATCCCTTCGGGCGCCATCGCCCGTGAAGTAATAGCCCGGAAAGGGGGCAAGGTAGGTTTCCTTGAACCGGGTGTGATCCTTAAATAAGGTTCGTGCTTGGCCTGGCCAGGTGCTTTGCATGAGGAGAATGCCCTCACCGGGCCCCTCGATTAGGGTGCCTTTTTCATCGACCAGGACCGGGTCGACCCCAAAAAAGGGCCGGGTCGCCGAACCGGGCTTCATCGGGGGCGCGCCAATCAGGGGGGTGATCATGATGCCGCCGGTCTCGGTCTGCCACCAGGTGTCGACGATGGGGCAGCGCGAATCGCCCACCACATGATAGAACCAGTTCCAGGCCTCCGGATTGATTGGCTCGCCCACGGAGCCGAGGATTCGGAGGCTTTCGAGACGGCTTTCATGAACCCAGTGGTTGCCGTTCCCCATCAGGGCGCGGATGGCGGTCGGGGCCGTGTAGAAAAGATTGACCCCGTACTTTTCGATGGTTTGCCAGAAGCGCCCGGGATTCGGATAGGTCGGGACGCCCTCAAAGACCAGAGTGGTTGCGCCATTTCCTAAGGGACCGTAAACCACATAGCTGTGACCGGTGATCCAGCCATAATCCGCCGTGCACCAATAGATTTCACCCTCCCGATAGTCAAAAACCAGTCGGTGGGTCATGACGGCCTGAAGGAGGTAACCCCCAGTGGTGTGCACGACACCCTTGGGGCGGCCGGTGGAGCCTGAGGTGTACAGAATGAACAGGGGATCCTCGGCGCCCATGGCTTCAGGCGGGCAGTGGGGTGAGGCTGTGGCCACCAGGGTGCCATAGTCGAGATCGCGCGCCTCGTCCCAGGCGATCTCGGCTCCGGTATGGCGAACGACAATCACCTTGATGTCGAGAGTGAGGTGGGATAGGGCCTCATCGACATTGGCCTTGAGCGGAACCGCTCGCCCTCCTCTTAGTCCCTGATCGGCGCAGACCACGACGCGGCAAGCGCTGTCCTCGATGCGATCTCTCAGAGCCTCAGCGGAAAACCCGCCAAAGACCACAGAATGGACAGCCCCGATGCGAGCACATGCGAGCATGGCAATAGCGCCCTCAGGAATCATCGGAAGATAGATGCAGACGCGGTCTCCCCGCCGAACGCCTTGTTCCTTGAGGACGTTGGCAAATCGACAGACGGCTTCCAATAGCTCGCCATAGGTCAGAGCTTTCGAGACGTCAGGATCATCCCCCTCCCAAAGGAGCGCAGGTTGATCTCGCCTCAGGGGAAGGTGGCGATCAAGACAGTTGACGCTGACGTTGAGCGTGCCATCCTCGAACCAGGCAATCTCACCTTCCGAGAAGTTGCCGCTTCGGACCTGGGTGAAGGGTTTTTCCCAGGTCAGCCATTCCCGGGCCTTTTCACCCCAATATTGATCAGGATCATCCAGTGAAAGCCGATATTCAGTCGCATACGCTTTGGCGGAGATCTGGGCATTGCGAATCAGTTCGGGGCTGGCCCGATACACCGGATCTCGGCTGTTGACTGAAAGGTCTGGAAAATTCATGGCAATCTATGCGTGGTGCGGAATAGAGGAGGGTCTCAAGCAGGAGGGCAGGCAACCAAGAGGCATTCTGCGTTACTACTGAAGAATTCTCCCACGCATCACCTGAACGGTACAATGCGCAATGGCCAAGGCATCTCATTCGCGATCATCACCGGTGGCCCAAGGGCGTCTGCCTTTGGGGCGGACTTTTCTCAAGACCCTCAAAAGCAGCTTCGATACGGCGCGCTTTTCCAGGGGGCGAGAAATTTTCGAGCATCAAAGAGTCCTCTCGGCTGAGTGGTCCTCGAGCGAGGTGGCGGGTCGAATCAAGGGCCGGCCCAAGCCCTACCGGGATCTTGGGGCGTGTCCTGTCTATGACGTCTGGATGCGCTTTGAGCCGCTGCCTCAAAGTGAGATGCTTCCGGTTCTTCTCGAGATTGGGAGCCGGGTGGGGCTGGCTGCCCAGTTACTTTCGCATGATCTTTGCTGGCGTGAGGACGACTTGTTACCGACGGCCTTTGAGGCGGGCTGTAGTTGTCCCGATGTCAAAGTCCCCTGTAAGCACGTGGCGGCCCTGACCTATTATCTTGCCCGCTGCTTGGATCGCGATCCTTTGATCCTTTTCGAACTCCGAGGCATCCCGCGTGACGAGATCGAGCTCATTCTGGGCGAAACACCGTTAGGGGCTGTGGTGCTGGAAGCCTTGCGGCATCCCTTGCCCCATCCCGAGATGCGCGAGCATTTCTTTACCCGGCCTCAGGAACGTCCTTTGCCTGAATCCCTGACGCTGACCGAGTACTTTGGGGGGGCATCCATTCGCCGTGAAGTCCCAGGCCTTCAGCCACTGGGGATTCCCGGAATTCTCGTTCGAAAGGGCGGGGACTACCCCCGCTTTTGGGAAGGTGATGAATCCTTTATCAAGGTGATGGACGCCCTTTATGCTGAGCTTAGGCGTCGGCTGACCGAGGTGCTCTGAGCTTACGGACGGTCGGAGTGCCCCAGGGATCGCTCCGGAGCGATCTGGTCTCGCACCCTTTGCTTGAGCTCCTTGGCTTCAGGGAAGCGGCCCTCCCCCTTTCGGGACCATAAGAGAACCCCTGGTCCTCGAACCTCAAAGATGCCGCCCGTTCCCGGAATCAGGGTTACCCCGCCGAGTTCCTCTTCGAATGTCGTCAGAAGCTCCTGAGCCAGCCATGCGGCTCGAAGGAGCCAGCGGCACTGGGTACAGTATTCAATTACAAGGATCGGTTTTGCCATCGCAGCTTTGGGTTGACGCGGTACCTAGAGGGCCAAAGCTTCCTCGAGAAACCCCTGAAGAAGCCTTGCAAAGGCCCATTGATCTCGCACCCCGGCGCTTTCCCGGGCGCTATGCATCGACCACATTGGAACCCCGCAATCGATGGTCGGAACCCCAAGGCGAGCGGATGCGATGGGCCCGATGGTAGAGCCACAGCCCAGATCCGTTCGATGGACATAGGTTTGGCAATGGATCCCGACTTTCCCTGCAAGGTCCTTGAAAAGGGCCGCTCGAGGGCCATCGGTCGCATAGCGTTGATTGGCATTGATCTTAAGGGCGGGGCCCTCATTGATCTGAACGTGATGCAAGGGTTCGTAGGCACTCGAAAAGCTAGGATGAAAGGCGTGTGCCGCATCAGCGCTGATGAGGAGGCTACGGGCCAGTGCGCGGCGATCGTCCTCGCCATGCCCCCCTGAAAGGCGGCTCAGGACATCGTTGAGGAAGGATCCCTGCGCCCCTTGATGGCTTTCACTGCCGATTTCCTCGTGGTCAAAAAGGGCAATGACCTGAGTCGGAGCGCCTTCTGAAGCCTCAAGGAGGGCCGATAAGGCCGCATGACAGGACGAGAGATTGTCGATTTGCCGGGTCGCCAGAAACTCCGCATGAGCGCCCCAAAAACTTCCGGGTTGGGTGTCGTAAACATTGAGCTCAAGACTCAAAATGGAGGCCGCATCGACTCCAAGGCGTTCAGCGATAAGTTCCTGGAGGAGGGTCTGGCTGGGGGCATCCGGGAGGGTTTGGCCCAAGATCAACGGAAGTTCCGTTTGCTTATTGAATTTGAGGCCCTCCTCGTTGACGCCGCGGTTCATGTGAATCGCAAGGTTGGGGAGTCGGAGCAAGGGCGCGTCAAAACGCACCCGTCGGCTCTCGATGTTCTGACTGCCCTTGATGCTGACGCGCCCTGCAAGGCTGAGATCCCGGTCGGCGAAGCTCGCAAGGATGGGTCCGCCATAGACTTCAACACCCAGGCGGATCAGGCGTCCCTCCCGAAGATGTCCTTGGGGTTTGATGCGAAGTCCGGGTGAGTCGGTATGGGCACCGAGGATGCGGTAGCCGGCCTCGGAAGGGGGTTGCAGCCCGCGACGAAAGGCGATGATGGATGAGTCACCCCGGATCACATAATGACGATCACCAGGGCCAATCTTCCAGGCATCGCGCTCCTGAAGCGGCGAAAAACCCGCGGCCTCAAGATGGGCTTTCGTGGTGTCTACCGCATGCCAAGGGCTCGGACTTTGTTCGATGAAATCGAGAAGCGCCCGGGCATGCGTCGTTTCATGGGCGGTCGGGAGAGGATGCATGTTGGGCCATCCGAATGACAGAAAATAAGGATGCCATCATCTTAGCGCAAACGGCGCGGGCAATTCGTGAGGGTTCAACCGCCGTCCAAGCCCTATTTCTGGGATAATGCTCCCAATGACTGCGCACGATCGATCACGTATCGACCCTCCGATGCTCCCCTTGTCGCTAGAAGGCATTAACCTTTCCTGTTACCGCGGTGATATCGCCCTGTTCGAGCACCTGGACTTGCGTCTTGGGGCCGGCGAGGCGCTACGCATCGAGGGCGCCAACGGAGCAGGCAAGACCAGTTTGCTCCGGATTCTGGCGGGCCTCTCGCGCCCTGATGAAGGCAGGGTTGAGTGGTCCGGCACCGATATTCACGCAAAGCCCTTGGGTTTTAACGCCGTGCTTGGATTTCTGGGCCACCTTTTGGGACTCAAACAGGATCTCAGTATCGAGGAAAATCTCCGGATGATGACGGCGCTCCGGGGGCGCCGAATGGATCCTCAAGCGTTTCGCGCGGCGCTTAATGAGGTCGGGCTTTCGGATCGGTTGGACCTTCGTGTGCGTCAGCTGTCCCAGGGCCAGCGTCAGCGGACAGCTTTGGCGGCTCTGATGCTCTCAGGGAGCCTCATCTGGATTTTGGATGAGCCCTTCACGGCCCTTGATCGCACCGGGATCGCCTTGGTGGAATCCCTTCTTGATCAACATCTGGATCAGGGAGGCATGGTCATCCTCACGTCTCATCAGCCTGTTTCCACGCGAAGTCGGGTTCGATCCCTGGAGCTATAGGCCATGATGCAGGTTTTCTGGGTGCTCTTGCGGCGTGATCTTCTTCTGGCTTTTCGCCATCGCGGCGAGCTTTTGAATCCACTCCTCTTCTTTAGCTTAGTGGTCACATTATTCCCTTTGGGGGTGAGTCCAGAACCTTCGGTTCTCAAGACCATGGCCCCGGGGGTTATCTGGATTGCTGTCCTACTGGCGGGACTTTTTTCCCTTGAAGGCCTTTTTCGCTCGGATTTTGAGGATGGCACACTGGAGCAGATGGTCTTGAGTCCGTTTCCACTCGCCTGGCTGGTTCTGGCCAAGGTGGTTGCCCATTGGATTGTGACGGCGCTCCCGATGTTGCTTTTGGCCCCTTTGCTCGGACTTTTTCTGGCATTGCCTTTCGAGGGGATTCGGGTTCTGGAATGGACGCTTCTGGCGGGGACGCCTTTTCTGAGCCTGGTCGGGTCGGTCGGTGTGGCGCTCACCGTCGGTCTTCGCCGCGGCGGTATGCTACTGACCCTGATTGTGATGCCGCTCTATGTCCCGCTTCTCATTTTTGCGACGCAGGCTGTCACTTCTGCGGTCGCGGGGCTCCCCTATGATGGCGCCCTTGATTTTCTGATGGCTCTCTTTTTTCTGTCACTGACCCTTGCACCCTTTGCGACG
>CAYQOJ010000123.1:0-9862 GCA_964419105.1 uncultured Methylococcus sp.
GCATGTGGAGTGCAACGAAAACGCGCCCGCGGAGTGTTTCGCGATGAATGCTCTCGACGCGTTCGAGGACCGCCCGAAAATTGTCGCCCTCAAAAATATCCTGGAACGGTTTTTTGAGTTCCTGCTTCCAAGAAATACGAATGGAGTGATCCTGAAGCCGATGGAACAGCGTTGGCTGTTCGGTCCGATTATTGAACTCACCCGCATGGATTCCAAGCGTCTCAAAAGCGTTTTCTGCTGTCGGCAAGTCAAGATCGAGATGATCGTGGATCCACTGCCAGCGAGCGCTGACGCGATCAATCACGGTCAGCGCACGTTGGCGGCGTTCTCCAATCAGGTCATCCTTATCCAGTCCTTCCTCGTAGGATCTGACGGGCAGTTCGCCTGAAACAAAGTCTCTGAGCGCATCGCACAGACGGAGTTTGTTCCGGATGGAAAGCTCAATGTTGAATCGCTCAATGCCGTCGCAGTACTCACCCATGCGAGGCAAGGGGATCACGACGTCTTCATTGATCTTAAATGCGTTAGTGTGTTTAGCGATCGCAGCCGTTCGGGCGCGATCCAGCCAGAAGGTTTTACGGCTTTCAGGGCTGATCGCTACGAAACCTTCACCCGCACGCGCATTACAGATTCTGACGACTTCGCTGGTGGCGCGGGCAACGGCATCCTCGTTATCACCCACGATGTCTCCAATCAGAACCATCTTGGGGCGGCCTCTTTTCTTGGCCTTGGTTGCGTACCCTACGGCCCGGACATACCGTTCGTCGAGATGTTCAAGGCCGGCCAGCATGACGCGATCATTTCCAGTATCCGGGAGGCTTTCGAGGAAGTCGCGGATCTCAACGATCGCAGGTACAGCCTCTCGCACTTGCCCGAAAAACTCGAGGCAGAAGGTGCGGGTGACTGGCGGCATTTCATGGAGTATCCAAGTGGCTGAGGTGATGATGCCATCACACCCTTCCTTTTGAATTCCGGGAAGGCCGCCAAGGAACTTGTCGGTGACATCTTTTCCCAAGCCGGTTTTTCTGAACCGTTCACCCGGGATCGTGAGTGTTTCCTCATCCAGGAGGGTTTTGCCCTTGGAATCGAACCGTTTCAAGAGGAAGCGGACTTCCGGGACGAGGTGGATCTTTCCATAATTATGGTCGAGCCGCTCGACTTCGAGCCAGTTGCCGTCAGGCGTCACCATGCGCCAGGACATCAGGTTATCAAGGGCAGTCCCCCAGAGCACAGCTTTCTTGCCGCCGGCATTCATGGCGACATTGCCGCCAATACAGGAGGCGTCAGCGGATGTGGGGTCACAGGCAAAAACCAATCCCCGCGACTCGGCCGCTTCCATCGCCCGTCGCGTCACGACGCCTGCTTCCGTATGGAGTAATGGTTTTCCATCACGCTCCGTACGAACCGTCATGCCAAGGAGCTTTTCGGTATTGATGACTGCTGAGAGGGGGGTTAACGGGACAGCGCCCCCTGTGTAGCCAGTGCCACCTCCCCGAGGGATGATGGTAAGTCCTAGCTCAATACATGATCTCACTAAGGGTGCGATTTCTTCTTCGGTGTCCGGATAGAGCACCAAGAAGGGGTATTCGACGCGCCAGTCCGTCGCATCGGTTACATGGGTCACCCGAGCATAGCCATCGAAATTGATATTGTCCTTTCGGGTATGCCGTGACAACTGTTTCAGGGCCCGCTGTCGGAGGCGCCTTGTGGTGTCGAGGGCTGCTTCGAACTGATCGACTGCGCGGTTTGCGGCTTCAAGCAATGCGAGAACTTTTGGAACCCGCCCCGGATTTTCGACTTCAAGAGACTGGCGCCTTTCATCCATCTGCTGGAGACGATGTCTCAACGCCCCTAGTAGTGCCTTTCGGCGGGGGGCGTTATCAATCAGGTCGTCTTCCAGATAAGGATTTCGCTGGATAACCCAAATGTCACCAAGCACCTCGAACAACATCTTGGATGAGCGTCCGGTGATTCGCTCTGCTCTGAGTTCTTCAAGAATCTGCCAGTATTCAGGGCCGAGGAGTCGTATGACAATTTCTCGGTCAGAGTATGACGTGTAGTTGTAAGGAATCTCCCTCAGGCGATCGCTGCCGTCGGGCGCCTTGGCGGGTGATTTCGGAAAGGATGCGGGGTTGAACGAGGTCTTCCCGGCGATTTCGCCGGGGTGCTCATTGGAATGGAGGGACACGGTGTCGTTGGTTTCTCAGAGGGCTTGCTCGCCGGTTTCGCTAGTCCTTATACGAATCACTTGCTCAAGATTGCTAACGAAAATCTTGCCATCACCGATCTTTCCGGTATTGGCCGCCTTGATGATGCACTCGATGGATTGATCAAGCAGCGCATCACTGACCGCAACCTCAATTTTGACCTTGGGCAGGAAGTCCACAACGTACTCTGCGCCACGGTAAAGTTCGGTGTGGCCCTTCTGTCTCCCAAACCCCTTCACTTCAGTCACCGTGATGCCAGTGATTCCAAGCTCCGAGAGCGCTTCGCGAACGTCATCAAGTTTGAACGGTTTGATTATGGAAGTGATCAGTTTCATGTTTCCTCCAGAAAGCGGTGGCAGTGGCGTGGTCTGGACATCAAGTCCCGGAATTCTAGCACCTTGAACAACCGATGTTCCCTCGTGTTGGGTGGTTGCCTAACCTTAACCTTGCCGTTTGCCGAGAAGGGAGTCTTTAGCTTGGTTGATGCGTGATGCCAAGTAATCGGATCCGCCCCGGTCAGGATGCACTTTTTGTATGAGCCGACGATGCGCGGCGATAATTTCCTCCTCGGTGGCATCGGGATCAAGGCCCAAGATGCTGAGAGCCTCCTCCCGATCAAGGGCAGCGCTTGAACCGGGTTGCGTGCTCTCGCTACCACTCTGCCAATGATGGCCAAATGTGCGTTCGATGAATGCGGCGAGAAGTTTGGCTGACTCCTGATCATCTCTTAAGTAAAACGCGTAAAGATCTACCAGGGCTTTCATTGAAAGCGAGGAGAGTCGCTTCCCTTCATGCGGGCCCTGGAGAATTGTGCCATCGAGTTGACCCGTCTGATGATCCAAGGTCATCGCCAAATAGGCTGTCCGTACAGAAGAGCTCTGTCGACCGGCGCCTGGCGTATTCTGGGAATATTCCTCGCGTCCTTTGATGCGATCCAACCATTCAGGAAGGTGGCGAGCGAGGAGTGGGGTGATGATTGGCATTAGCCGAGATACCAGGGCGATAAAGGCTGCGGCGACCGCCCCGAATAGCGGGATCAACATGCCGAGCTTACCGGTGAGCGCAAGCAGCAGAAGCACCAAAATACCCAAGGCAATCAGGGACTGCTGTGTGGCGCTCAGGCGAGCAAGGGGTGTATCTCGCAACTTACGTCTGAGGAATAGGACCGTGCCAATGACCAGCAGAAAGAGAATAGATTGCAGCATCGTTCAACTTTTCGAACTCACAATGAACCTCCTCCAGTGTAAAGGGTTTGGCCCCCAGAAAACGCTCGTAATCCCCGAATAAGGTTTGTGAGGCCATTTCTGTTTACAATGAGCGGTGCCGGCCAATCTGGTGGGGCCGGGTCTAACAATAAGGCTTCGTTCCCTAGAAGGCGAACCCAGGAATAATGAGGAGAATCTCAATGTCTGAAGATAACAGCAATGCCGTCGCCGGCATCATTAACACGCTGAAGACCAACCCGAAGGCGCTTTATGCTCTGATTGCTGCAATCGCTATTGGCTCGCTGACGCTCGCTATGACCGGTGGTGGTGAAGGCGGCAAAGTTCAGGTTAAAGCCGCCGTCAGCTTAGGCCAGGCTGTGACGCTTGATAATCCGAACGGCGGGCTCTCGCATCTGACTGCTACCCCCGGATTGATCAGTGCTTCTGATGCCGAGGAGGACAGCGATCTTAATATTTGCCAGGCGCCGTCTGGTTCACATGCCACCGTAGAAGAAGAGCAGGTCGTAGGCCTGCTGCCGTTCGTGAAGGTTGCCGTTACCGACGGGGCGTGCCAGGGCAAGACCGGTTGGACTTCAAAGGTCAACGTCAGGGCTGGCTCCTGATTGACCGTTCCTGTTGAGGTGGGCGTGCATTGGGTAGGCTCACCTCAACAGATTCAAATTTTCTTCCGTGTGGCCCATAGGCCGACTCCTAGAACTGCCAAGGCACTGACCTGCGGCACGCCCATGAGAAGCTCCAAGCGAAGCTTGAAAGGAATTTCAAGCACTGTGGAGTAGAGTCCCCAGCGAATGATTTCCGCGGTGATCGCGCCATAGCAACCGGAAATCAGGCCTAGCGACACAAATTCGGCTGAATTCGTCAATCGAATACGCCTTCTTTCTACCCCGATGATCCGAAGGAGCCGATCCTCCTCTTCGCGGTCTTGGCTGGTCGCATGGATTCCAGCCAAAACGGAAAATAACCCGGAAATCAGGCAGAGCCCGATGAGCGGCAGCATGGACGTGCTGATTTGGCCGGCAATCGTTTGAACCTGTTTAACAAGCCGACCAACCTCGATCAGGCTCATCGAGGGAAAGCGCTGCACCAGAACTCTTTCAAGAGAAAGCGCCTGACTTCCGATATACAGGCTCGTCATCCAGGTTCGAGGCTGATTCTCCAGAAGCGCTTTTGGGAGTATGAAGAAAAAGTTAGGTGTCATTCGATCCCAATGAAGGCTCCGAAAGCTCCCTACGCGGGCTTTGATGACATCTCCCAGAATATTGAATTCCAGAACGTCGCCGATCTGGATGCCAAGGCGCTTTGCCAGGCCTTCCTCGATCGACAGGTCTTCGTGATTTTCGTCTGGGTTCCAGGTCCCTTGTGTGATTCGATTATCGGAAGGAAGTCGTGTCGTGAACGTTAAGGCGAGATCTCGGTTGATCGAACCCTCTGCTCGACTGTCTTTTCTTGCAATTTTGAGTGCTTCTTCGCCGTTAATTCGCGTTAAACGACCGCGAACGACCGGGTAAAGGTCAATCTGCTGAGGTGCAATCGCCTGAACCGTGGCCTCAAAATTGGCAAGATCATGGTCAAACAGGTTGATGACGAAGTAGTTTGGTGTGTTACCCGGCAGATGTGCCATCCAGTCATCAACGAGGTCACCTCGGAGTGTCGCCACCAGAGTCAGGGCAGTAAACGTTAAGCTGAATCCCACGATCTGTATGAGCGTTCGGGCGGGGTGCCTGAACAGACGACGTATACCCAGCTGCATCGAAAATGGGAGGGGTCCGACCAACCGACGAAGCGCCAAGAGAATCAGGTACCCTCCAACGGCCAATATCCCCAGAGCTATGGTGCCAATGGCCAAAGTGCTGGCCATCATCTGGATGTTGCCGGTGTGCCACAAGAGGGTTCCGATAATCACCAAAAGCCCGGCCAAATAAGAAACATAACGTCGCCGAGGGAAGGGCGTTCTTTGACCTTGGAGAATGCTCAAAGTGGGCATTTTCTGGAGGTCGAGGACCGGTGGTAATGCAAAGACCATCAGAATCGCATGACCAAGTCCTATCGACAAAAACCAGGCACTCATCCGGGGGACGGCGATATGGTCTGGTAGCAGGTCTCCCAGTGCTTCGAGGACAACTATTTCGGTGAGGCTGCCAATCAGAATGCCAACAAGGCTGCCCACCAAACCCATCGTACAAAGCTGGGCTAGCAAAAGCGCCATGATGCGTCGATCCGAAGATCCGAGGCACCGAAGCAGGGCAACCAATCCCTGATGTCGCCCGATGTAATCCTGCGTGCCCAGGGCAATGGCTATCCCGGCCAACAGTATGACGGCGAGACTCAGAAAGCTCATGAACTGTCGTGTTCTTTGGATGGTTTTTCCGAGTTCTGGCCGATTCTCCTCAAGGTCGTTTACGTTCTGATCAGGTTTCAGCGCCGGCTTGATGATGGACCTATAGGTTCTGATGTCGCGTGGCTTGCCGCTGAGAAGCTCAATATGTGCGATGAGGCTTCCTGGTTGCACGACTTTTGTGGCCTCAAGATCACTACGATTCATGAGGAGCCGTGGCGAGAGGCCATTCATATCGCCCCTTCGATCTGGTTCATGAATCAGAATCCGTGTGACCTTGAGTTTTTTTTCTCCTACAGTGACTTGGTCGCCAATCGAGAGATTGAGCCGTCTCAAAATTGTCAGATCAGCCCAGGCCTCCCCCGACTGAGGGATCAGCGATTTTCCCTGCGTCAGGGTCCCCAAAGCATCCTCAGAGGCCAATTCACCTCGAAGTGGATAGCCGGGCTCAACTGCTTTAACCCCTGCCAGCAAGGTTGCATCGCCTTCGATCAGCATGGTGCTGAACTCAATGTTCTCGATGTGCTTGAGACCTAAACGATCTGCCGCTGCTCTCATTTCGGTGGAGAGCTCGGACCTTCCCCGAATCACGAGGTCTGCTCCCAGTAATTCGCCGGCTTCAGCGCCGACTGTTCGATCCAGGCGATCAGCGAGAATTCCAGTGGTCGAGATTGCCGCAACGGCAAGGACCAGCGCGCCGATGAGCATGTTGAGATTTCCGCTCGAAAGATCTCTGAGAAAGATCCGAAGGGCGACGGAAGAGAAACCCATTAGAGCGACTCTCCGTGATGAACCACATGTCCCTGCTCCAGCTCAATTTGGTGCTGGCAACGTGAGGCCAGTCGCATGTCATGGGTCACGAGGACAAGGGTTGTATGGTGTTGAGAATTAAGTTCAAACAGGAGGTTGGCGATGGATGCGGCACGAAGGGCATCCAGGTTCCCAGTCGGCTCATCGGCAAACAGAATTTCAGGGCGCGTAGAAAACGCCCGGGCGATAGCGACCCGTTGTTGCTCTCCCCCCGAGAGTTGCTTTGGAAAGTGGTGCTGTCGATCGCCGAGTCCGACCTGAACCAGTAAGTCCCTGGCCCGGTCCAGGCCGTCGGGATATCCCCCAAGCTCCAGGGGCAGCATCACGTTTTCCAGCGCATCCAGATGAGGAATCAGTTGAAATGACTGAAATACAAAACCTACTCTGCCCGAGCGAAGGCGTGCCCTTCGGTCTTCACTGAGTTGCGTGAGCTCGTTTCCGAAAAGTTGAATATGGCCTTCCGTCGGAAGATCCAGACCGGCCATCAATCCGAGTAGTGTTGACTTTCCAGAACCCGAAGCCCCGGTGATGGCGATGGTTTCCCCCCGTTTGATCCGGAAGCTGACAGCCTTCAGAATGACCAGATCACCCTCTGGCGTTGGGACAACTTTGCCGACATCAAAGAGTTCGGCGATCTGCTCGACTTCTGGGATTTGATCCTCAATTTTCTGTTTTTCCATGATTAGAATTCTTTTGATCGCTTGTTTGTCACTGCCTGCTGCCTCGGTCAAGGCTTCATCGCTACTGGTCCTGGGTGACAGTATCAGCGCGGGCTATGGGTTGGCGAATCTCACGGATGGCTGGGTTTCTCTTCTCGGGGCGGCGATCTCACCTGGGGGACATCAGGTTGTGAATGCAGGGGTATCCGGGGATACGACAGCGGGAGGTCTCGTCAGGTTGCCGCGCCTGCTTGAAAAGAATACGCCGGAGATAGTGATCATTGAGCTAGGTGGCAATGATGGACTTCGAGGGATCAGTATTCCTGAAATGGATCGAAACCTTCGTGAAATCATCCTAATCACCCGTAAGGCAGGAGCTGTTCCGATTTTGCTGGGGATGCAAATGCCACCGAATTTCGGCAAACAATTTGCCGACCGATTTGAGGCTATCTATTCTCGAATTGCCAAGGACATGGGTGTAATCTTCGTCGATGGTTTTTTGAAAGGGGTCGGAGATGTGTCCGACTTGATGCAGCCCGATGCAATCCACCCCAATGAGAAGGCCCAGCTGATTCTCAAAGACAAGGTGCTTAAGGTCGTCGATCCGTTGCTTAAACAGAAGCATCCCGTTTCACCCCGAAAAAAATGAATCCATGACTACCGCAAATGACATCAACGCATTCCTGGACCGGGTCAGGTCAGGTCATCCAGTCGAGTTTGATGAGACGATCTCGCTGATCGATCATCATTACCGGTTTACCCCCCGCCGATTCACCAATGGTGATGGCGAAGATCGGGTCGTGAGTGAGCCCGGAGTCAATCACGGCTCTCTCAAGATTTTTACTTTTGCCTCGCAGCATTGCCTCTCGGAACCTGAGACCCTGCAGCTCTTTGGAAAGTTCTACCGGGAGGACGTTCTTCCTAATCCCGAAGGGCAGGACCATCGCAATATTCGGGCTTTCATGAAGTTCGGTTGGCGCGGGGTTGAGTTTGACGGCCAAGCGCTTGAGCTTCTGATCAGGTAGATTGAGTGGAACGCTCCCTTAGAAATCAAGTCATTGCACTTGCAGGGCTCGCTCAGGCGATGGAGTTGGTCAAGCAGACAGCAAGAACCGGGCGCAATGACGAAATGGCGCTCAAGTCCTCTGTGCTCAGCGTCTTCATGGTTGATGCAGAGGGTATTCTCGAAATTTACGGGGGGTTACCCCAGCTTGTCCCCGGGCTTAGAGCGCTGAAGCGGCAATTGTCTGAACCGAGGCAGGTGGATCCGGAAACGGCGCGCTACGCATCAACGCTAATTTATCTCGAGCCTCTCTTCACTCAGAATCGTGAAATGACCGAGATCATCAGCCGAGCTATTCGGGATGCACGCGAGATCTGGGACCGCTCAACGGAACGGATGGATCCCGAGGTCTTTCGGATACTGGCGACCGCCTACCAGCAGACTGTGAGTAATCTGAAGCCCCGCATCATGGTTGCAGGCGAGCAGCGACAGCTTTCGGACCCTCAGAATGCCAATCAGATTCGAACGCTGCTGCTTGCGGGGATCCGTTCGGCGCTTCTTTGGCGTCAGGCTGGCGGGTCGAAATGGCGCGTCTTATTTCTTAGATCGCGCATGCAAAGGATCGTGGACGATCTGCTTTTAGAGGCGGCTCAGACTCAGTCATAGCGCAAATATTTGAATCGAGGGTCTTCGGGAGTCCCTTCCAAGACCCCAGGAAATTCATCCTTTGCCTTCCATTGCACGACGTCTTCAATTTTTTTGGCGAGTGCGAAATCCATCTCCGTGATGCCTTTGGCGGAGTGGGTTGTCAGCTTCGTTTTTACCTTGGCATAGGTGATGACCAGATCTGGATGATGCCAGGCCGCCTCGGCAAGATGTCCAATCACATTGACCACCATGAGCGTGGATTTCCAACCCGAGGTTTTGAATTCTCGAATGATCCATCCGTCCTGGTATCGCCAGTGAGGTAGCTCAGAGGTCAGTCTGGCGGTGATCTCCTCGTTGGAAAATGTGCTTGGAATTTCTTTATGCATGGCATGCCTCGGTCCAAAAGGTCGTTGGATGTTGCAGACAGATTCGACGGCTTAGAACGGCTTGGTTATGATTCTGACGACCCCTCGTGATTCAGCTCATGCTGAGCGTGAGCCAGGAAGAGCGGTGAGGGCTCATTATCCAACAGAAGTGCCGGAGAGGCTTGCGTCACATCCCTGGGGTGAACTGCGAGAGCCGCGCACGAATAACGATGGAAGCATCTATGCAATTACCATTAGAAATTACTTTCCATGGCGTTGAGCATTCCGATGCGGTTGAAGCCCGTATTCGGGAGAAGGCTGCGAAACTGGAACAACATTGCCATAACATCACCAGCTGCCGGGTTGCAGTCGAAGCGGAGCACCATCATCAGCACCACGGTAATCTTTACAAGGTGAGGATCGATATCGCGGTTCCGCACAAACAAATCGTCGTCAGCCGGGATCATCACGACAAACAGGAGCACCAGGATATCTATGTCGCGCTACGTGATGCGTTTGCGGCAGCGACTCGACAGCTGGAAGACTATGTTCGTATTCACCGCGGTGAGGTCAAGAGCCATGCCAAGGATGTGAAGGAACCCGAAGAAG
>CAYQOJ010000124.1:0-9831 GCA_964419105.1 uncultured Methylococcus sp.
TTAAATGCAACTTTGGATCTTACCGATACAACCGATATCGAGACAGGTTTTTATGTGGCATCCCGTGGAGAATCTCCTTTTGCTCAAATCCCACAAGATACAATTCCTCTTTTGATTCAAGCAGTTGTAGTACGAATGATGGAATACATGGGAGACAATAACGGATTACAATCAGCTTTGTTGACATACGCACAAATGGAGTCGGACAACCGAAATCTTATTACTCCTCGAGTGGATGCACAACCAAAAAAGATTTCAGGCAATAAAAGACTATCTAGATATTTATGGAAGTGATCTAGATGGCACAAGCTTTAAATCTTAAAATTGCAGGTCTCTTCACAAACCCAAATCAATTTAGCGAGATCCCTGAAGGAGCCTTGCAAAGAGCCGATAATATCCAGATTGATAAAGGATCGGTGGCAGAACCAAGACGGGGACAAGCAAAATACGGACAGATGCCATCTTCCTACACGGGGTCTATTGATGCTCTCTTTGACTATCAAGGTACATTGATTTCCAGTTATGGCAACAAGCTTGCAAGAGATAATGGATCAGGAACTTTTACAGCTTACTCAGGAACTTATACTCCTCCAACTGGACATAGAATCAAATCGACTCAAGCAAATAAAAATTTATATTTTACTACTTCTTCCAATATTAAAAAGATGTCTGTTGTCACAGATACTCCTATCAATGCAGGGTCTCCAAGGGCATTGGATGGATATTGTTCTATAGGTACTACAGGTGGATTTCTTCCAAACAATGAATCTATTGCCTATAGATTTGTATGGGGATACAAAGACGCAAATGATAATTTAATTTTAGGATCACCTTCAGGACGTGCTACAGTTACTAATACTCTTTCAGGGTCTAGAATTGTAGATATTACTCTCTATATTCCTGATACTGTAATAGTAGGATATTTTTATCAGGCTTATAGATCGGTTTCTGTAGGAACAGGAATAGAGCCTCCAGACGATTTACAATTAGTCTATGAAGGGAATGTCACTTCAGGAGATATTTCTAACGGATTTGTTACTTTTTCGGACATAACTCCTGAGGATCTCAGAGGAGCCTTCTTGTACACATCCCCAACACAAGAAGGAATCTTGCAGTCTAATGATGAACCTCCTTTTGCAATTGATATCTGTACTTACAAAAACATGACATTCTATGCAAATACTAAAGGAAGGCAAAACTTTTTTCTCACTTTGATTTCTGTCACAGGATCTGCTCCAGGTCTAGTCAATGGTGACACAGTGACAATTAATGGAGTGACATACACAGCATCAACAAGCACAGAAACTCCTGCAAGTGGAATCTTTAAGCTTACAACTGGAACGGCCGCAAGTGCAATAGCAGACACGGCAAGATCACTAGTCAAAGTAATAAATTTGCGTCAATCTACATTGAGTGCTTTTTATATCTCTGGATTTGGAGACCTGCCAGGTAAGATATTTATTCAAGCTAATGACTATTCAGTATCTCAATTCTTTGTGACTTCCTCAAGGACAACCTGTTGGAATCCTGTTCTCAGTTCTTCAGGTACAAACAACGGAAGCACGAACGATGAAAACCCAAACAGAGTATACTACTCAAAGATTCAACAACCAGAAGCAGTACCAATACTCAATTATGTTGACGCAGGAAGTAGAGCAAACGAAATACTAAGAGTCATTCCTCTTAGGGATTCAGTTTTTATTCTCAAAGAGGACGGAGTCTATAGAATTATAGGAGAAGATCCAAGCTCTCTCAGAGTGTCATTATTCGACAATACTATCAAACTTCTCTCTCTGGAATCTGCAGTAGAAATGAACAATCAAATCTATTGTTATACAGATCAGGGAATAGCAGCCATCTCAGACAATGGAGTCGAGGTAATTTCTAGACCTATTGAAGATCAAATACAACAAAGAGAAATCATACAAAACTTTTTTACTACTTCTTTTGGAGTATCTTATGAAGTAGATAGGAAATATTTATTCTATTGTAAAGCACTCGCAACAGATAGCTTTCCTACAGAAGCTTATGTGTATAATTTTTTCACCAATGCATGGACTAAATACATACAAGATCGTTCATGTGGGATTGTGTACGACAATAGACTGTACATGGGTGGAACAGATGGTTATATTTACAGAGAAAGAAAGGCTTTGAATTCTAGTGACTATGTCGACGATTCCTATAATATTACAATCAGTTCTATCAATGGGAATATTCTTACTCTTGCCAGTGCTACAAATATTGCCATCAATCAAGTGATAAGACAGAGTGCAGTTTTTTCCGTGGTGACATTCGTAAATGGAAACGATGTCACTTTAGAAAGTAGTGCAGGATTTACAACAGGAGCAGCCATATCCTATGAACCGATCGAGTCAATATTAGAATGGTCTCAGAATGACAGCCAGAATCCAGGTATCTTGAAACATTGGAGAGAAATCACAATGTTATTCAGGACTGCAGATTTTAGCTCTATAGAGATAGGATTTTCTTCAAACTTTGATCCTAACGTGGAATATACAGAAGTCTCTCCTTTGAGATCCGACCAATGGGGATCCTTTCCATGGGGTACAATTCCATGGGGATTTGGGACAGGACTTGCCTATCCTATCAGGACATATATTCCCTTACTTAAAAGGCGTGCTTCATGGGTATTCTTTAGAGTCAGATCCAAGAAAGCTCAATCCTATTTTGCTATTCAGGGATTGTCGGCTATGTTTGAGCCAATGAGCGAGAGGTTTAAATAATGGCTAGCTTACCAACAATCAAGCGTGTACAGAGATCTGATTTAGGAGCCGACATCCCTGTTTGGGTGGATTCCCTTTTATCTCCTATTAATCAATTCATAGAAGAAGTATACTCAGCATTCAACCGAAACTTGACGATCCCAGAGAATGTAAAAGGACAAATTAAAACGATAACCTTCAGAACTCCTTCCAACTATACATCTTCAAAAGGATTTGATGAGATAGTCTATCTTAACACTCTCGGAAGAAAGACTCAGATTTTACTTATAGGATACATAGAGGAAATTGGCACTCCAAAAAAGAAACATGATGCAGTAACTATCTCATGGTATGACAACAACGATGGAACCATCTCAATTCAGTACATCACTGGACTGGACAACAGCAAGCAATACAATATTACTTTACTAGGATTATGACATGGCGAATGTATTTGAGAAAAAACTAGAAGATCAAAATCCCGCACAAGCTCCTACTCTCGGAATGGGTTCAGGAACTTTTGGACAACAAGCACAACAAAGAACGAATATTGCTCAAGGTGGAAGTGGTCGTTTTACAAATTTACAGCAATACATTAAAGCCAATGAAGCAAATCCTAACGCTCAATTGTTACAAAGAGAAGGAACCAGAAGACAGGAAGAGCTAGGAACACGACAACAGGAATTTACTCGACAAGCAGAACCTATTAAACAACAATTTGAAGGAATCAGATCCGGACAACAGTTCGTCCAAAATGCTTTGCAAGATCCAACTAAAATAGTGCAAGATCCTAAGAATATAGAAAGATTTGCTCAATATAGAACACAGGGAATAGGAGACGTAGAAAGACCTTTCCAGCAATTACAAACAGCACGGGGAACACTAGGAACACAACAGGAACAACTTGCCAGTGGGTTAGAAACTATCCAGAGAGATCCTAACGCATTGCAAAATTTCATCCAATCTCAGAGGGCAAATCCTGCATTGGCTACCAGAGGAGAGAATGTCCTGGATAGATTTCTTACTCAGAGTACAGAGTCAGGACAAAAAGCAATTGCAGGATTGGGAACGACTGCAGGTGCCATACGTGGGACACAAGCTCCAAGTATTATTCAGGATGTGGAATCCTTGAGAGGACAAATACAAGGTCAACCATTAACAGCAGGAGAGGTTCAGAATGTATTGACAGGAGCCGTAAAACCAGAAGAGGAATTTATTAGATCTGTAAATCCTCAATTTGTTGCAAGAAGTATTGGAGTAAATCCAGAAGAAGCAAAATACATAGTAGACCAAATTAATAAATCTCAAGAAAATCAATCTAATACTTTAAGTATGATTAATAATATAAATAATGAAATTAATAATTTGAATAACGCGATTAATTTTGAAAAATCAATTGTAGACAATTCAAATACTCAAGGGTGGCAAAAAGAAAGTGCAAGAAGAAATATAGAAAGATTTAATAAAGATCTTGCAAATAGAAGAGAATCACTTAAGCCATTAGAATTTGATTTAAATGCACAACAAAGATTTCTTAGCGATTATCAATCTAGAAATCAAGATATTGTCAATAAATATAATAATTATCTTAATAGATTGAATGATACAAGAGAAAGTATAATAGGATCTTTCGATCCAACTAGATTATCAAGAATACAAGCACTTGAACAGCTTACAGGTAGTACACCATTTACACCATTATTACAAGAGAGGTTATCATAATGCCAGTTACAACAGCAGCCATAATTGGAGGAAGCACTTTAGCAGGGGGAGCCTTAGGATATTTATCAAGACCGAATCTTTCCGCATCCACAAACACAGCAAAACTTCAAGCTCTCTTAGGACTTGCAAACCGTCCTCCTGAAATACCAGAAGTGGAATTTGCAAAGTACAGTACTCCTGAAGCTTTGTCTTATTTAGGAAACTTTACTCCAGAAGAATTACAGGCTACAGGTCTTCCTTCAGGTGTGATCAATGCAGCTATGCGACAAAAGCAACTGCAAGCCATAGGAGGAGTAGAGGAACTTTCGCAGACTGGACTGAGTGCAATTGACAGAGCAGCATTGACTGAGATACAAAATCAAATTGCTTCTCAAGAAAGAGGACAAAGGGAATCTATCCTTCAAAACATGGCACAGAGAGGAATCTCCGGTAGTGGTCAAGAACTGGCAGCACAATTGCAGGGATCTCAAGCAGCATCACAACAGGCATCGACTCAAGGAATGCAACAAGCAGCACAAGCACAGAGGGCAAGGATGCAAGCTCTCTCTTCTCTTTCTGAGATGGCGGGTGGAATAGAGCAAACTGATTTTCAAAGAGAAGCACAAAGGCAAGAAGCTCAAGACGCAATAAATAGATTCAATACTCAGAATAGAAACATAGCGGGATTAAGGGATTTAGATCTACAGCAAAGTTTGAGAAATGAATTAGAACGGGAAAAAACTAGAGTAGGGCAAGCCAATGTGGATTTAGAGAATCAAGAAAGATTACAGAACAAAGTTAAAAGACCATTGGCACAATATGGACTGCAGACAGACTACATAAGTGGGCTGAGTCAAGGTATAGGTGGAATAGGTCAATCCCAAACAGCTCAAAGTATCGCCAATCAACAGGCAATGATGCAGGGAATAGGAACTGGATTGAATGTGGGTGGATCCTTGGCGGGCGGGTATTTATCTAGACCGACTCCTGCAACTAAACCTACAACAACATTAAATCTTAATCAAGACCCAGTAGCAGCAAGACAGCAAGAAATTAGAAATCAATATTCTAATGTAGTATTGAGGTAAGACATGACAAGTATAATCCCTAACAGTCAATTTAGTAAAATATTCAACCCTCAAGATGATTCTATCCCTATGGCACAGCAAACAAGAAAAACTTCTCCTATGTCCATGAATCAAAATCCAGTCATAAGAAATGCAGGAATGTTTTTAGAACCTATTCAACCAAATCAAATGTCACTGTCTCCTATGAGTCAACCAACTCCAGAAGCACAAGACGATGATTCAGGAAGATTTCTAGCAAGTCTCATTGCACAGGGAGCAGCAGGATTTGGAACAGGTATGATGGGAGGAAGCCCTAAAGATATAATGAACTCCGCAAATATGTTTCAATACATGCGAGATACTCAGGAGAACCAACGAAGAGCAAAACAACTTACAGATCCAAACAGCGAAGAGAGCAAAAGAAAAAGAGAAGTTTATAAAAGTTTAGGATTTCAAGTAAAAGATAATTTGAGTGCAACTGACTTGAATGATCCTACAGTATTGCAGACTCTTAAAGGGAATATGGAACAATCAAGACTTGCAGCTATGCCTAGAGGTGGGATTGGAGTAGGTAAAATTAAAGAGGAAAAAAGAAAAGAACCAACAGAGGCAGAAAGATTATCGTTAGGATTTGCAAAAAGAACTGAAACATCAGATAAAATGCTTAATGATTTAGAAAATAAATTTATAAATAAAGAAGGTGGGTTTAGTCCATCTAGTGAATTTCCGTACGCTCCAGAAAGATTTAAATCAGAAGCTAGAAAAAATTATGAAGCAGCAAAAAAAGATTTTGTTGGAGCAGTACTAAGAAAAGAGTCAGGTGCTGCAATAAGTGATGATGAATTTGCAAGAGAATCAGAAAAGTTTTTTCCATTGCCAGGAGATACCGCAGAAAATATAGCATATAAACAATTATTAAGAAAACAAGCTATCAATAATTTAAAAACATCTGCTAATATAAGATATGTTAAAGATAATGAAACAGGAGAAACAGTGGAAATAGATCCTTTTGGAAATGTATTAAGAAGGTATAAATAATATGGATAAAATAAATTTAAATGATCCAAGATATACAATTTTAGGAAATCCAAATGAAGTAGATATTGATGCTTTTATATCCAAAAAAAATATACCTAAGACTCCTCTTCCTCAAGTTTCTCCTATAGAATCTGCAATACGTGGAGGAGCTCAAGGACTATCTATGGGATTTGCAGACGAAGCAACGGCAAGACTAGAGTCAATCTTAAAAGGTGTTCCATACGAACAAGCACTACAGGAATCAAGACAGGCATACAAACAAGCACAAGAAGCAAACCCAGTGACTTATACAGGATCGGAAATTGTCGGTGGCGTAGCTCCATTTTTAATTCCTGCAGCAGGTCAATTTGCAGCAGGTAAAACTTTATTACAAGGAGTAGCCAGAGGAGCTGGAATAGGTGCTGTTTCTGGATTAGGATTTTCAGAAGAAAAAGATATTGGCGGAATTGCACAAGATGTAGGTGTTGGTGGAATAACTGGAGGAGCTTTACCAATAGTCGGAAGAGGAATTGCAAAAGGAATTGAATCTATACCACAAGCAACAAGTACTTTATTAAAAAAGGGATTACAAGGAGGACTAGGAGTATCATCTGAATTATTAACTGAAGCTGAAAAAAATCCCAAGGCTGTTGAAAAAATATTAAAAGTTTATGCAGGAGAAAATATAAAAAAAGACTTAATCCCTGCAAAAGCAAACGTAGTAGAATCATTCATGTCAGACAATCCAATAGCAAAAAGAGCTATTAAAAACAGTAGATTAGCTGTTGAATCAATACCAGAAGATACAGAGATAAATAAAAATTTAGCTATCAACGCATTAAAAGAACAAATAGATGTATTAAAAAAATCTAAAGGTGTGTCTGACGTCAGAAACCAAGCTATTAAAATGTTAGAAGATAAAATAGCAGTTTTTGATGAATTGCCAGATAATATAAAAGGAAATGATTTAAAACCAATATTACAAGGTTTAGATGATGATATTGCAGCAGCAGGCGGATGGCAAAATCCTTTAAAAAATAATAAATACAGGGATGGGTTAGAAAATGCAAGAGCTGCAATGGATAGAGATTTAAAAGCACAAGTTCCTGAGTATAGAAGACTTATGAAAAAGGTATCTCAAGATTATCAACTTTCCAATAACTTAACAAAAAGATTTGCAACTGAAAAAGGATTTGATGAAAACAAAATTGCCAATACATTAAATTCTCAATTAAGAAAAACGGACACCAATCTGCAAAAAGACTTCCAAAGATTAGGAGCTTACGGGAAAGCAGGAGGATTTGAGAACGAATTAAAATTAAATGAATTTTTAAATGACATGGCTTTAAAACGAGATATAGAGGCATACGGCGGAAAAGGATCTTCAATATCTAATAGATTAACTGGATTATTTACAATGGCAGGGTCTTCGATTGGAGGGTTACCAGGCGGAGCAATTGGAACAGGATTAGGAACAATTGCAGGATCTGAAGTGGAAAAGAGAGGTGGTCAAATGGCATTAAAAACACTTAAAGCATTTGAGCCAATAACAAAAGCAACTATTCCTGAGATAGTTACAAGACCAATAAAATCAGTAGCAACCCAGCAAGGACTACAAAGAGGACTACTAGATCAATTCCTTTCCGAAAATAGAAGCGAAGTAGAAAGAAGGCAATCTATGAAATCAAAATTTGATCAAGATAATCAAAATAGAGTAAAGTAGATTGACAAATTATATTGAACAAGTATAAAAGCATAAAGGAGAATAATATGCCAACTAAAAGTAAAAAACAAGAAAAGTTTATGCAGGCAGTAGCACACAATAAAGATTTTGCAAAGAAAGTAGGAATTCCTCAGAAGGTAGCGAAGGAAATTATAAAACCATCAAAGAAGAAAAAATGAAACTGGACATTGACTTTAAAGATATCATAACTTATGGATCATTTATTGTATCTCTCACAGTAGCATACTACACTCACGAAGTAAGAATTGTAAAGCTAGAAAGCGAAACACAACAGGACAGGAAAGTAGTACAGGAAATCAAAGACGAATTGAAAGAGATCAAAGCAGATATAAAGCAATTATTGATAAAGGTAAAATGAAAATACAATTTAAAATAAAGTCTTACTACCAACCGACACCTGCAAAGATGAGAAAGCTCGGTGATGCCCTTTTGGGTGCCAGTCAATTTCTTACGGGGTATGCTATTGTTATGGAAGAGAAATGGCTTGCCTTTACATGTATCGCAATCGGAACTATAGGAAAGTTTATGACTAACTTTTTTGTCGAGGAACCAGAAGCACAGGATAAGGGCTACACAAATCGGAACTATAGGAAAGTTTATGACTAACTTTTTTGTCGAGGAACCAGAAGCACAGGATAAGGGCTACACATGAGAAAAGTCTTAGATATCAAACAGAATGATCAGATCGACAACAAACAACTAGGAAGGATCAAGGCATCCTGGCAATGTGGATACACATCTGCAGCTATGCTTCTATCTTCTGTAATAGAGGAAGCCAAGACAGATAAATTTATAGAAAAACTTGTCATACTATTTGATGATGACTACATTAAAAATAAATCCAATACCAGAAACGGGGCATTTCTGGCAAAGTATCCGGAACACTTGAACTCTATTCTCAAAAAACGAAACATAAATAAGAAAGTAGTATTCATGCCACACTCAGGAGGCAACAATCATATCATTCAAGCTATCAACAACGGATCTCCTGTTATGTGTAGTACAATGATTACAAACGAAGGTCACTATGTTTTGATTATCGGATACGATGAGGACAGAAAAGTTTGGATTGTGAATGATCCTTTTGGACACTATTCTTTTGCAGACTCTAAATACGCAATCATAGGCAAAAATTCAGGGCATAAAGTGGAATACCCATATACTTTGCTTGGAAATGCAATGGTCGCATCCAGTAGGATTGCATCTGGTGGGTCAAAGTCTGGATACCGTTTACTATGGTTAGAATAGTACTATTAATCTTATTACTTGGATGTGCTACAGATAACCAGATCAATAAGCCAATAGACACCAAAGAAGCAATTAAAGATCTACAATCAATAGAAGTAATTACTATCAAGGATTCTGCTATCAGAGAAAGAGTAGTGAGAGTATTGCAGGATTGTGGAGAATATGGGAAAGAAGCTTATAAGAGTGCTACTGCTTTACAAAGTCGAGTAAACGAATTAGAAAAGCAATTAACAGAACTAGAAGAAGAAATAAAACCATATAGGTACTTTAAACGATTCCTTTTAGTGTCTATAATTGCAGTTCTAATATTTTTTGGAATTAAATTTTA
>CAYQOJ010000125.1:0-9721 GCA_964419105.1 uncultured Methylococcus sp.
CCTTCTGATTTTGCATTTGCCAAAACCACTCTGTCTGAAGATCCAAAAAGATACTTAGATTGCATCTGGCATCCACGAACATTCTGATTGTCTGACCAATAAGGAGACAGCCCAGCCTCATGCCTTACTACTGGGGTGCCAAACTGCCCACGACCATGCTTTGCAACTGGCCCATTCTTTAATCTAAGAACTCCATTTACAGTTTCATATTCAGGTTCTGAGTAAATCCTTACCAATCCAGTTGGATAAATTTTTCCATTAAAAGACAACTTAGAGAAATAATTTTGATACTCTTGCACACTACTAATCCAGACATTGTTACTTTCAACCTCTACCGTTGTTCCGTCTACCTGTCCAAGCCTTGGAATATTATATTGAACTGCATCATATTTGATAATTTCGCCATTGGCATAAAAATGTCCGTTGTATCTAGTAATCCAGTAAATTCCTTCTCCAAGGTCCATAACATTATTTACTACCCTATGGTTTACAACCTCTGGAACGGAAGCAGTAAGAGAAGAGTTTAATGGCATAGCACCAAGTACATAGTTTGACATTGTGCCAACCTGGTCATTTACCGATCTTAGGTTTTCTGTTCCAGAAACTTCCCATAGCAATACTGGCTTATAAATCCATGTTTTATCCATGTCTAAAAGTCCAGCCTGTCGTAATGAACCATACGATCTCTGAATATATCTTGTAGTATAAGAAATCATTCCAGAATTATAAACTTCATTGTTTTGTGATGCAACATCAACTATGTTTGCAATTTTTGGCTTAATTGTTTTATTCTTTACTTCACGATCAGTTGCTTGGTCTACGGTTCCGTACAAAACCAAATCTGTTGGTCTGTCATCAAGAGATGGCATTATGTAGTTCTTGCTCATAGCGATAAAGTTATTGTATTCGTCAAAAAACATAGCGGTTTGTGTTGATACTGCCAAATCGTTTAATACCTGTGCCAAGGACGTATCTGGAGCAACGAAAAAATATGGAATGGTTGCCTCTGGTTCCCCCACATTTCTCTTAAAGACATAGTTGGAGAATCCAACAGAATCTAGAAGCAAGGAGATGGCATAACTAAGAGACGCATTCTGTATTAGTAATTGCGGAGCAGTTAATGACTCAAAATAAAAGAACATATCTCTTAGTTGAATTTCTACAGTTCTATCTGCAAGATCATATTTTGGAAATCCTTCAGAGTACATCGTTTTGATTGGAACAAAGTAATCATAGCCATCCACATTAATAGTTATTTCGTAAAACTTAAACTGGATATTTCTAGTTAAATAGTTTTTTATGATACTTTGATTGTTGTTTTCATTAAATGCCTGATCATAATCAAACAAGGAAACTGAACCACTTGAAGCAAGCAACTGGCCAACTGGCATCCCACTAATGCCTAGATCGGAGGCTGTCTTTTTTAATGCAAAACTTGTAGTCTTTTCTGATAGGTCTACTGTAAGTCTTGGTGACAACTCAATTAGGTCGAAGATTGCTCCTGGTTTATTCATTGTATCTACAACAACACGCAAACCATCTATAAACTGAAACTCACGATACTGCTCTGAGTTATCTGCCTGACTAATATATTTAATTGGATTGGTCAGGTCTGTTACAAAGTTTGTTAGTCTGTCAACAGTCTCCTCTTCCAGATACCACCCGTATGTTGGAGTAAACTGTTCATACTCACCATTAAACCAGATATGGTATGTTCCAATGTCCTCTTCGTTTTGTTTAATTAGATAAGCATATCCATTAATAGACTCTTCTGGCAACCATAAGGTAGAAGAATACTCTTCTGCACGAACAAAAACATCTCTATATTTGTCTGGAACAATTAGGCCATATCCTAACTCTACGTACCCATCAGATTTGATAATAGGCGTTCCGTCTCTTCTGGTTGTACCAGCATCAAAAGAAACTGCATCAATCCAAGTGTTATTACGAAGGTATTGAATTTTCCACTTTACTGGAGTCGTCTTATTAGCATCCCCAAAAAATGGATCAGAAAAGGATCCAGATTTGTTGGTAAAAGGTCCAAGATCTATATCCCCAACATTTGTTTGCATCTTTACGACAATCCTGTTTGCAGGCAGTTCTTTTTTATACACAACATATGGGGCAGCGTCTTCGATAAAGTTCTGTCCGTTTAATGGTCTAGTCGCAATGCCTCGCTCTACGTTATTCTCAAACCTATAAGATGTCCAATACTTAAATTGGTCATCCTTGCTTGCCATATAATATCTAGGTCTTCTAGCCAAATTTGGGTTGCTGTGATGTGAAAAGGCTGTAGGAAAATATCTTAGTTTGTTAATGCCTGATCTTGGTCTAAACTTTCCAAAACAATCTTCTAGAGAATATAAGAGAGCCTCTTTCTCTCTCTTTGGCCTAAACAGCATTGGGGTTTCATTGTCGTCCTCAAGCCCTCCGTCAATAACCACATCTGAATCTGTTGCCCCAGTATAAAATTTTCCATAATCTGTTAAATCAAAAGTATTATTTATAGTCCTGTATGGGGAATTAGGATTTGATGGTCTATTTCGATAATTACCAATTTGAAGAATGTTATCTGCAATATTCATATTCCACTCTGCAATAACAGCAGACTGTAGTCTTACTACAGAAGACGTTTCTAGATGATTTTTAAGATCGTCATCCTGAAACATTTTACACCTCTTCCAGCGTTACCGAAATATTCCAAAGGTCATGAGTCATCCCGCCACGCTTTTCAATTGTGTATGAAAAATCAGATATAAACATTTCTACCAACTGATTATATTGTGGCAAATGGGCATATGCCTCATCATTATCACCAAAAACAGTGTGCTTGTCATATGCCAAGAAAACCCAAAAAGAACCCTTATGCTCTTCGTACCACCTTAAGATCTCTGCCCCACCTGCACCACCATCAGTTGTATACTGCATATCTGCTGCGCTTGGGGAGCCAGACATACCATGATACTCTGATTTTCCAGTAGTTAAATTAAAGTTTGGTCTAAAAGCATGTGATCTGGATGGAAGCATGTCCCAGCCAGTAGAAATAACCAACTTATCGGCAATGTGGTAGGACCTCATGCGACCATTAATCATTCTTTCTCTTTTTTCAATTCTGTCATATCTAATTTCAATTGGTTGGCGATTGTCGTCAGAAAGAATAAGAAACTGATCGAAAGCCTTTGGGTTTGTTTCAGACCCTGGATCCTGCCCAACTTCAAGTCCGTTTGGAACATATAGTTTATAGTTGGGGTCTGTCTCAGTAGGAGAAAGAACTAGTGTTCCTGAATTTTCAGACCACAGCATAGCCTGCGGACGCTGATATTTACGTCTTCCAGCAACATAAGTCGAAGTGGCCATTATATCTTTACTCCTCTAAGTCTTCTAGACTCAATTTGTCTAATCTGAGTCATAACGCTATTCGCAATTTCGTCTGGGTTAGCATCAGACTTGACGTTAACGCTTACCTGATAATTATACACTGAACCGCCATCGTATGTTCCACTATTTATTGATTTCAATCTGTCTACACCAAAGTCTTTGACTGCAAACTTGCTTACGATGAATTCTCCTGGAGTCAGCATCGCTGGAACAGTGTCAGTGCCCTTAGCAAATCCACCGTTTAAGAAATACTTCATTCCTGGAACAACTCCACCCTTGGCCATTGCAACTGGAGTGTCTAGTGGCAAACCTCTTGCTTCATTTACTGCATTTACATAGTCAAGTACTTGGCTAGGGCTTGCTGTTCCGTTTTCAATTGCTGGCAACACCTGATTTTCAAAATAGTCCTTGTGTGTCTGGGCAAGACCAGACTTTTCCATAATTCCATACTGGTCAACTGGCTTTCCGCCACCTCCACCAGATGTTGTGTGAATAGTGTTAATAATATGCGTTGTCGTAACTGTCTTATTTAGGCTATTCCAGTGCTTAACAATGCCCTCTACTACAGACAAAGCCAATTCCATGGCCTTCTTATACTCGTCGCTACTTGTCTTTGCAAGATCAATTCTATTCTTTACTTGCTCCCATTCAAGTTTGCTCATACCAAGAACACGGATGTTGTCAATTGCCTGAGCCTTTTCTACCTCAGCAATTCGAACTCTTTCACGTGCTGGCTCTAGCGTCTTTTCTTCAATATTAAAAATTTCATCCTGTAAGTCACGAATACTGGTTTCAATTTGCTCTCTTGTATATCCAAGAGCATTTCTAACATTAGCAAGTTCATTTTCTTTTGCCTGCTCAAGGGACGCTCTTTGTTCTGTAATAGAATCTGCTGCTGCTTGAGCACGCATTTCTTGTGCAGCCTTTGCTGCTGCTGCAATGTCACCCTGAGATAGAGCATCTGCCAATGTAAGTTGAGACTTTTGCTGACGAGAGATAGATTCATTAGCACGCTGAACCTTTTCTAGCGCAGAGAACTTAGCCTCATACGAATCGTTAATCTTTTCTTCTTGTTTTTCAATATCCTTAAGCCCAGCCTCCCAATCATCAATCTTAAACTGAAGTCGTGCAATGTCGTCTTCGGCCTTTGTGATTGCATCAAGATCTTTTTTATTCTTTACTTGGAAATCTAGTTCAATCTTTTGTTCTTGTGCAGAAAATGCCTCCATGGCCTTACTAAATCCATCCTGGAATATTTCTTCCTGACCTTCGACAGAAAGCATTTTGACACGAATATCGAACTGCTCCTTGTTCAGAATGTTTTGCATATTCTTGATAAACTCTGGGTTGTTTGGATTCTTCAAGAACTGATCTGCAAGATTTGAATCTGAGAAAATTGCTGCAATTTGCTCTTGAGTATACTTGCCAGCCACAGACTCTAGTTTTGTCAAAACATCTATTTGTTTTGCATAGTCTGTATTTTGCTCACGAATATTTCTAATTCTTTCATAATCGTCTTTCTTCTTCTTAGCCTCAGCCCAGGCCTTTGCAATCTTCTTAAGTTCTCTATCTGTCAACTTCTTATTTGCTACTGCTGCTGCAAAGGCTGAATCTGCTACTGCGTCATAAGCACTTTCTGCATCAAACCCTGCCTTAGTCAATCTAGCAAATGCTGCATTTTGATTTTTAATAGTTGCAGTTGTTTGAAGTTGCTTAAGTTGGAAATCTCCCAAAACCTTTTCATCGTAGGCCTTACGCATAGCCTTACCGTTTTCAGTAAGAATTGCCTTTCCATTCTTAAAGTTGACAAAAGTTTTTCTAGTCTTATCATCTAGATTCATCAGGTATTCTACAAACTGGTCATTCATTCCAGTAAGCGACTGTTCCATACCCTGGAAAATCTTGATATCTTTACTTCCGCCAAGTACTCTTCTCAACTCATTTATGCCACCCGCTGCATTAATTGATGCATCACGAACTCGCTTTAATGATTTAAGCACATCTTCGTATGGATCGTCCTTATCTCCATCATTATTGTTTTTGTTTTTATTTTTATCATCATCGTCATCATTTTTACCCTGACCACCAACAGCCCAAGCCTGAGCCTGTGGCATATAAAAAGCCTTTACGTGATCTGGAAGTGATGAGGCATTAAGCCCCTTGCTATCCAAAAATTGATTAAGAATATTGTAGTCTCCAGCAGCAACAAAGTCTACAGTAATAGACTTAGAGATGCTTTCCTTACCACCAGACAATTCTTCCCAATTAGAAATCATTGCACGAATCTGATTGCTTGCTGGACTATCTGGATTTGCCTCTAGAAAATCTTGTAGAACCGTCTTAGTTACTTTATCTGGCATTTCTTCTGTTGCAGTGATAAAGTCTGAAACTTCTTTAATCTTAGTGGTACCAGCAGCACCCTCTAGGTTAATCTTAAATCCATATTCCTGCTGCATGTTTGCCAACTGGGCAAGCGCTTCCATATTGGTGTCAAACTTTTGAGGATCATTTGCCAACAAGTCAAAGGTCAACTGCATACTCTTTTCAGACATACCAGCCTTAAGCATAAGTTGTGTTGCCTGATTAAAGTTAGCCATACCCTTTTGCTTTATGACCAAATCCATGTCTGCCTGGAGGTCAGCATTGTTTGCTCCTGCTGCAATTAATTTAGAAACAGATATAGGATCTAGTTGTCCAGAAGCGATTCCTACTTGAAGTGTAGTCTTAAAGTCAGATTCTGCAAGGCCTTCTAGGTCTTTCTTTGCTTGATCAATAAATACCTTCATTGGCTCTGAAGCGTTTTCTTTCATTGCATCCAAAGAAGCATTTACAGAATTTTGGAATACATCATTTCCGACAACACTCTTTTGTTCTGCTAACTGATCTATATACTGCTTATTTTTTGTATTAAGAGTTTCTAGGGCAGTTGCTCTATCATCAATTAATGTATTTAGTTCGTCTTCTGCCTTCTTTCTTTCTTCTGCAGTTTTTGCTGCCTTAAGATTGGCTTCTGCATCTCTAATTTTTGCATCGAACGATCTTTCTGTTGAATCTAGAATTCCCTGATTTGCTGCCACCTGTTCAAAACCTAATTGCATTGCTGCAGCATTTAATTTGTTGTTTTCCGCTATTGCCTTATTTTGCTCATAAAGTGCAGAGGCCATAGATAGCACTCCAGCAGCAGCAACTACTGCTCCAGGAACAACTGCTCCTGATGCAGCCATTACACCACCAAGACCTACAAGACCAGCACCAGCACCCATTCGTGTATCTGTTCCAGCAGTTCTAGTTGGCAACTGAGATGCCTGTGCAGTATCAAAGTAGCCCTGCTGAGCCTGCTGACCACTTTCCTGTAGATTTATAGCAACTGTTAGTGGGTCCTCAAGTAGGTTTTCTCCATTTCTTCCCATCAACGAAACTAGTTCTCCAGAAATCTGTGCTGAAATAGAGTAGTTGCCCAACTCTTGCCCAAGGGCTGCAGCAATACTTCGTGCCTGCTCTTGAGTCACAACACCTTGCATAATAGCCAAAGACAGGTTTTTAGATATAGTAGATGCAATTTGTGAGTCGGACAGTCCAGCGCCTTGCATTGTTGCAGTATCTGCAAGCATCTGCTTTCCAGCCTCAGACTCTAGGAATGTTTGGCCAAACTTTCTAGTCTTTCCAGACTCTCCTGTAAGTTGGTTTTCCTGTCTCTTTTGACGAATCTCTGTTGCACTAACCTTACCAGTAATTTCAGACATCTGAAGAAGTTTGTCATTAGTCATAGACATACTCTTGCCCAGATCTCTGCCTGCCTCAGCAGCCTCTTTAAGTTTGTTGTTTAAATATAGAGCACCCGCTGCAAGTGATGTTAGACCTGCTACTGCAAGCATAATAGGATTACTTAGCAATGGAAGTATCATTGACAAAGCCATTACAGGCATCATTAGTTGTTGAGCAACCTGGCCAATCTGACCTGGAATCATTGAGGCACCCATCATAATTCCTGATGCTGCCATTCCAACTCCACCAACACCCATTCTGCCAACAGCACCAGAAACACGATCACGAAGAGTCAACTTCTTAGTTGCATCCTTCATTTCTTCTGCAGCCTTACCCATATTGGCAACTACAGTGCTTTCTTTATAAGCACGCTTTTCTTCAATTTGTTGCAGTTTTGCTTGCTTCTGTAGGTGTCTACGAACTGACTTAGCCTCAGAATCTACTGGTCCTGCTCCATATAGGAATGCTCTAGACTGTGTAGCCTTTGATGATCCTGGACCTGTTGATGCCCCAGAAACTACTGCAGTTCCAAGTTGCTGTCCTGCCTGCTTAGCATCATCAATGTACTCTCTTGCACCTACGACTAATCCAGCACCAGCATCTGCTCCCACCTTTTGCATTCTACGTGATGGAGAGTTTTGCTGAAGTTCAGTCTTAATTCCCTTTTCAAAAGATTCTACAGATTCCTTGGCTGCTTTCTTGCCTTCACTCTGAATTCTTGCTTGAGTAGCACCTGCATCGCTAGGAACAACAACAGTCTTTAACTTGTCAACCTTACGTGCTACTGTTTTTGCAGAAGCCTCGTCTTTTGCTGGATCATATCTTCTGGAATCCATAGTTTCATAGTAGTCACCACGAAGACGTACACCAAGTCCAGCAGCAACTGCCTTACTTTGGTATCCAGAGTCAGACTGTGCTACCTTACTTAGTAGTCCAGCAGACTTTCTGGTTGTTGGATGTATTCCCTTTCTAAACTTATCAAGTTCTGCCTCCACCTCTTGCATAGACATTCCAAGATCTTTAGCAACAAGAGATAGGTCTTGCTTGGCAAAATCATCAAGGATTTTGGTATTTGACTGAAGGGTGTTCATGTAGTTATTTACATAACCAAGATCTGGAACTAAGTTGTTTGCTTTCCAGTTTTTAATCTGAACATTTTGTCCGCCAACATCTACGCTAGTCACATCTGATTGAATATGTGATGCTTGTTTTGTTGTTAGATTTCCTATACGCTTTTTAATTTTATCTAGTGTGGCACCAGTCTCTTCTAGTGCTTGTGTTGCTACACGGTCTACCTCAGCAATCTCTTGCTCTAGAGTTGACCAAGACATTCCCTGAGACTGTTTACGAACCGCATAAGGAGCCTTGAATAGCCCAAGCCTTCTCTTAATTTCTCCAATGCCCTCGTTATATCCAGGAATATTATCAGCAATCATTCCATTGATCAGTGGCCCATACTTCTGCACCATTTCTTTTGGAACAACTGCTTCTCCTGGAGTAAGCATTGCTGGCACCGTATCACGATTACCAGATCCTGGGACCATAAATACACCATTGTTGTATTTCTTGACTGGCTTACCACGACCAGGGATTGCTGCTCCTGCATATTGTGCCTGAACTGCAATTGCTCTTTGGTATTCAGTGGTTAGTGCCTGAAGGGCAGTTCTCTCAGATGAGAAGGCCTGAGAAAGCCTCATATGTGCCTGCTCCAAAGATGATGCAACTGCTGCTGCTTCCATTTGTTGCTGAGTCATATATTCAGTTGTCTGTCCAAGAACTTGGCTTGTTCCAGAGACCTTGTTATAAACACTCTTTATGGAAACAAATAGTTTAATGAGGTTTGCAACACCGTTAGCAACAAGACCAAATGACATCAGGAATACTGGAGCGATAACACCAGCAATACCTGTAAGCCCTACCAAGAATGACTTGGCACCATCACTCATTCCGTTAAACTTTTCTAGAACCCTTGTTCCAAATTCAACGATTGGGGTTACGGCTTTAACGAATGCCTCTCCAAGAGGAACAAGGCTTACCTTAAGTTCTTCAATTGATTTTTGGAACTTAAACATTGGTGACTCTTCAACACGCTTTAATTCTCGCTCTGCCAATACTGCAAGTTCCTCGGTTGTTGCATTTGCCATCTCAAGAACACGTGATGCCTGACTTCCTTCTTTAATTACGTTTTGGAACAAGGTTGATAGACGAGCAAACTGGAACTTACCAAACAATTGTTCGATTGCTTGTGCACGATTTAGTGGGTCTAATGTGTCAAGTGCCTTTGCAAATTCTACGACAATACCCCTCACATCACCCTTATTTGTATTAACAATTTCCTTGATATTAATTCCAAAACCTTGAAGCATTGCTGCTGCTTTATCCGTTGGGTTAATCAGCGATGCCAAACCAGACTTTAAGGCGTTAGCACCTTCAGATGCGTTAATTCCACCTTCCTTCATAGCGGTCAGGAAGAATGCTAGGTCTTCTACATCTCCACCAAGTTGCTGAACAACTGGACCTGCTTTTGGAATAGCAATAGTCAAATCTTCAATAGATGTAACAGTTTGGTTTTCAACTG
>CAYQOJ010000126.1:0-9650 GCA_964419105.1 uncultured Methylococcus sp.
TGATTGTTCAGAACCCCGACGATCTTCGCCTACTCGAGTCCAGCGGGGCCATTCTTCCAGGCCAAGCTGTTCTGATCAGAGGATCGGGCGTAGACCTCTCCCGCTTCACCCCCAGTCCCGAACCCTCCACCGCGCCTCTTATTGTCTTTGCGGCCCGACTCCTCTGGGATAAAGGCGTTAAAGAGTTTGTCGAAGCGGCTAAGACGCTAAAAAAAGAAGGCGTCGATGGACGCTTTGTCATCGTTGGGGCTCCGGACGCGGAAAATCACGCTGCCATCCCAGCAGAGCAATTGGAGATCTGGACTGCTGAGGGCGCAGTCGAGTGCTGGGGACACCGCACCGACATGGCCGAAATCCTTGCCGCCTCGACCCTTTTCTGCCTCCCTTCCTATTATGGCGAAGGTGTACCCAAGGTTCTCCTAGAAGCCGCAGCTTCAGGTCGCGCCATCGTTACTACGGATATGCCAGGCTGCAGAGAAGTGGTCGAAGATGGCATCAACGGCCTTCTCGTGAAGCCCCGGGATGCTGAAGGGCTCACCCAAGCCATCAGGCGGCTGCTGGATGATCCCGCGCTGCGAGTCCGGATGGGAGCGTCTTCGAGACAGCGGGCTGAAACCGCCTTCGGCATCGAAGTTGTAACCACCCAAACACTGAAACTCTACAACGCACTGCTTTCGAAAGCACAGCCAGCAACCTAAAAGCCCTTCGATCCCAAAGCGTTGTCTGATTGCCTCTTTCGGCTTTCCTCCGCCGAATCCCCGCACAAGTGTGAGAAACCCATGTCAGTTGCCTCTCGAACAATCGAAAAATCCCTACAAGGCCGGGAAACACAGGATGGAGCGGGCGTTCGTCTGACTCGCATCATCGGACAGCCCCTTCAACAGCGGCTGGATCCGTTTCTGATGCTTGATTACTTTCGAAGCGATGATCCCAATGACTATATCCGGGGTTTTCCGGAGCACCCCCACAGGGGCTTTGAAACCCTGACCATTTTGCGCCAGGGCTGCATGCGGCATCGCGATAACCGGGGCCATGAAGGAATCATTGAAGCCGGCGGCGCTCAATGGATGCTGGCAGGAAGGGGCATTATCCACTCAGAAATGCCAGAGCAAACTCAAGGTCATTTGGAAGGATTCCAGCTTTGGATCAATCTCCCATCCCATGAAAAGATGGCAGACCCCCGCTATCAGGATTTGAGCCGAGGCGACATTCCCGAACTTCAAATCGGAAACTCGCGCCTGCGCCTGATCATGGGCACATTTCAGGACGCGAAGGGACCGATCCAGCGGCCTTTAACCGAGCCGGTGGTTCTTGACATCACCATGCCCCAAGGTGAGCGCCTGGAGCTCCCAATAAAAAATCGTCAGCACGCCGCTCTTTTTGTCAGTCAAGGTGATCTTCGCGTTGGCGATAGCCTTTTACCCAACCGTCATCTTGGCGTACTGGGCGATGATGGGGAGATCGCTCAAATTGAAGCCATTTCAGATTGCCACTTCCTCTTTATTGCCGGAACTCCCCTCAATGAGCCGATTGCATCCTATGGCCCATTCGTCATGAATAGCCCCGAAGAAATCCACACGGCCATTTCCGACTTTCAATCTGGTAAATTCGGCTGATGATCACCGAATCCCTAAAAATTGCACCATTCGCCCCTTAATCACAACTCATGACTGACCACTTTAATACCCTGGCTCAACAACTGGTTGATGCCGGACGTTTGATTGATCAGCGCGGCTGGGTCCCTGCGACCAGTGGCAATTTCTCAGCCCGACTACCTGATGGCCGAATCGCCATCACCGTATCAGGGCGCCACAAGGGGCAGCTGACGATTGATGACATCATGCCGATTGATGCCAACGGACAGTCACTGGACGGACGGAGGGCCTCTGCAGAAACTCTCCTTCACACCGCAATCTACCGGCGCTACCCCAAAATCAATGCCGTGCTGCATCCGCACTCACCCGGGGCCACTTTGCTCTCACGGCTCAAAGATGACGCTTTGGTATTAAAAAACTACGAGCTTCTCAAGGCGTTTCCGGGCATCACAACCCATGAGACCCAAGTCACGATCCCGATCTTCCCCAATGATCAAGACATCGCCAGACTCTCACACACCGTGGATCAATGGATCGATCAACATGGGGACATCCATGGCTACATCATTGAAAGTCATGGCTTTTACACCTGGGGGGATAGCGTTGATGCTGCCCTCCGCCACCTTGAAGCCCTCGAGTTTCTCTTTGATATCGAGGCACGACTCTATGGAGCCTTGAAATCATGAGCGTTCTGACCATTCACCCGGAGAGTCACCCAGAACAATTTCAGATGTTTCGCGACCCCCAGGCCATTAGCCAGGAACTCAAGGCCATTGGCGTCCAGTTCGAACGTTGGGAAACCAATTCCAGCCTGCCTTCTGAAGCCGATCAAGAGAGCATTCTCAAGGCCTACAAGCCATCTGTCGATCGACTGATCCTTGAACACGGCTTTCAGTCATCGGATGTCATCCGTTTGAAACCTGATCATCCCGATCGACTCAGCCTTCGTCAGAAATTTTTAAATGAGCACATCCACTCCGAATTTGAGGTGCGCTTTTTCGTTGAGGGCAAGGGCCTTTTTTTTCTTCACCCCAATGACAGAGTCTATGCCGTTCTTTGTGAGCGCGGCGATTTGATCAGCGTGCCAGATGGCGTCAAGCACTGGTTCGATATGGGGGAGAGCCCCTCTTTTACCTGCATTCGCCTTTTCACCAATCCCGAGGGCTGGGTGGCCCAATTCACCGGGGATCCGATCGCAGAGCGCTTCCCGACCCTCGATCAGTTCCCCGGGACGACTTTATGAATGAAGCCATACTGACCGACATCGAGGGAACGACCTCATCAATATCCTTCGTTAAGGACGTTCTTTTTCCTTATGCCCGTGAACGCATCGCAGAATTCGTAAACCAAAACCAGCATGTCCCTGAGGTTCAACAGGCCATTGCCGAGGTGGATGCGCTCACGGGAAATACCCACGATCTCGATACGTGCATTCACCATCTCTGCCAATGGATCGATGAGGACCGCAAAGTCACCCCGCTCAAGGCGATTCAAGGATTAATCTGGGAAGCAGGTTACGCACAAGGCGACTTCAATGGTCACCTCTATCAGGATGCGTATGAAGGCCTCAAACTTTGGCGAAAGCTCGGGATTCCGCTCTACGTTTTTTCATCGGGATCGATCAAGGCCCAGAAGCTTCTTTTCGGCCACACCGAATTTGGTGATCTGACCCCTTGGTTCCAAGGTTATTTCGACACAACCACCGGCCCCAAGCAGGAGCCTTCAGCCTATCTCGCAATTGCCCAAAAGATTGGGCTCAGGCCAGAGCAAATTCTCTTTCTGTCTGACATTGAAGCGGAACTGGACGCCGCCGCCTCAGCTGGTTTGAGGACGTGCCAATTGGTCAGAGACCCCGCGATACAAGCTTCCGATCGGCATCAGCAGGCCTCACGCTTCGACGAAATTCAGCTTTCCCAAGATTGATTGTTCGACCTAAGGAAACGCATTATCACCAATAAGAAAACCCACACCGTAACTGACCGCCCCGGGGTTAAACCGTCAATATTGGCACCAATAATGCTTATAAAAACATAACTATTTCGACTTGAACCCCAAGGCTTAGGCCGTTACAGTAGAACCATCGTTCATGGGGACCTTAAGGACCCCGCCCTTGCATCTAGAAATTCCCCGTTGGCCCTGAGGCCTTGAAAGCGGAGAATTCCTCGATGCTCATGCGTAAACCCGCCGGCTACGGCCGTCTAAAGTATTGCCTATGAGTTATCACGCCAAGAATCCGTCTGGCCTTGTCACCCCCCGTCATTCATCAACCCTGAGCCGCCGTAGCTTTCTGTTACGGTCAACCGCTGCAGCCGCCGGTGCGCTACTCCTCCCGGCTAAGGAATCTGTTGCCAACATTCTCTCCACCGAGAGAACCCTCCATTTCCACAACGTCAACACGGATGAAGAACTGACGCTTCGCTGCTGTCCGGAACATGAATATGACCGTGAAACGCGACTTCGCTTCAGCAGCCTGATGCGGGATCACCACGCAGATGAAGTCAGGGAAATGGACCCTGCACTCATCGACATCTTTTTTGCACTCTCTGCAATTACCGGCTCAACCGGGACCTTTAAGATCCTTTCTGGCTATCGCTCACCGGAGACCAACAGTTGGCTTCGAAGCTACCACCGAGGCGTCGCTGAACACAGCATGCATATCGAAGGAAAGGCTGTGGATATTCGCATGGAGGATGTCAGCATCCGGCAAATTCGAGCGGCAGGGCTCGCAATGGCTATGGGCGGCGTAGGCTACTATCCTCGATCCAACTTCGTTCACCTCGATACCGGCATGATCCGGACCTGGTAAAGAGCGAACCAACGAACCAACCCGGAAATCGACGATGCGCATCGATGAAGACGGCAACATGGAGCTGTCGGCAGAAGAAAACCAAAGCTTGATGGATCAGCTCGAAATTCGCCCCCGCGACTACGACGACCCTCCGGTAGAGATCGAATGCGAGGGCGTTGAAGGTGGCGCAGCCAGTTTTCGAGCAACCAATACCAAGACCGGCAAATCCGTCGTTCTGGTCTTCGACGTCATCGAAGACTGAGCCCAGACCCCCTTTAGCGGCGTAGCCCGTCAGTTCGGATAGGGAAACCCCCGCGACAACAGGACCTGCAAGGTCCTGTCATGACCGTAAATGTCATCAAAGAAGCTGATTCTGCCCTCTTGATCCACCATCACAGTGGAATAGAGGATATACACCGGAATCGGTTTTTTTAGCGTAATCGTCTTGGTGACATCGCCATTGGCAAATTCCGCGATCCTCTCGGCCGGCCAATCGCCATTATCTTCCAAAACCCATTCCGCCAACCGCTGCGGGTCCTGAACCCGAATGCAGCCATGACTAAAGTCCCTCCGATCACGGCTGAAAAGGCTTTTGCTTGGCGTGCTGTGCAGATAAACGTTGTTGGTGTTCGGGAAAGAAAACTTAAAAAGACCCAAGGCGTTCTCCGGCCCAGGCCTTTGACGAATCTTCAATGCGCCGGAAGCCACCCGCTCGAGCGTGGATTCGTCAGCGGCTAAAGGCTGCGCTGAGGGTGCAAACGCCGAAACGATCTCAAGGTCATTTTTCTGAAGATAGGCAGGATGCCGACGAATGGCTGGAACCACCTCCTTCGCCGCAATCGCCTCAGGCACATTCCAGAAGGGGCGGAAAGTCACCATCGTCATATCGGAGTGAAAGATAGGGGTTTGACGGCCATCAATGGCTTGCCCCACGACAACATTCATTTGCAACTCGTGATGACCAATTCCCTCGCCGGCGCGCGCACCATAAAGCTGGAAGGCAGGAATATTCACGATCAGGTAGTGCCCTCGGACACCCTCCGGCAACCAGCGCAGCCGCTCCAACCCCAGCTCGATCTGCTTGAGTCGGTCGGCGACCGGTGTCGATAACCGGGCCAAGGTCCCTTTACCAATGACACCATCCGGTGTTAACCCATGCCGCGCCTGGAATGCCTTGACTGCCTGCTCAAGCACCGGATCATAGAGCCCCACCGAAGCTTCTTGACCATGCGCACCCTCAGGTAAATCCCCCAAGGCAACCAGTAATTCCCGAAGCGCAGGAACATCCGGGTGAGTCATACCCGGCGTGAACTTGGCGGGAAAACCAAACTTGGGCTTTGGAAGCTCCAGTGCCAACTTTCGATAACGTACCAAGGCCGCCTTGAGCGGCTGATAGATCGGGAAACGCGGCTCCAAGTCCGCCAGCAAAGCTCGAGGCGAGGGATTCCGGGTCATTTCCAAAACCCGTGCCGGAACCTCCTGACGCCGCGGCATGACATCAAGATCAAAGCCGACGCTTCGCGGATTGATTCGACCGACATGAAGGTTCGCAGCAAAGCGAAGGGCTGCAACACTGAGGGCCACATCGTATGCCGCTACGGCGGACACATCCTTGAATCCCGCCTGTGCCTCCTGACTCCAACGCTGCAACAAAGCCGCATCGTAATCCTCGGGAATCAAGCCGGCTGCATCTGCCTCCCCAAACGCAGCAACCATAGCAAGCGCCTGGGGCGTGGGCTGTTGATCCTTGCTCCACAAGGCCTTTACCGGCGACTCTCCATAGAGTCGAGCCAAGCCCTTGGATACATCGGAAAAATGACTCCAATGCAGAGCATTCAGACGACCCGACTGAATCAAGGCCTGAATTTCGCCGCCCACGCCCGACTCCGCCATCGCAAACGCCGCCGGGCACAGGAGAGAGACGATGAACAGAAGGCAAATTCTTGTCATGACACGCCAAAAAATAGGGAATGAAAACCGATGCGTGAGTATAGCCTCGGTAACGCTGAACCACCCAGCGCATAAACCTAGTTCTTTACTCAGGTTTTAAAGAGGACTAAAATGGTCCCCAATATCAGGAACGCCCTATGCTTCGAATCAGCAAACTCAGCGACTACGCCATCATCGTCTTGGGCTACATGGCCAAGCACCCTGGCAAAACCTTCGCGGCTAACGAGCTGGCTGATGAAGCCGGGATTGCCGGCACAACGGTCAGCAAAATCCTCAAAGCACTGGTTCGTTCCGGCGTGCTGACTTCAACCCGCGGGGCGCGGGGCGGCTACCATCTCGCAAAGCCGCCTGAATTGACGCCCATCGCTAGCATCATTGCAGCGCTCGAAGGACCCATTGCCCTGACGGAATGCGGTCTCGACCACAATCACTGCGACCAGCAACGCTCCTGTCATGTTCGGGGCAACTGGTCCGTACTGAACCGGGCCATCCAGACAGCCCTTGAGGCCGTCACACTCGCCGACATGGCCCAACCCATGACCCGTGCTCCAGAGGAGTTTCGCCTGCCACTCGCGAAACTCTCCCTGCACAGCCGCCGCATCCAGGAGTAACCCATGGCCGCGACAACCGAACATCTTGAATCCATTATCCAAAAGGAATACGCCCCGGGTTTCGTGACAGACCTCGAGGCCGATACGCTTCCCCCGGGGCTCAACGAGGATGTCATTCGAGCGATCTCAAAGCGCAAAAATGAACCCGCCTTCATGCTGGAATGGCGCCTCAAAGCCTATGCCCAATGGTTAACTCTCAAGGAACCCCACTGGGCCTATCTGGACTACACCCCGGTCGATTATCAGGCGATCAGCTATTACTCCGCACCAAAAGTAAAGGAGTCACCCAAAAGCCTCGAGGAGGTGGATCCCAAGCTGATCGAAACCTACAAAAAGCTCGGCATTCCCCTTCACGAGCAAGAAAGACTCGCCGGCGTTGCGGTGGATGCCGTCTTCGACAGTGTTTCTGTCGCAACCACCTTCAAGGACAAACTTGCGGCAGCCGGGGTCATTTTTTGCTCGATGTCTGAAGCCCTTCAGCATCATGCTGATCTGGTCCAGAAATATCTGGGCACGGTGGTTCCAACCAGCGACAACTTTTTTGCAGCGCTCAATTCTGCGGTCTTCTCTGATGGCTCCTTTGTTTATATCCCTAAGGGAGTTCGCTGCCCCATGGAGCTTTCAACCTATTTTCGAATCAACGCCGCGAACACGGGACAATTCGAACGTACGTTGATCATCGCCGACGAGGGAAGTCATGTGAGCTATCTTGAAGGCTGCACAGCACCCATGCGCGACGAGAATCAGCTGCATGCAGCCGTGGTTGAACTGGTTGCCCTGGAGGGCGCTGAAATCAAATACTCAACCGTGCAGAACTGGTATCCCGGCGATGCAGAGGGGCGCGGTGGAATCTACAACTTCGTGACCAAACGGGGAGACTGTCGAGGCCATCGCTCAAAGATCTCCTGGACACAGGTAGAAACTGGATCCGCCATCACCTGGAAATACCCTAGCTGCATTCTCCGCGGCGATGATTCGGTTGGTGAGTTCTATTCCGTTGCCGTGAGCAACAACTGCCAACAGGCTGATACGGGCACCAAGATGATCCATATCGGCCGCAACACGCGCAGCACAATCATTTCGAAAGGCATCTCTGCAGGCCGCGCCCAGAACAGCTACCGGGGTCAGGTCAAGATCCTAAAACGCGCTGAAAATGCCCGAAACTACACACAATGCGACTCCCTGCTGATCGGTGACCGCTGTGGCGCCCACACCTTCCCGGCCATAGAGGTTCGCGAACCCAGCGCGCAACTGGAACATGAAGCCACGACGGCCAAGATCAGCGAGGACCAGCTGTTCTTTTGCCAGCAGCGAGGACTTTCAGCCGAAGACGCCGTCTCCATGATCGTCAACGGGTTCTGCAAGGAAGTCTTTAAAGAACTTCCCATGGAATTTGCAGTGGAAGCCCAAGCCCTTCTCGGAATCAGCCTTGAGGGCAGCGTGGGCTAAGCCACGTCCCTCCCCAACACGTTAACCAAAGCCATGTTAAGCATTCGACATCTTGAAGCCCGCGTTGAAGAAAAGCCCATTCTGAAAGGGCTAAATCTCGAGATCAAAGCCGGCGAGGTCCACGCCATAATGGGTCCGAACGGCTCCGGAAAAAGCACCCTGTCCCATGTCCTTGCAGGTCGCCCAGGCTATGAAGTCACCGGCGGCAGCGTGTCCTTTGACGGCAAGGACCTTCTGTCACTGAAGCCTGAAGAGCGGGCCAGGGAAGGCGTTTTCCTGGCCTTTCAGTACCCCGTCGAAATTCCGGGCGTCAGCAACATTTATCTCCTGAAAGCTGCACTGAACGCCATCCGCCGTCACCGGGGAGAGCCGGAAGTTGATGCAATGGACTTCCTGCAGCTCGTCAAGGCTCGCATTCGGTCCCTTAATCTTGACGAGCAATTTCTCTATCGCGGGGTGAATGAAGGATTTTCCGGTGGCGAAAAAAAACGCAACGAAATCCTTCAAATGGCCATTCTGGAACCCAAACTCTGCATCCTTGACGAAACGGATTCCGGACTCGACATCGATGCCTTGAAAGTGGTGGCCGACGGCGTTAACGCCCTGAGATCGCCTGATCGCTCCTTTGTCATGGTGACGCATTACCAGCGCCTTTTGGACTACATCAAACCCGACTTTGTGCATGTCCTGGCCCAAGGACAGATCGTCCGCTCCGGGGGACCGGAACTGGCTCATGAGCTTGAGGCCAAAGGCTACGGCTGGCTTGAATCGGCTCCAGGTCTTTGAGGTTTCATCATGGAAAGACTTTCCACGTTCCAAGCCCTTCAGGGAAGTTTGCCGGGGGCAGGACTTCCCTGGCTCGACCAGCATCGACGCCAATCCCTAGCCGCCTTCGGCGCAAAGGGTTTTCCAACGACACGCGATGAAGAATGGCAATATTTGCCGGCTTCCTCCTTTTCAGGGCCCCAATTCAAATCCCAGGAACAACAAATCGAGGAGACCTTCGATCAAAGCCTTCGGCTGCCGGGATGCTTGACCCTTGTCTTCAAGGATGGGCAAAGGATCTCAGCGGAAAATAGCCCACTCCCAGAGGGACTTGAGATTCTCGAGCTCAAAGAGGCCTTCTTAAAGCATCCTGAGACGATTCAAGCCCTGCTGGAACTCCCAGAGCCCGCCTCCGAGCACAGTCTCTCAGAACTCATTGCCGCCCTTGCTGGTGAGGGCGTGTGGATTCGAGTTGCTGCCGGAACTCGCATC
>CAYQOJ010000127.1:0-9608 GCA_964419105.1 uncultured Methylococcus sp.
CCCTACCCCTTTGAACGGCTGGCTCAGCTTAATCGCGGAGCCAGCCCTCCGCATGACCTGAAACCCGTTCTGCTGTCGATTGGGGAGCCCAAGCACCCGACGCCAGCCATCATCCGTGATGCCCTAATCGACCATCTTTCAGGCCTCAGCCAGTACCCGGCCACGAAAGGGATTCCTGAACTACGCCAAACTATTTCTGCTTGGCTGGAGCGGCGTTTCAAACTGAAACCCGGCAGCGTTGATCCTGAGCGTCATGTGCTACCCTGCAACGGAACCCGCGAAGCACTGTTCTCACTGGCACAAGCCGTTGTGGACCCTAAAAAGAACGCCAAGGTGCTGATGCCCAACCCGTTCTACCAAATCTATGAAGGTGCAGCCCTTTTGGCAGGCGCCACCCCGGTGTTCCTTAATGCCACGCGGGAAACGGGCTACCTCCCGAATTTCAAGGCGGTACCAGACAGCGTCTGGGAGGAGTGCCAGCTGATCTACATCTGTTCGCCTTCGAATCCTTCAGGGGCTGTCATGGCTCACGAATCGATGGCCTATCTGATTCAGCTCTCTCAACGCTTCAATTTCGTGATTGCCTCGGACGAGTGTTACTCGGAAATCTACAGCGATGAAGGCACCCCCCCACCGGGACTTCTCGAGGTCGCCCAGGCGGAAGGCATCCACGACTATCGGCAGATGATCGTATTCCACAGCCTTTCAAAGCGATCGAATGCCCCAGGCCTTCGTTCCGGTTTCGTGGCAGGTGATGCGGAACTGCTGAAGAAATTTCTGCTTTATCGCACCTACCACGGCGCGGCCCTTTCCGTCCCGGTCCAAAAAGCCAGTATGGCTGCCTGGCAAGATGAAAACCATGTCATTGAAAACCGGGCGCTCTATCGACAAAAATTTAGCGCGGTCAGCCACGTTCTCAAGGATACGCTCGACTTTACCGTCCCTGAGGCCGGTTTCTATCTCTGGCCCAAAGTGCCGGGCGATGATCAGACTTTTGCCCGCGCGCTCCTTGCTGCCACCAACGTCACCGTTCTTCCCGGAAGCTTTCTCTCCCGGGAGGCCCAGGGAATGAACCCTGGAGCCGGCCATGTCCGAATGGCCTTGGTCGCGCCCCTAGAAGACTGTATCGAAGCGGCCCACCGCATCAAGGAATTCACTCTTTCCCACTCATTCAGTTAGGAAATTAGCATGTCCCTCGAAAACATCATTAATCAAGCCTTCGAGAATCGGGCTGAGATCAGCCCTACCTCTGTATCGAAAGAAGTCCGCGAAGCCATCCATGAGTCCCTCGCACTCCTCGACAGTGGCAAGGCACGCGTTGCGGAAAAGACCAACGGCCAGTGGGTCGTGAACCAATGGTTGAAGAAAGCCGTCCTTTTGTCCTTCCGCATCACCGAGAACCGAGTGATGGAAGGTGGCGAAACCAAGTATTTCGACAAGGTTGAACCCAAGTTCGGGAGCTTTTCACCTGAAGAGTTCGCAGCTCACGGCGTTCGCATTGTTCCGCCCGCTGCAGTTCGACGCGGAGCACATATCGCTCCAGGCGTCGTCCTCATGCCATCCTTCGTCAATATCGGCGCATTCGTTGACTCAGGCACGATGGTTGACACTTGGGCCACTGTCGGCTCCTGCGCTCAGATCGGCAAGAATGTCCACCTCTCTGGTGGTGTAGGCATTGGTGGCGTTCTCGAACCCCTCCAGGCCGGCCCAACGATCATCGAAGACAATTGCTTCATCGGTGCCCGCTCAGAGGTGGTCGAAGGTGTCGTTGTCGAAGAAGGCTCTGTCATCTCCATGGGAGTTTATATCGGCCAGACCACCAAGATCTACAACCGTATGACCGGGGAAATCAGCTACGGCCGCATTCCAGCAGGCTCCGTGGTGGTATCAGGCAACCTTCCGGCAAAGGATGGTAGCCACAGCCTCTACTGCGCCGTTATCATCAAGCAGGTCGATGAAAAAACCCGCAGCAAAGTGGGAATCAACGAGCTGCTGAGAGACTAAGTTTGCGCCAAAGACCAACGCCACAGGAGATTTTACCCATGAAGCATCTGATTTTTGCCCTTGTTGCCCTCGTCGCCTCCGGCCAAGCGATGGCAGATACCCAGCATTATTTTCGCCGTGACGGGAATCACGTCCATCACCTTAAAGTCACCACGATCGGCAGCGACGTGTTTGTCGCCGCAGATGTGGATTTTGACCCCAACGCGAATGAAGGCACACAGAAGCATTGCTCAGCAGCCATCAGTGGCGAAGCCAAGAAGACCGGTGATAATGAAATCACCTTCAGAAAGCACATTGAAGGCGAAGCCAAACATTGCGTCCTGAAAGTCTCTCTGACCGCAGATGGCGCCAAGGTCGAGCAGTCGCCCGAGTGTAGCTACTACGTGACGGGAATCTGTCACTTTGACAGTGACGGAAAGGAGCTGACCCGGGTCAAATAACGGAACCCTGAATAAAAACCCCGCTCTGGCGGGGTTTTTTTTGCGCTTCGATAAGCCTAGGGGACATAAAGATTCCCCATGAACGAACGAGTAATCAGCCCAATGGAGGCTTTTCAGACGATTCAGGTGAGGCCCCCTCCTCGCTAACAAAAAACCGCGAGAAAAGGAGTCCCAGCTCAAAAAGTATCCAAATAGGAACGGCCATCAGCACTTGAGAGACGACATCTGGGGGCGTCAGAATCGCACCTACCACAAATGCCAAAACGATGGCATAGGGACGCCATTCTGCAATGGCTTCGCGCGTTGCAACCCCACTCACCACGAGAAGGATGGTCGCAATCGGCACCTCAAAGGCAATGCCAAACGCGACAAAGAGGGTCAGCACGAAATCCATGTACTGATTGATATCGGTCATTACGGCAACGCCCGGGGGAGCGGTCATCACCATGAACTGAAAAATCAGTGGGAATACAACGTAATAGGCGAAGGCCATCCCCGAATAAAAAAGAAGGATGCTAGAGATGAGGAGCGGTAAAGCAACACGTCGTTCGTGCGTATAGAGACCAGGGGCAATAAAAGCCCAAGCCTGATACAAAACATAGGGGATTGAGATAAAAAAAGAAACAAAAAGAGCGAGCTTCAGGGGAGCGAGAAAGGGCGATGCGACCCCTATGGCAATCATTTGCCCCCCTGGCGGCATGTGGCTGGTCAGGGGCCCGGCAAGGTAGGCGTAAAGCTCATTCGCCTTAAAGCTAAGCGCAACAAAGATAAGACCAATCGCAATGACCGAACGGATCAGCCGATTACGGAGCTCGATGAGGTGCGTGACGAAGGGTTGTTCATCTTCGCCCCCACCAGGATAGTCAGTCTGAACCACGGGTCTCATCTTCCATGGGAGGCTTGGGCGGGGCGGGGCGATCCGGGTGGAGAATCGAATTCTCCTCAAGACCCAGGGCCTTTGCTTCAGCCAGGAACTTTTTTCGGCGCTCGTCCATGGTGGCACGCAATTCCATGAGTTGGAGCTCGCGATCAATCTCAGACTTGGCAGAATGAACGGTACTACGCAGCTTCCGGATCCAGTAACTCGTTTCCTTAACCAGCTTGGGCAATCGTTCAGGACCAAAAACGACAAGCGCCACCAAGGCGATCAGCAGCAACTCTGAAAAACCGACATCAAACATGGGGCATCAAATGTCGCGATCAGACTTGTTCCCTTTCTCCTCAGAGTCCTCGGATTCAGGCTTTTTAATCGGGGGAGACTCCTCAGGCGCATTTAAAGCCGAACGAAAGCTTTTAATGGCTGTTCCCAAGTCCCCTCCGACATTTCGAAGACGCTTGGTGCCAAATAAGAGAAGGACGATTAAAAGAAGGAGAACGAGCTCCCAGATACCAATACCCATGATTTTTACTCCGACAGTAATGGGGCCATCTTAACAAATTGGCAGGACTAGACACGTATGCAGGAGGATCAGAGGACCGATTGCCAGAGCGGATTTGCGACCCGAGTGAGAATCAGAGATAATTCACGGTCTTTTTTTTATGGCCTATGAACATGCTGACGACGATGCTCAAGGCGAAGCTCCATCGCGCTACCGTTACCCACTCAGAACTCGAGTACGAGGGATCTTGCGCGATCGATAATGAATTGCTGGCCGCGTCCGGCATTCGTGAATACGAACAGATCCACATTTATAACGTCAACACGGGATCCCGCTTCGTCACCTACGCGATCAAGGCCGAAGGCTCCAGTGGAATCATTTCTGTCAACGGGGCGGCGGCGCGCCTTGCATCACCTGGAGATATCCTGATCATCTGCGCCTATGTCCAGGTGCCAGAATCGGATCTACCCCACTTCAAACCGACGCTGATCTATCTTGATGCACAAAACTGCGTCACCCGCACCGGGAATGCCATTCCCGTTCAAAAAGCCTAGGCTGTAAGCTGAGACAATCGCCAAGCCACATCTGCGGCTTGGCGATTAGGCTTCACATCGTGGACCCTGAATAGTCGGACACCCTGAGCTACCGCCAACGCAGTGGTAGCGACCGTTGCCCCGACTAAAGCCGTGGGATTTGTCTCTTCACAAAGACTGCCCATGAAACGCTTCCTGCTGCACCCCAAAAGGATCGGGAAACCGAGGACACAGAATTGGTCCAAATGCCTCAAGAGCTCAAGATTGTGCTCCCGACTCTTACCAAATCCAATCCCGGGATCGAGAATCAGACGCTCCCTAGCAACCCCTGCTGCAATCGCAGCCTCAGCTCTGGACAATAGGAACTCAGCCACCTCATCAACAACATGACCATATTGCGGCGAATCCTGCATTGTTAGGGGCGTACCCTGCATATGCATGAGCACCATATGGGCCTCGTATTCAGCAACCACTTCAAACATGCGGGGATCCGCTGATCCTGCAGTGACGTCATTAACAAGGACTACCCCGCGCGCGAGCGACTCACGAGCCACACGAGAAGAGCTCGTGTCGATGCTGACAAAGGGTCGAGAGTCGACTGCAGAATTCGATAAAAGCGCATCAATGACAGGCAGGACCCTTCTACATTGCTCAACGGGCGAGACGGGCACTGATCCGGGACGCGTGGACTCCCCACCGATATCTATCAGATCAGCACCCTCCCCCACCATGGTCATTGCACGATCTCGGGCAACAATGGAATCCAGATGAGCGCCACCATCAGAGAAACTATCGGGTGTGACATTCAGGATCCCCATCACCAAGGGGCGATCCATCTGTAACCGCGATTGAAAGGAAGATTTCATGGGGTTGATGGGAAGCAAAGAGACTGAGATACAAAAAACCCTGCTCAAGGCAGGGTGTTTTGGGGCTTATCGTTCGGAATTTATTCCGGACGATCAACCAGTTCAACGTAGGCCATCGGTGCAGAGTCACCTGCACGAAGACCACACTTCAGGATTCGCAAATAACCACCGGGACGCGCCTTGTAGCGGGGTCCAAGCTGCTCAAACAGCTTAGTGACTACTTCGCGGTCGCGGGTACGAGCAAACGCCAAACGGCGCGCCGCAACGCTGTCTTCCTTTGAGAGCGTGATCAACGGCTCTGCAAATCGGCGCATTTCCTTCGCCTTGGGAAGAGTGGTCTTGATAATCTCATTGTGAATGAGCGCATTCGTGAGATTACGGAACAGCGCCGCACGATGGCTGCTGTTGATATTGAACTTACGTCCTGACTTACGGTGTCTCATAGTTCTGCTCTAGGGTCAGGTCTCAGCCGTTATCACGCTTGAGACTCTCGGGGGGCCAATTTTCCAGACGCATGCCAAGGGAAAGACCCTTGGTAGCCAGGATGTCCTTGATTTCGGTGAGCGACTTCTTGCCGAGATTTGGCGTTTTAAGAAGATCATTCTCAGTCCGAAGGATCAGATCACCGATGTAGAAGATGTTTTCAGCCTTGAGGCAGTTTGCAGAGCGAACCGTCAGCTCAAGATCATCTACAGGACGCATCAACAACGGATCGAAATCAGGACGGTCTTCAGTAATACCGGGACCATCTTCTCCCTTCAGTGCGATAAACACAGAAAGGTGATCATTCAAAATTGCAGCCGCTTGGCGAACCGCTTCTTCGGGTTCAACCGTGCCATTAGTCTCAATTTCGATAACCAACTTATCAAGGTCGGTACGCTGTTCAACACGAGCGCTTTCAACGATGTATGAAACACGCTTGATCGGGCTGAAAGAAGCGTCTAGTTGGAGTGATCCAACATCGACATTGTCTGCATGAGGCAGTCGGGTCGAAACCGGTTGATAGCCACGCCCACGCTGAACATGGAGTGTAATATCCAGCTCTGCAGTATCCGTGAGATTCGCGATTTCAAGATCAGGGTTAACGACTTCAGCAACGTGGCTGCTGGTGATGTCTGCTGCAGTCACCTTGCCCGGACCCTTTCGCTTCAAATGAAGCGTGGTTTCGTTGCCTTCATGAACCTTGATGGAAAGGTTCTTGAGGTTCAGCAAGATATCGAGAACATCTTCGCGAACACCGTCGATAGACGAGTATTCATGATCAACCCCCTGAATGCTGACAGATGTCACTGCACAGCCAGGGATTGAAGAAAGAAGCACACGGCGTAGCGCGTTACCCAGAGTGTGGCCGTAACCACGCTCCAGGGGCTCAATTACGATCCGGGCATTGTTCTTGGTAACCGGGGTTACGTCGACAAGGCGCGGCTTAATCAGGTTGGCCAGATAACTTTGCATTAGCGTCAATTACTTAGAGTAAAGTTCGACAACCAGCTGTTCATTGATCTCGGAACCCAGTTCTGAGCGGTCCGGAGAAGACTTGTAGACTCCCTGCATTTTCTGAGAGTCGACATCCAGCCAGACCGGGAAGCCATATTGTTCGGCCACACCCAATGCGTCTTTGATGCGAAGCTGTGTCTTTGACTTTTCACGAACAGAAACCACATCGCCCGTCTTAAGCTGGTAAGAAGGGATGTTGAGAACACGACCATTCACCTGGATCGCCTTGTGGCTGACCAACTGGCGTGCTTCAGCGCGGGTTGCCGCAAAGCCCATGCGATAAACAACGTTATCCAGACGGCCTTCCAGGAAGTTCAACAGGTTTTGACCGGTAGAACCCTTCTGCTGTGCAGCAGCCTTATAGTAGTTACGGAACTGTTTTTCCAGTACACCATAAATACGACGGAGCTTCTGCTTCTCGCGAAGCTGAGTCGCATAGTCGGACATACGTGGACGCTTGGTTCCATGTTGTCCAGGCTGTTGATCAAGCTTGCATTTGCCCTCAAGGGACTTGCCGCGTGACTTCAGGAAAAGATCAGTGCCTTCGCGACGGCTGAGCTTGCACTTGGGGCCAAGATATCTTGCCATTTTGAAACCTCGAAATTAAACGCGGCGCTTCTTAGGCGGCCGGCAACCGTTGTGCGGAATCGGAGTTCCGTCAACGATGTTGGTGATCTTGAAGCCAAGATTATTCAATGAACGTACGGCAGACTCGCGACCCGGGCCGGGACCCTTGATGACGACATCCAGATTACGAACGCCATATTCCTTCACAATGTTGCCAACCTTTTCAGCGGCAACCTGTGCAGCGAAGGGTGTGCTCTTGCGCGATCCACGGAACCCAGAAGCACCTGCAGTGGCCCAGGCCAGTGCATTACCTTTGCGATCCGTAATGGTGATGATCGTGTTGTTGAACGTAGCATTGATGTGGACGATACCGTCAGACACATCACGCTTGATCTTCTTAGTGGGGCGACCTGGACCTGCCATCGTACCTTACCTAATGAGTGAAATTCAAAAAATTACTTACGGACGGGACGACGAGGACCCTTACGCGTACGAGCATTGGTGCGGGTACGCTGACCACGGAGCGGAAGACCGCGACGGTGACGAATACCACGATAGCAACCCAGATCCATCAAACGCTTGATGTTCATTGCAGTTTCACGACGGAGATCACCCTCGACCGTAAACTTAGCGACTTCCTCACGGATACGCTCAACATCTGCTTCATCAAGACTTTTGACCTTTGCGGCGGGATCAAGAGCCAGCTTCTGGCAAATTTCTTTGGCACGGGTACGCCCAATGCCATAGATTGCGGTGAGTGAAATCACCAGATGCTTATGATCCGGTATGTTTACGCCAGCGATACGGGCCATCTACTTAGTCTCCAACTCCGGGTATTTAATTTGTTACCAGGCAACGGAAAGTGGTCTCGGACCCCTTAACCCTGGCGCTGCTTGTGGCGCGCATCCTTGCAGATGATCCGAACGATGCCATTGCGCTTGAGAACCTTGCAATTTCTGCAGATCTTCTTGACTGATGCACGAACTTTCACGGTAATCCCCTAATTCTTCAAGCTGGATCAACCCAACTTGATGTTACTTTTTTTAAGCAAACCTTCGTACTGGTGAGAGATCACATAGGTTTGCACCTGGGACATGAAGTCCATGACCACCACCACAATAATCAACAGGGACGTACCGCCGAAATAGAACGGAACGTTCCAGTAAAGGATCAGGAACTCCGGCAACAGGCACACAGCCGTGATGTAGAAGGAGCCCACCAACGTCAGACGAGTCATGACGCTGTCGATGTACTGTGCTGTCTGCTGCCCAGGACGTACTCCCGGGATAATTGCGCCAGACTTCTTCAAGTTTTCCGCAGTTTCGTTCGAATTGAAAACGAGCGCCGCGTAGAAGAAACAGAAGAAGATGATGGCAGCCGCATAGAATAACACATAAATCGGCTGACCGGGAGACAAAGTTGTCGCGACGTCCTGAAGCCACCCCATCCCTTCCGCATTACTGAACCAACCAGCAATGGTTGCAGGGAAAAGGATGATGCTAGAAGCAAAGATGGGCGGAATGACACCGGACATATTGAGCTTCAACGGGAGGAAGCTCTTATGCGCCGCATACATCTTGCGGCCTTCCTGACGCTTGGCGTAATTAATAACAATCCGTCGCTGGCCTCTTTCAACAAAGACCACCAAGGCCGTGACGCCAACCGCAATCCCAAAGAGAGCGATAATGCTGAAGGTACTTAGCTCACCCGTGCGAGCCAGCTCGAGAGTGCCGCCTACCGCCTGCGGTAAACCTGCGACAATACCTGAAAAGATAATGATCGAAATACCATTTCCGATACCTCGCTCTGTGATCTGCTCACCCAACCACATCAGGAAGACAGTGCCACAAACCAGAGAAACCGCGCAAACAAATACGAACTGGAAACCAGGGTTGATGACCACAGGTGCACCGCCTGCAGACTGCCCCTGCAGTGCCATGCCGATCCCTACCGCCTGAAAGCTGGCAAGGAAGACAGTTGCGTATCGCGTCCATTGATTGATCTTTTTTCGACCGGATTCACCCTCTTTCTTGATCTGCTCAAGCTGGGGAATAACACCGGCCATCAACTGCAGAATGATGGAGGCAGAAATGTAGGGCATGATGCCCAGAGCAAAAATACTGAGCCGCTTCAGCGAACCACCTGAGAACATGTTGACCATATCCAGGATACCGCCTTTATCGGCGAACATGCTTGCCAGTGCGCGCGGATCAATTCCAGGAATAGGAATATGTGCACCCACGCGATAAACAAACAGCGCGCCGATCACGAACAGCAAACGCTGCCGCAATTCTCCAAGGCGACCGAATTGATCGGAAAGGG
>CAYQOJ010000128.1:0-1635 GCA_964419105.1 uncultured Methylococcus sp.
ATGTAGAGTGGCCCTTTTTGACCACATCCGGCAAAGGGAAGGGCCAGCATCAGGACCAAAAGGCACAATGCCTGGTCTTTGAGTCGAAGTGAAAACATGAAAAAAACCGGATGAATCTCGGTGAGAGGGGACTTTCGTATTGTAGTCGAACCGGGAATCCACCGTTAGGGCGAGCCCCCTGAACTCGGGCGAGTGATAGAATGAAGGTCAAGCTGACGCCCTGTAGCAGGGCTATTGACCCCTCTTAGGATAAGCACGCGCACCGTGATCGAGATCTTCAAGCTAGGCGGCTGGATGATGGCGCCCCTCGTCATCTGTTCGATTGTTTCCATGGCGATTGTGCTGGAGCGGTTCTGGGCGCTTCGAACCCAACAGGTCATGCCGGCCGATTTGATTCCTGAAGTCTACCGCCTCCACCGGGAAGGACGGATCGACAGCAGGACCCTACGATCACTCAGAATCGGCTCCCCCTTGGGTGCTATTCTGGCTGCCGCACTCGCGACACGGGCACAGGGACGCGAACCCATGCGGGATGCCGTCGAGCATGCCGGACGTCAGGTCGTCCATGCGCTTGAGCGCTACCTCAATACCCTTGGAACGATTGCATCGGTTTCACCCTACCTTGGGCTCCTCGGAAGCGTCCTTGGCATGATGACTGTGTTCTCCTCATTTTCGAGTGCCGGTGCTCAAGGCGCGATTCAGAACCCAGCGCTTCTCGCAGGGGGAATTTCCGAAATTCTGATGTCTACTGCCGCGGGACTTGCGGTCGCCATACCCAGTCTGATTTTCTACCGCTATTTCCGGGGTCGAATCACGGAGCTGACTGTCCGAATGGAGGAAGAGGCGGTGCAGTTGATCGAAAGCTTGGATTCAAAAGGCGATCCCGAGCCCACGCCATGAACTTCAGGCCCCATGATCGGGATGAGCCAGAACTCAACCTCATTCCGTTGATCGACGTCCTCATCATCCTGCTGATTTTCCTGGTGATGACCACCACCTTTGCCCAGCACAAAGGGATCGAAATCCGCCTTCCCGAGGCGGGCGCCCAAGCCCCCCTTTCCCCCGAGAAACCCCTATCGATCTTGATTGATGCCGAGGGACGACACGTCATCGCGGGCCGCCCTGCACTCAACGGGACGACGGAAGACCTCAAGGCAGCGATCAAAACGGCAGCGGGTGACCAGAAAGATCCTTTGGTCCTCATTGAGGCTGACCGCAACTCTCGGCACCAAGCCCTAGTGGCGGCGTTGGAAGCCCTGGAGCAACTGGGCTTCCAACGAATCAGCTTTGCTACGATCTCCCCACCATCTCGACCCTAATTGATTACAGAGGAATCCATGGACAAGAAATTACTGGAAATCCTGGTCTGCCCGATCTGCAAGGCCGATCTCGTCTTTCTCGAAGCCCAAGAGGAACTGGTTTGCCGCGCTGATAAGCTGGCATTTCCGGTTCGTGACGGGATCCCTGTCATGCTGGAAGTCGAGGCCCGGCGCATTAGCCTTGAAGAATACGATGCGCTTCCCAAAAAGACGGCCCTGGTCGAATAAACGTGATTCCATTCAAGACCGTCATCCCTGCTCGCCTCGGATCCAGCCGATTGCCGGGTAAGCCCCTATTGGAGATCGCAGGCAAACC
>CAYQOJ010000128.1:1645-9545 GCA_964419105.1 uncultured Methylococcus sp.
CATGATTGTGCATGTCTGCGAGCGGGCGCTTGAAGCGGGAGGCGAGGTTTTCGTTGCGACCGATGATGCCCGGATCGTGGCGGCTGTCGAAGGATTAAAGGTCAAGGCCCTGATGACGCGTCAAGATCATGCCAGCGGGACCGACCGGATTACGGAAGTCGCAGAAATCGAGAACTGGCCGGATGACACGCTCGTCGTCAACCTTCAGGGCGATGAGCCCTTGATGCAGCCGCTGCTCATTCGGCAACTGGCAGAGGCTCTGAACGAAGATCGGGAGGCCAGCGTTGCAACCCTCGCCGCGCCCATCAGGGAGCCTCAGGAAATCTTTGATCCCAATGCGGTCAAGGTCGTCACCAACCGAAGCGGACACGCACTCTACTTTAGCCGTGCGCCGATTCCCTGGCACCGGGATCAGTTTAAGGAGGCCAAAGAGACGTTGCCACCCAGCGGTACTTGGCTGCGGCACATCGGGATTTACGCCTACCGCGCCGGTTTTTTGCGCCGTTATGTGCGTTGGCCCCAATCCGAACTGGAACAGATCGAAGCGCTCGAACAGTTGCGCATGCTTTGGGAAGGGGAAAAGATCAAGGTCATGACCGTGGCGCAGCCCCCACATGCCGGGGTCGATACCCCTGAGGACCTTGCAAGGGTGAGCCGAATTCTCGCGGGCTAGCGCAAAACCAGAAAACCGGCTTCCAGGGCACCCTCGGGTGGCGCAAGGAGATCGCCCCGCTCCACTCGAGCCAAAAGGGGGCCGCCCGCCCGACACCAGCGAACCAGAGACTCAACCGACGCTGGCGGCCCCTCGGCGACCCATTCCACCCCGCCGTCCTCAAGATTTCTGACCCAGCCTGAAAGCCCCAGTTCCTCGGCCTTCTTTCGAGTCGATTCACGAAAGAAAACACCCTGCACCCGCCCCGTCACAATCACCCGCTTGCGGGTCAATTCCGCCATGCTCAGAGCTCTCCTCAAGCCGCTTCAAGACGAAGAATCCAACCCATGTGAATCCTCGGATTTCTCTCGAAATCCTTGGGAAGGGTTTTTGCGCTGATATCCTCGATCGCAAGATCCTCAAGCGCCGCTCGATCCAGCTTGAACTTACGCTGATTGGTCGTAAACACGAGGCTTCCGCCCGGAGCCAAAAGAGCCATAGCCGCACGAATCATTCCGACATGATCGCGCTGGACATCGAGTGTTCCAGCCATCCGCTTGGAGGTCGAGAACGTCGGCGGATCAAGAAAGATCAAGTCAAAACGTGCGGGCTCCTTGGCGGCCTGATCCAACCAGGCAAGGCAATCGGCACGAAGATAGCGATGCGAATCCCCGGTAAAGCCGTTCAGTGCCATGTTGGCCTCGGCCCAATCCAGGTAAGTATTTGAAAGATCAACGCTCAGCGTTGAAGTCGCTCCACCGGCCGCCGCATGCACCGTTGCAGAGCCCGTATACGCGAAGAGATTGAGAAACCGCTTCTTCGCGGCCATCGCCCCAATCAGTTGACGAGTGATGCGATGATCAAGAAATAGACCGGTATCAAGGTAGTCTTCGAGATTGACCCGAAATTTAAGCCCCGCTTCCTGAACCGCCCGAAAATGGCCCTTCTCTGACTGCTTTTCGTACTGGTTCAGTCCCTTCTGACGTTTTCTTACCTTGAGAATGACCTGTTCCGGTGGAATCTCAAGAACGGCCGGCAAGGCCGCCATAAACTCAATAAGCCGTTGCTCGGCTCGCGAAGGGTCCACCGTCGAAGGGGCTTCATACTCCTGGACATGGGCTCTGAGCACGCCTTCACAGGCATAAAGATCCACCGCCATGGCATATTCAGGAAGATCCGCGTCGTAGAGACGGTAGCAGCTGATGTCGTTCTGTCGCGCCCAGCGGCCAAGATTACGCAGGTTTTTGCGCAGCCGATTGGCAACCATCTCGGCGCCACCTGAGGTCAAATCCACTTCGCGAAGCTTTCGGAGCCACTTTCGCTGCTCGCGCTCCTCCGGCGACAAAGGACCTCCCTCGGCCGGCGTAAAATGGCGCTCTGTGCTGATTTCGAAGTTGAGTAACTTGCAAGGCAAGCTGCCGTTGTAAAGGGCGTACTGCTTGCGGGCTCGGATCCCCAGTTTAAACGCGAGCTCAGGGTTCGCCGTGAACAGACTCGCCCGGTATCCCTCAAAGTGAGTCCTCAGCGTATCTCCAAGCACGCGATACAGGGGCACCAGCGATTCTTCATCGCCGAGGCGCTCGCCGTAGGGTGGATTGGTCACGACCAACCCTTTGGGCCCCTCAGGCCGCGCATCGGCCACGGAGCCCAGGGTCAAGATGACCTGATCGGCAAAGCCCGAACGCTCGAGATTCGCCTTAGCAACAGATAGCGCTCGCCGATCGATATCCGACCCTCGAATCAACGGCATCGACTCCCGCCCCTTTTGACTGCGTTGCTGCGCCTCGTCCCGAAGGTTGAGCCACAGATTCGGATCATGATCCGGCATCGCCATGAAGCCAAACCAGGAGCGAAGAAGCCCGGGCGCCGTATCAGAGGCCATCAGGGCCGCCTCAATCGGGAGCGTCCCTGATCCACACAATGGGTCGAGAAACGACCCTCCAGCCCTGGCAATCTCGGGCCAGCCGGCACGGATGAGAATAGCGGCCGCCAGGTTTTCCTTGAGAGGCGCCTTTCCTCCCTCCAGTCGATAGCCCCTGCGGTGGAGACTGTCTCCGGAAAGATCAAGGCTCAAGGTCGCCTGATCCCGATCCAGGTAGAGGTTGATCCGAAGGTCGGGATTGGAAAGATCGACCGAAGGGCGCTTGCCACTCAGATCCATGAAATAGTCGACCACCGCGTCCTTGACCTTTTGAGCCCCGAACAGGGTATGGGTGATGGCCGATCGACTGGAGGCAAAGTCCACCGCGATTACGGTATCCGTATCGAGATAGTGTGACCACTCGACGCCGCGAACCCCTGCGTAGAGTTGTTCGATGGTTGCCGCAGGAAAACGCGCAAGCGGCCACAGGATCCGGTTCGCCAATCGGCTCCAGAGGCAGGCCCGGTAAGCGGTTTCCAGTCGGCCTTCGAAAGCAACCCCAGCGCGTCCCGGAACCACTGCGCTTGCACCCAACTGAGTGAGCTCATCGGCTAGCAGCAACTCAAGCCCCAAAGGGGTTGTGGCGTGGAACGCCGTGATCCCTGAACCAGAGCCAGGGTTTTCAGTTTCTTGCATAATCTTCATCGAATTCGCGTCGGCAACCGGCCAGTTGCCCATCGTAGCGACGGGCTGTTCGGGCCACATTTTTGGCGACATCCATCAGCCAGGCTTTCTGCCGATAGCTTCCCCTCGCATAACCCGAGGGCCCTTCGTGATAGGCCAGGTAGTGCCGATAGGCATCATCGGTCGGAATGCCCAATTCACGGGAGGTGTGCCATACATACCAGCCGACAAAGTCGGCCGCATCCTCAAAATCATCGCGGTTGGCGGTCCACCGTCCCGTCATCCGAAGGTAACGCTCCCAGGTCCCATCCAGTGCCTGCGAATACCCATAGGCACTGGATACCCGGCCTGTCGGGATGAATAAAAACCAGGTGCGTGGCGGTCTGGCATCGGAAACAAACGCCGATTCATGGCGGATGATGGCCATTTGAACCGAGATCGGCACATCCCAGCGTGCTTCGCTCGCGAGCACCCCCTCGTACCAATCGTCCTTCTCCCGAAAAATATCGCAAAGATCTGATGGGTTTCTTGGAGGCGCCGTTGCACAGCCCGACACCAAGAGGGCGCCAAGGAATGCAGCGACAACAGCTCGGCTCAACGGAGTGCCTCAGGGACCAAACAAATAAAAGGAAGCATACCATCTCCAGTGACTTCTCCCCGGCAGGTCAGTTGGTAATAATGGGGCCACTTCATTTTGATGAGAACGATCGATGGCCACCACCCTCTTTCCAGCGGATTTTGTCTGGGGCGCAGCGACTTCTGCATTCCAGATCGAAGGCTCCCCCCTCGCTGATGGCGCCGGTCCATCGAACTGGCAAGCCTTCTGCCATCAACCTGGGCGGGTCATCAACAACGATCACGGCGATGTGGCCTGTGACCACTACCGACGCTATCCCGAAGATATCCAGCTGATGCAGGCGATCGGGCTCAAGGCCTATCGTTTCAGCCTGAATTGGGCCCGGATTCTTCCCGAAGGCCGGGGACCGCTCAATATCGCCGGCCTTGATTATTACAAGCGCCTTCTGGATGCCTTGGAAACCGCCGGCATCGCTCCCTATGTGACCCTCCACCACTGGGACTACCCCCTGGCCTTGAGCGAACGGGGCGGATGGCAAGAGCGCGATTCTGCGCCCTGGTTTGCCGACTATGCGCAGGTGGTGTTCCAGCACCTCGGAACACGGGTCTCCCACTGGTCGACTTTCAATGAGCCCTGGGTCATGGTCCACGAAGGATATGTTGCAGGATCTCACCCGCCGGGGCTCACCAATATGGCCGCCGCCCGAGAGGCGACCCATAACATCCTCAGAGCCCATGGACTGGCCGTTCAGGCCTTCAGGGCGGAAGCCCAGGGTGAAATTGGGATCGTAGTCAATCTTGAACCCAAAGATCCGGCCAGCGACAGTGCGTTGGATCTTGCCGCCACGCGTCGCGCCGATGCCTGGATGAACCGACAGTTTCTGGACCCCCTTTTTCTCGGCCACTATCCAGAGGAACTGGAGGACATCTGGGGGGCCTCAAGCACACCGTTTGCCGAAGCGGATTTTCGCCTGATCCAGACGCCCATCGATTTTCTCGGCATCAATTACTACAGCCGCGCCGTTGTTCGGGACGCCCCTCGGAGCGCGCCCTTTCGAACCGATCGGGTTGAGCCCTTGGCAGAAAAAACGACCGACATGGGCTGGGAAATTTTCCCCGAGGGCCTGACACGATGTCTCCTCTGGGTTCAGTCGCGGTATGGCGAGATACCGCTCTACATTACTGAAAATGGTGCTGCCTTCGACGATGGGCCGAATTCCGAAGGTCGTATCACCGACCAACGCCGAATGAACTATTTCAGAAGCCACCTCATCGCCGCGCACAAGGCTCTCGAGGCCGGGGCCCCACTCAAAGGCTATTTTGCCTGGTCTCTTTTGGACAATTTTGAATGGGCTTTTGGCTATGCCAAACGGTTTGGCCTGATTCACGTCGACTTTGAAACGCAGACCCGAACGCTGAAGGACAGCGCCCATTTCTATCGTGAGGTCATCGAAAGCGCTGGAACCCATCTCATGCGCTAGGCTTCCCGAAAAAGGAGGCAACCAGACAAGCTGAATGAGGTATTGATTTCGACTCAGAACTGTTTAGGATTCCCGGCATACAGTTTCGTGTCGATCATTATGGGCAGATCCATTCTGTCAGGAGCAATACCCATGCGGATGCTTTTCCATTGTCTCTGCCTCATTTCAGGGCTTACGCTTGCAACAGCGGTCGTTGCGAAACTTCCCGAAGTGCCTGAGAGTGAAGTCGCTCATTGCCGCCCCTTGGGGGATGTCAGCGCAACTTCAGGGTATGGAAAAAACCCGAATTGGCAACCGATTGCCCGCACCTACGCGGAGAAAAAAGCAGAAAGCCTCGGGGCCACGCATGTGGGCTCCATCCAGTTCTTTGCCGGAGGGAGCTTCAACGGCGAAGCCCGACTTAAGGCCTACGCCTGCCCTTAGGCCGCATTAGAAGTGATAACCCTTCCCATTGTGGGAGGAAAGATCCAGCCCTTCGGTCTCTTCATCGGCGGAGACCCGAAGCCCCGTCGAGGCATCGATCAGCTTGAGGACTCCGAAGCTGATCAGAACACTCCATCCCGCCGACACTAGAACCGCAATCGCCTGAATTCCGGTCTGCTCAAAGAGCGTGTGTCCTCCAGGAAGCCCCGTCCCCCCCATAACCGACAAGCTCAGCAGGGGGAGCAGGAGCGCCCCGATCATCCCGCCAATCCCATGTACAGGAAAAACATCGAGCGCATCATCGATTCCCAGCCCCCGCTTGATGGCCCCGATCGCAAAAAAGCACACCGTCCCCGCAACAACTCCCAGCAACAACGCACCGAACGGTCCAATAAATCCTGCAACCGGAGAAACGATCCCCAGCCCTGCGATCAGTCCCGTGGCAATCCCAAGGAGCGTCGGGCGACCATATCGCACCCATTCCACGCCCATCCAGACCAAGGCCCCAGCCGTTGCGGCAATATGCGTCGTCAGCATCGCAAGACCCGCAGCACCATTCGCCATCAAGGCGCTTCCGGCACTGAAGCCGTGCCATCCAACCCAGAGAATCCCGGCGCCCGTGGCCGTCAAGGTCAGATTATGGGGTGGGACCAGGGTTCCGGGGTAACCTCGTCTTGGCCCGAGCAACCAGGCGGCCGTCAGCGTTGCTGCCCCTGCGGTCGTATGCACGACGATACCTCCGGCAAAATCAACGGCACCCATCTGGGAAAGCCAACCTCCACCCCAGATCCAGTGACACACCGGAACATAGACCAGCATCATCCAAAGCCCTGTGAAGATCAGCAGCGATGAAAAGCGCATCCGCTCCACAACCCCACCGATCATGAGCGCAGGTGCGAAAACAGCAAAACTCAGGTGATACATGCAAAAAACCGATTCCGGGAGACTCCCAATCAAGGCCTGAGCATCCAAGCCCCTGAGAAAAAGCCGCTCAGTCCCCCCAATCCAGGGCTGAAGATCATCACTTCCCGTCAACGCGAGGCTATATCCTCCGATCATCCAGAGCACCGAGATCAGTGATGTGACGGCAAAGCACTGCACCAGCACGGAAAGGACATTCTTGGTTCGAACCAATCCGCCATAAAAAAGGGCAAGCCCCGGGACCGTCATGAACAGAACGAGTCCCGTAGAAGTCAGGATCCATGCTGTATCCGCGGGATTCAGTCCACTGCCTTCTTCGGCCCCCAGAGGGAGCGGGAGGATAGCGAAAGAGAGGGAACTCAAGATACGATTCCACTTCAGCATGGTTAGGCTCCTAGGATCGAAAACGCCAGCACAGATAGTATCGTTACGATACGTTGTGGCCAAGTCTTTTTCGAGGCGAAACCATAAAGGGCATTCGCCCCGATTCCCGCGCGCAGGTTAGACTAGGCACATGCTCGCCCCCTTGATCCCTCTCAGCCTCTACATTCACATCCCTTGGTGCGTCAGAAAGTGCCCTTACTGCGATTTCAACTCCCATGAGAAATCCGAAGCCCTCCCCGAGAGGGCCTATGTCGAGGCCCTGCTTTTCGACCTTGACATGCAAAAGGGGGGCATCGAGGGACGCACAATCGAAACCATTTTCATTGGCGGCGGCACACCCAGCCTCTTCAGCCCCGATAGCCTTGAGACCTTACTCAAGGGCGTCCAATCCCGGGTTCCCGTAGCCCATGACGCCGAGATCACGCTCGAGGCCAACCCTGGGACTGCAGAAGCCTCCAAATTCAACCGTTACCGGGAGATTGGTCTGACGCGGCTCTCGATCGGGATCCAGAGCTTCGATCACGACATCCTCAAAAAAATCGGTCGCATCCATGATGGCCATGAAGCCATCAACGCGGCGAAAATGGCGAAAGACGCCGGGTTTTCAGAGTTCAACCTGGACCTTATGTTTGGCCTTCCTGGTCAGGACGAGGCGCTCGCGCTCAATGACATCGAGACGGCCATTGATCTTGATCCAACGCACTTGTCGTTTTATCAATTGACGCTTGAGCCCAACACGGTCTTTCACAAATACCCACCGATACTCCCCGAGGAGGAGGACACCTGGCGTATTCAGGAACTTGGGCAATCCCGGCTTCGGAACGCCGGCTTCCGGCAATACGAGGTCTCGGCCTATGCCCGAGCGGGTTCCCGTTGTCGCCATAACCTCAATTACTGGAAATTCGGGGACTATCTCGG
>CAYQOJ010000129.1:0-9520 GCA_964419105.1 uncultured Methylococcus sp.
ATACGGCGGATCCTCCTTCTCAGGGTACGATTCGAAGACGGCGTCGAAGATGATGACACTCACGTCGTAGGTCTCAAGATCTATCCTGCCGTCCTCCGTCGCGCACTGCTCGTACATCAGGGCAGCAAGATCATCGTACCCCTTCCTGCAGCCCTTGCGCTGGATGCAAAACTCGGCCCTGAGCAATATGCACTGCCGTCCATTGTACACCACCTTGCGCGGATCCAAGTACGGGACCTTCTCGCGCATGTACCAGTCCATGGCCCTGAACACCTTACGATGGCCCAGATGCTTCAGCATGTTATTCCTTGTTTTCAGATCCACAGCTGCTTCCACAAATTTGCCCGGGTCGACTGACTCCTCCGTCAAAGGATGCTTGTTCTTGGTGCAGTACGTCAGCAACCCGCTCTCGTCTGACTTTACCCCAATGTCGATGCTAAAGCCATTGCGCTTATCAGACCACTCTCCGCCCTCCAGCTCTTGATTCTTTACGGTCTCCACCAACTCACAGTATGTCAGTGTGTGCGGTCGGCCGTGCTGCTGGTCGGCGAGCTGCTTTTTCGTGCGTTTGCTAGGCGGGGGCATCTGATGGTAGTGGTGGTGTGAAGAACTTGAAGTAAGGATCTTTAATACAAAATTTGTACAATTCACGTAAATCCAGATGTGGAAAAGTTTAAATAATCTGTTGAAATATAAAAAAAAACAAACTATACCATGGTCTGGTTATATAATTCCTGCTGTAATCATTTTTAAATAAAACCCTCGTTCTCGCCCCAAACAAAACACACTGCAATGGTGTTGATCCACAACTTCGCGAACCTCAAACTACACAAGCTCGCCGACAGGCAGATCACCAGACTCACCAAAGCAGTGAAATACTTCCGCAAGCCAAGTGTCATGCTCCCCGCCCGTGCCTTTCTCAGAGCGCTGCTGCTACACAGCGGGTGTTCCCTCAAAGCCACTCACCTCATTATCGCCTTCGGCATCGCGCAGACTGAGGTGCACAGAGAAACAGTCACCCCCCAGATGGAAGCGGTTATCGCCGCTGCTCAAGAACTCGTCAGCACCGTCCAGGTTGTGCTCGAACAGTGCGGAACATCCCCCGCTGCCACGCTGGAGTCGCTGCCACAGGCGACCAAGCTGCGCTTCAAAGCCGCTGCAGAGACCTTTGTCGGGTCGCAGTTGGAATTTGCAACCTGCTGCTTATGCATTGAATGATTAAATTCACCTTTCCATTGGTTGATCATATTGGTGAAACTACCTGATTGTATTATCAATTGCCACTGTGAATCAAAAAATGCTGACTTTTGCCTCAATTTTGTCCAATGAGTTCAATATGGATTTCAAAGATTTCATGGAGTCGTTGTTTATAGCATCCTCTAACAAATCCAAGAGATCATCACTGAAGTTCCCTGCAAATCTCACTGTGTGCCGTTGATCTCTTCCATGTAATGAAATGACACACATATACCCATTATTCAAAAAATCTTCAATATCAATAACAGAACGCATTTTCTTTCCAGAGGATTTCAGTTTATACCCTATTGATATTGAAATATTATATAAATCCGACGAATTGAATGACCAGCTGTTCAGTTTATCTTTTTTTTTAGATTGATTTAAATCATACGTGATATAGAGCAGTTTCATGAATATATTCACCTTATTGAATTCGTCACAGCCTAATGCCTCGAATCCTATTCTAACCACAGTTTCACCACAGTTTTTAGCAATATTTTTGAATGACCATTCTTCCTTTTGTTTTAAATCACTTTTCATGAGATTCAAGTTCAACTCAAAAATTGGCAACCCCAAAAAAGTACTGATCAACCCCCCAAACTGAATATGGATTCTGGATAAATGTCTAACCCCATCTATAAATCTTCTTGCTTCGAGGTTAAAACGAATACAGTATAGTCCCATTACTATGTAGTGGTTATGCAAGACATCAGGCTTAAATATGCCTGCAAAGGTACCGTCGCTAAAAGCTTTATCATAAACCCATTGACGCAGCTTAAAGTTTAATTGCAAATGAACATAGCTATCACTTTCTTTGTCCTCTTCTGACATGCTTCAAAATTTGTAGCTGTGCTAGATATACTGAAAAGGAAATATTACTGACTTTCTGCCCATTCTCAGCGTTCTGATTAGAAATTCAGCACATTATTCTAATTCCATTCAACAGCCCATTACCCTCTTTTGAAACACACCGCCACCTGTCCACCTCTTGAATACGATTATACCCCCCACACCCATCCAGATAAAACAAATAGGAGTGTGCCAACGAAAAAAGAACAAACGCACAGTGCTCACAAATCCACGCCAATTCCCAGCCGGAAAAGTAGCCGAAAATAAAGAGAGCGCCCAGCACCACCGATGCCAGGTAGAGCAGAACCAGCACCCCGCTCAGGCCTTCCCTCTCGTTCGCAGCATACAGCTCCCACATCAAAAAGGCGAAATACACGACGCCACCCCCCACAAACAGACCCACCCCCAGGAAGTGCAACCGGGAAACCTGTTCGCCATCCTCAAAACGCAGGATCAGGACGCACCAGCCAATCCACGACAGGGACAGAAACAGGGATTCCGCTGCAACGCGCGTCGCGGTGGAAAAATATGCGTGAAGGCGGACGAAGCCAAAGCACGCTGTGAGCTGGAGCAGCACGAAAAACGTCATGAGATGCATGTACAGCTTGTTGTGATTCAAGAGGTCAGACACATAATTGGTCCGGTTGTCCCTAACCAACGCAAAGAAATGCACGAGAATCACTGCAATATGTCCCGCACACACCAGCAGCGCAAACACGCAGAGCAGTACGTGAGCTGTGATTTTGGTTTGCATCATTTGAGGTGATGGGTGATGGATACATATTTATCTTCCCGTTCACTGAAAGTGCTGATCTTTTTTTATCACCCCCAAATTCGTTTTTTTTAGTACCAGCATGCCCTCAGAGAACGCCACATCGACAGTCGCCGTCGTCCTGACTCGAAGCAGGGTGAATCCGTCGCTTTTCGGACAGTACGTGGGATCCGAGACCGTCATCGCAAAGAAGCACGGCGAAAACTGGCTCTACGTTCTCAAAGGCGAGGCGAGACGAACGTTTGACGAGTTCGAAGGCGCCATTAAGGCACTCGACTCCCATCTTCTTGGAGCGCTGGAGCCAGCGGCGGACACCTCCTCCTGCTTCCTCCCCGTGCTGGGAAACGAGCTACCGGACAAGGTCCTGCTTGGCATCGCTGGATCCCCATTGCCCGAAGAGATTTTTGACGAGTCAACCGGGCAACCGAAGAAATCCAATGAGCGGCTGGAAGTATGGCGAATGAGGAGCACCGTCCCCCCGAGAAAGCGCATCCTCACTCCTGCAGCAGACGAGGCACAGCTGCTCATCCCTGGACTCAAACGGCTGAGCAAACAGCTGCATGTCGATTTTGCCGTCAACGTGCACGGCAGCGAAGGCAAGAGGAAGCGGGAGCCCACGCGCTCTATCTACAGGGACGCGGTGATGTTCAAGGGAGGAAGAAAAGCTTCGAAAAGTACTACTGCTCCCAGCAAGCCAAAAAGTAAGAAAGAAACAGTGGCAGTAAAGCAGCAAAAAACCAAAAACAACAGCGACAGTGACGAGGAATCCCTCAGTGATGATAGCAGCAACAGTAGTACATCAGGAATTGACGAGACAGAATGTACTCAGGGCAGCAAAAGACCACCAGCAAAAGACGCATTACTTTCAAAAATGATGGAATCCGTCACTGCAGCACACACAGCAGCCCTGGAAGCCAAGGACGGAATAATCCGAAGCATGATGGAATCACACGCTGCAGCAATCAAAGCCAAGGACAAGTTGATCAGCGCCCAGGCAGCCCTTATCACCACACTCCAGACAGCGACCCCTGGGGGGCAACAACAACAGCACTGCCAGTAGTAGTTTCAGATTTTTTTTTTCAATACAGTCTTGACTCGTGCGGGAAGTCCCAGAGTACCCCATCCACACTGGTTGGACTTGCCAGATCAAGAGCCATTGGCGGATGCCACCAAAACGGACGCTGTATCATCATACTACACCTTTCAGTGAATTCTTATACACGTAGAAATCTTCAGCGCGACAGGCTGCGCATGCTTGGACGGCGGGCATAGTAGCTGCTGCAGTGACGATTGGACACAGGGGATGTAGAGGTACTCCGCGAATGATTTTTGGAGCCTCTCTGCGAACCAAGCCGAGAAAAGGAGCCAATGCGACGAATGTAGTACATGGCACATGCCTTTGCTGACAGCAAATTCCAATGCAGCATTTCAAGTGTCAAAGATTGTTTCTGTTCGAAATGCTCGTTATTAAAAACGACATCTGTGTTCTTATCACGATCGCAGCAATGATCAGCGGTAGCTGTAGAATGATCTGATTCCTCCTTCACCCTTACACCTTCCAAGAAGAGAACTTTCTGCTCCAAGATGACCACTTTATCACTCAATTGGCGCTGGGCATCCACAGCCCGTCTGAGATCAATGGCCAGTGTTAGATTATCTAAAATCAACCAGAGAATCAAAGCACACACCAGAAAAGTCCTGCACCACTGTGAAAACAAGCCAGGGAGAAATTGAATAATTTCCGTCAACACAAAGGAAGCAATACAGAGAAAGGAAACCACAGTGACCAATTCACAAAGAATTGTTGTGATGCGCATGGGTCCCATTCACACCACAGTATCATTTATTTCAAATCATCAGCTGCACTCATTGCCAGCGCAGCGCGCCACCCCTCCTCCCCTCGCCTCATCCTCTTTCACAGCAAAGTCCAACTCGTGGAAGCTATCCCTGGTAGTGATAGATCCGTACACAGCCCTATAAATCGCCAGTTCCCGTGCCTGCCACTGCACCCTGGTCCACGTCCTCCCCCCTGTCTCCACGTACTTGTTGCGTTCCTCATCGTAAGCAAGTCCCCCTTCAAACTCAGACTCAAGTCTCTGCTCCAGCGCTTTGATCTTGTGGCCCAGAGCAGAGAGAGGGACGTCATTCCCGCCAATACATATCCACCTGCCTAGGTCATCCGCAACCAGCTCACCCCTCTGCAGCATCAGAATCTGATCATGCACCTCGCCCAGCTGTGCTTTCAGTTGCATGATGCACCTGTCCCTGTCCTCCAATGAACACCTCATCATCTCCCATTCAGGCCAACCCACTAATGATCCATCATAGTGTTGTTGGTTGCTGCTATCATTGCCAGCCTCCACCTTCTCCTCCAGTGATTTTCGAAAATCCAGCTCCTTGCGCAGTTGGTCACGGTCTGCCTTGAGTTCCTCCACCGCCACGAGGAACCGACCACACTGCTGGCTGTAATGGGTGGATTCGTTTCGGAGGAGAGAGTTCTCCATGCGCAGCACCACAGCATCAGCCCTGAGTTGAGCCAGTTCAGCATCGCGCTCATTCACGGACCAATGCACAGGCATGGGCTCAATCACCACACAATCCCAGATTGCCAGGTCCTGCTGGGTAAACCGCGTAATGACGCACGGAGCAGAATTCGGCCTGCACACTGCAACTTCCGACAGGTTGCCCTGCTCTATGAGCACCCCTCCGAGGTCAAACACATACGCCAGTGCCTTGGCCTGTTGATTCTGAGGGAATGTCATGATCTCCACCTTCATCGTTGGTGTTGTTACATCAATAGGCGCAGAAGCAGTACTAGTACTACCACCACCGAGCTCAACCAGCAAGCAGCGGAGCAGCACAGTCTTCACGACCGGCTCGATTTCCAGGTAGATTCGGGCCGCCGTGGGTGTGCGCATGCATTCCAAGCCCTTGATGTAATATTGCCTGCACGGACCCGTCCTGATTCGAAGCTCCTTCAACTGGCTCTCCAGTTTTGATGTGTCACCAAAGCACTGCACAACACACCACTGCACAACCTCACACGGCCTGGAACCATCTGAAGCGAGCATCAACCCCATCTGATCCGCGGTAAATCTGACCCAGTTTGGCATTCTATCCCTGATATCGAAATCGAGGGACTCGCCCACGGTAGGTGTTCCTTTGCTGTACAGGGTGAACCCGCAGCGCTCAACCCTGAATCGGATGCGCGCCAATGCGTCCGGAGCACCATTTATCATGGGTTTGGATCCGAACGTGAAAATCGCAACACAGCACAGGCTCATGTCCTCCTCCAGGGCGCGCAAGAGCTTGGTTAACGGGAGGCCGTCGCACTCCATGTAGATTTCAATCGCCTGACTCCGGTTCACTGCGGCTGAAATGCAGGGCAACTCAAATCCAGGGATGCGCATTTTAACAATCAGATTCCCTAGGGGGGTAGTAGTAGGAGCACCCTCTGTGTGATGATGAGCCCCGCTGCTGTTTGAAAGGCACGTAATAAAGCAGGCAAAATTTACCACTAAGGTCTTTTCAGCAGTATGACTGGCGTGGATAAGAGCGTCTGGGAGGGAATAATGATGATCATCAGCACTCCGCTTGGTCATGTTCTTCTTTTGTGCGCGTGTTGCTCATCCACTTTTATTTATAGTGGTCTTTAAAATATTTTTAAAGTATAAAATTTCAAAAATGTTTGAGCTGTTTGCTCAATTCACAGTCCACAGAGTCAGAATAAAGTCCATGTAGTGAGCAAGCACCAACACCACCACCACCCCCCCAATAGGGATAGTCAGCAGGAAGGTGGCGATGGACGTTACCACGTAAATGCAGCAGAGCTCTCCCACCCATCCTCTGCTGGCCATAGGGAGAAATTCCAACCACATAACAGCCAGAAACATCAAGGGGGCCAAGTCAGGAAACAGTAAGTACACCCTCCTTGCAGCCATAAACACAAAATACGAACCCATCGATGGCAACAGCAAGCGCTGCACCGCAACGCATGCCAAGCACTCAAACAGCTCGAGCTGCGGCGTCGACTGGATCAGTATGTCCACCCCCTCGGAGGTCAGATTCGCGCTGATAATCTTGAACATCCTGATGCAGAAAAGGTAGACTGGATCAGTGGGTTCAGCGACACTATCCAGGATGAAGCCAACCATAAACGCGCACAGTGTTATCTTAAACACACCAAACTTGAACGTGAAGTCCATGACATCACCATATAGGTAGAGCATCCCCTCGAATATCCCACGCAGATCCCCGCTAGGACCGTTGTCTCCTATGAGCATGAGCAGTATCGCCAGCGCTACCGCCAGCATCAAGTTGGAAAACATGCCCATCAGCGAGTTTTGATACGCGTCAAACAGCATGCGCGCTTGTTGGTTGCAGTAAAGAAGGCATACCCTGTTCAGCAGTCGGAGGTGGATCGACTTTCCGTCCAGAACAAACCGAACCAGCACGAACGCGAGGCCAGCGACACACAGACTTTCTATCGGGGAAAAATATTTTTTTGTAACATCGCCGAGCGCAGTCACCACGGCCAGACTTAGCGTGTTCACACAGCGATGCACTGCGCTGATGCTGAGCTGGACCGCTGCCATATGTGGTAGTAGAAAACTTATAGTTTAATACAATTGTATTTTTAATTTAAAATACACACCACGGGACTCCATGCCAAACAACACTGAAAAACTGCTTTTGTCTCTGTACAAGAAAAAAGTAAGGGAGCTGCAGAAAGAGAAGGAAGAGCTTGAAGAATTGAGGCAGACTATCACCCAAAAAAGGAAGGAGCTTGTCATTAGAGTAGTGGATCTCACTAAGCAAACCAGGGCTATAGAGGAAAAAACAGCTGCAACAGTCCAGAATACCCACACTATTACTGATACTGGTATTCATAATCATAAAAGCAATGGTGATCATAAGCCAAGCGTTCCCTGCACAACAACATTACCAACGAAACATGAAAAAAATAAGAAGAAGAAGAATGGAGAAGTTCAGGACCCCAGACTGTGGGATTGGACTCATAGATGAAGAAGGAGACAGAGAAATGAAAATGATAATTTATTCAGTGGCATCGTCAACGGCAGAAATCATCATCATCATCCCCCCAACCAACTCAGTATGATCCAAAAAAGGAGGCAGCTCTCTTCTTGTCATCAAGGCACTGCTAGTAGTTGCACTAGTACCAGTACTAGCAGCACTTCCCTCCCCAGCACACTGAGCGCAAGGCGCGTGCCGTGGCTCGGCTGTCCACCACCACATATGCCGACGACGACGGTTGCTGCTGCTACTCGTCGCATCTCCTTCCTCCTCCACACCCCTCCTGTGCATCATCATTCAACACGTGCTGCCCTCGTCGTCAGCATCATCCGGGCGGCCCGGAACCCCTCTAAACCCAATGAAAGAACTTTGCTGATGTGCAGACGACCATGGGAAACGAGGGCTGAAAATTGAGCAGACTGATTTTTTGTCGCGCAGTGGTTGTAATTATCATCACCATCGCCGCGAACCACGACACCCCTCGCATCCACACTGACGACGCGACAAGAGCCGTACACCAAGCGCACCCACTCCGACCAACAGCGATCAGGCGGATAGCGCAGACGAGAGAATATCATCTGATGCGTGTCGCTGTGTACAAAGATGCAGTTTTTGCACCCCCTGAGACTTGCGACGCCCAGATACTGTGGACTGAGACTCTGCAGTGCATGGACGAGGAAAGAGGCCCAGTCTGGCGAGGTGAATCCAGTGTTCTGGTCTACCACAAAAAGAAAAGAGCACCCATCCAGCGTAGATGCGCTGATCAGGGTTTGGTAAACTGAAAGACTCTGACTGTTCGCGCGCACAAAATGCAGTGAAGAAAGAAGATTGGCCCTGATCCATCGCTGCTGAGCATATGACTCGTTCAGACTGCTGTTCCCGCTTACAGAAACGTACACTCCAAAACTGAAGTCAGGAGTAAGGATCTCCCCAGCAGTAGAAGTACCGGTGCTGGTGATGGAACCAGCCAGACTTGAAAGCGTAATATTCCAAAATAACCCATCTGAATCATCTTCTCCTCCTCCTGGAACCAGCACACAAACTTTCTGGTGAACAGCAGCCATAGCAGTAGTAGTGGTAATTGGCAGGCGGCCTGCTCGTTGCCCATTGCGCTTTGGTCCCATTGGGTACTTCTTTGATGCCCAGAGCTCCTCTATGGAATTAAGAAACAGTGAGAGGTTCATAACAGTGCAGGCAAATATCACTGCTGCGGCAATTTGGATGCCAATGTAGCGGGGAGGAGGGGGTGCCATCATCTGCATTGCGACTAATGATGTGGAAATCTTTTATAATGGTAATTATTTCTTAGTTTAAAATTCAAAACATTTTAATAAAAATCAAGCCTCAAGGTTCACTTTTCTTTGCTCGCTTCTGCTTCCTGCAGCAATCATCAATGATTAACGGCCTCATCAGCTCCTTCTGCAACACAACAGTGTCCAACCCAGCCTGCGCACCCACCAAACTCACAGCGCTGGCCGCCCATTCACCGCCCCCGACGAGCTCGCCATCCAGATTGAACGGACTTCCGCTCGACGCCGAGCAGCAGCGGCTGTCGCCGAACCCGTCGTTGAAGGGAGGCAGTTAACTGTTAACTCAAACCCAACCAAACCCTACCGTCACACTGCT
>CAYQOJ010000130.1:0-9493 GCA_964419105.1 uncultured Methylococcus sp.
AAGTTCTGCCGCTCCTTGTGGGGTCCCCGGGTGATCACCAGCGGCCAGGTGATGAGCGGTCCGGCATCTCCCGGCCAGCAGGTCTGGATGGGGTAGCGGCCCAGATCAATCTCGCTTCCACCCAAGGTCTCCTCCTGACAGGGGGCGCTTCGAACCGATCGCGACGGCATGTTCAGCACCTGCTTGAACATCGGCCATTTGTCGAAGATGTCGCGGAACCCCTTGGGGGGTTCCGGCTCCTTCAGAAACGCTAGCAGCCGCCCGACATCCCGAAGCGCCATCACCGATTCCTGGCCCATCCCCAAGGCCACCCGTTCTGGCGTTCCAAAGAGATTCCCTAGCAAGGCGATCTCGGATCCCTTGGGGTTTTCAAACAGCAGCGCCGGACCCTGTTGCTTGAGAACCCGATCGCAGATTTCGGTGATTTCGAGGTTGGGATCGATGGCCTGGGTGATTTTTTTGAGTTCGCCCCGGGCTTCAAGGTGGGACAGAAAATCGCGAAGATCGTGGTATTGCATGACGCTATCCGTTGGAAGAGGGCAAGGACACAAGGCCACCTGAAGACATGGCCTGATCATGAAAATCAGCCAGCGTCCTGAAGGCAGCATGGGCCAGCGGCGAGAGAGTAGCGCGGATTGTATCGTTGCGCTGAATCAGGATGGCCGGAATGCCTGCACGCCTCGCTGCTTCAAGCCCCGTCCCTGAGTCTTCCAGCACCAGACATTCAAAGGGGCGGCGACCGAGCCGCGCGGCGGCTTCGAGAAAGAGATCAGGTTCGGGCTTGCCGGCGCTGACCTCATCGCGGGTCACGGTCAGCGCAAATGCGTTTCTAAGGCCTGCGGCCTGAAGGCAGGCATCGGCATAGGGGCGATCGCTGTTGGTGGCAAGCGCGTAGGGAATCGCCATCGTGTTGAGGGTCTCAAGAAACGCCATCACACCGGGCATCTTTGGGATCCCCAAGGTTTGGATGGCCTCGAACCAGAGAGCCTCTGCTTTTGCAAAGAACAGCGCTGCATTAAATCCCGGGCCACAGGCCCGCGCAATCCGATGAGCCACCTCATCGGCGTGACAGCCAAAAAGGCTTTCGACGAAGTCGTCGCTGAGAGAAAAGCCTAGCCCCTGAGCGGCCTCCTGCCAGGCCCGGGTGTAGGTAGATTCCGAGTCAAGCACCAGACCATCCATGTCAAAGATGACTGCCCTCACGTTCAGGTGTGTCATGCGGGTACCTCTTCTGCAGCGATCACCCGAAGCCACTCCCCCTTGGCCTCTCTTGAGGTTCCGATGATCAGGCGCGCCTGCCCTTGGGGTCCGGTCTCCAGAATCCCTTGTGCATCAACCCACTCCCCGGCCCGGGCCTGGCCCACATAGGTGTGGGTGAAGACGCAGAGCGAGTGGACCTCGGGGTCATCGACCTGGAAACAGGCCGGGTAGCTGAAGGCCAGATCATCATTCACCACGCGGGCTTTGAGACGGCGGACACCCTGTTTGACATAGCCGCCCCTAAGAGGAGCCGCGGGGTAGGGGGCCAAGCTAAGGTCGAATTTGGTGCCCTCGATCAGCGCCTTGTTCCATTTGCGACGCTCGTGCCAGAGATAAGCGTCGAAAGACAGCGCGCAGTCCCTCCTGGCATACGCGTCCTGCCAGTCAGACAGCGTAAGATCTGAAAAAAAGCCGGTCCTGACCCCGTGTTCGATGCGAGATTGAAGGCGCATGAAAGTGGCCAGATCATAAACCACCAGGTCGATGTCGGACGTCTCGCGGTGAAGGCCAATCAGCAGGGACCCGGTGATCCCGATCCGCTCCTCCGGCGCAGTACCCTGCAGTAAGTACGTCAGACACTGGTAGGCCTTCCGTTCCAGTGCCGAACCTCCCGCTGCCCACTGAGAGGAGTGGTGAGCCCTCTGCGTTGCGGAATGATGGCGGTAGATTCTCCCAAGCGGGACGCCTGCGATCTGGATTTGCATTCTGGCAGAGGTGTAGACCAGATCCGGCGCCCTCTCCCTGAGGAATCGAAGACCCTCCGCATAGGCGATTTTTTGAAACCCCGTGCCAGAACGAACATAGCGGAGTACCGCAGGAAGACGATCCTGTTCGGGAGCACCGTCCAGAACCGCAAACAGATGGCCCTCCTCAGTCTGGAGAAAATCCTTGGGCCGGATTCGCGGGGTATCCCTCATCCGGATGCCTTGTCAACGACCAGATGTTCAGGTGGCAGCCCCGCTAAATGCCGGGCATGAATGCGATCGAATGCCTGTTCCAGATGCCGGGCAAACGCGCTTGTGTCAAACAGGTCAGAGCCGGAGAGCCCGGACCGCAGGGTGTGCTTGTGACGTTCCAGCTGCGAGGGGTTGTGGCCCAAGGCGATCGCCTTTTCCACATAGTCCTCGAGATCCCGGGCCACCAGAGCCTCCAGCCCTGCCGCCTGAATCAGGCTGCCGCTCATCCGGCTGACAAACGAGCGGCCGAGATAGGTCAAAACGGGAACGCCCGCCCGAAGGGCGTTGCTGGCAGTCGCGCCGGCGTTGTAGGGGTGGGTATCAAGAAAAACGTCGGCGAGCGTCAGTCGCTTGAGATGGTCTTCCAGAGGGCGTCTTCGGGCAAAGATCAATCGAGAGGCATCCAGTCCCTGTCTGCATGCCTCGCTCTTTAGGTGATTCTCGACGAGGGAATTTGAAGCATAGAGCCAGACCACACTTTGAGGGACCGCTTTCAAGATGCGGATCCAGGCAGAAAAGACCGCTGGGGTCAGCTTGAAATTATTGTTGAAGCAACAATAGACAAAGGCATCCTCGGGAAGCCCCTCTGCCTCTCGCCGCGCGCCATCTGCATGAATGGGCTGATACTTCTCATTGGCCTGAAACACCGGAAGGGCAATGATTTTTTCCCGGTAATACGGCCGTTCCGTTTCAGGGATCACGCAGCGATCGGCAATCAGATAGTCCATCCAAGGCGCACCGAGGGTCCCTAAATAGCCGATGTAGTGGGTTTGTACCGGCGCCGCTCGCAAGGCAAAAATGCCGGGGCGGGCACCCAGGGTATGCCCGTTCAAATCAATGGCGATGTCGATACCCATGGCACGGCTTATGGCGGCGATGGCTTCATCGGACATCAGGGTGACTTCCCGGAAATCATCCACGGCCGCCTCAATGCGTCGCCTCCAGGGATCGTCGATCGTTCCACCATAGGAAAAAGCAACGACTTTAAATCGGGAGCGGTCGTGGCGCTCCAGAAGACCTGCGATCAGATGGGCGACAGGGTGGTCTCTGAAATCGGAGGAAAAATACCCGAGCCGAATCCGGTCCTCCTGAGGAGGTGAAGGTGGGGCCGTTTCCAAACCCTTGGATGTGCGGTGATTGCAATAAATCTCGGCACAGCGAAGCTGCAGCTCAGGATCGTCCTTGAGGGCGAGGAGAGAGAAGGGTTCGATGGCGGGCAGACCGATGATGACCTGATGAGCGAGGTGCTCAAGCCCCTCCTCAAACCCCGGCCACTGCGCGATCTGCATCTTGCGGTGCAACAGCTCCCCCTCGGCAAAGGGAAGTTGATCACCAACGGCCACTGCCCGTGCTTCAAAAGAGATCGCTTTCTGGAAGGACTGCGCCTGCCAAAATCCGGCACTCACGCCGATCAGTGCTTGAGGCAGCGCCGGGTCGAGACAAAGGCTTTCTTTAAGCCGACGCAGGGCCTCCTCCTTGAAACGCATTTCATCAAGAACACTTCCAAACCGGGCCCTGATGGCGGCATCCTCGGGCGAAAGGGCCATGGCACGCAGAAAAACAGCGCTGGATCCCTTCCAGTCCCGAAGCTGGTTCAGGCAAAGGGCCATGATTTCGAGCGCCGGTGCTGATGCGGGCTCCAGCACGAAAGTGGCCCTGGCATCGATGAGGGCCGCTTCGAAGTGTTGCAGGCAAAGCCGGCTTCGGGCGCGGTTGAGCCAGGCCTCCATGAAAGAGGGGCTGTTCACCATGGCCTTGGAAAAAGCGCGTTCTGCATCGTGGTAAAGGCCCTTCGCATAGGCCACAGAACCGAAATTATTCTGAAGGCTGGGTGCTTCAGGGGAGAGCTGGACGGCCCGCTGAAGGACGTCGAAGGCCGCATCGATTCGTGCGCAACGATCGAGACTCAAGCCGAGGTTACCCAGCGCATCCGGCCAAGCCGGCTCGAGTGACAGCGCGCGCTGATAGAAAAGCTGCGCTGCTTTGGGGTCGCCGTCTGAAAAAAGCGCATTAGCCAGAAGAAATGAGGCGTGTGCCTGTAGGGGATCTTTCTGAAGTGCCCCTCTAAGAAGGGTTTGCGCCCGTGCAAAATCACCGCGACTCAGCCAGTACTCGCCCAAGCGCGCCCAAGGCTCGACGCGCAGAGGGTCCAGCCGCATGGCCTCCTCCAGCATGCGGACACCCACGAATGCATTGCCAAAATCGAGCGTGAAAAGTGCCAGACTTAAAACGATCGGAAAATCACCGGGTTCGAGGCTAAGCGCTTCTTTAAGGGCTACTTCCGCTCGCATCCGGTCGCCAAGGGCCAGATGGACCCGGGCCAGATTGGAACGGGTTTGAGCCTGGTTCGGACACAACACCAACGATCGGGCATAAAGATCCAGGGCCGCCTTGAGAAATCCTTGCTGACTCCGGAGGACGGCCACTCTGGCCCACAGCAGCGCCTCCTCAGGATGGAGGATCAGAAGCGCTTGGTAGAGGGAAAGGGCCTCATCCAGTCGGTTCTGGGCGTGGAGGGCGAGGGCCTTCTCCCGAAGCTTGGAATCGTCTTCTTCTGCGTGCATGAAGCTGTGGACGCCGTGAGGGGTGTGGCATGATAAACCGATGATAAGGCCAAGATCCGAATGGAGCCCTGCGTGAAACCGTCCCTCCGTCACTTTAGCCAGCTGCGCTGGTGGGCTGTGCCCGTCCTCCTGGTTATTGTACTGGGCCTCTTAGGGGGCATGATATGGCGCAATTTTGATCGTCTGGAAACGATGCGGGCCTATGTCATTTATGCCCACCGGATTCAGGCAGTGGCAGCGGACATCCAGGCCTCCCTGACGGATTACTTTCTGGCCGAGAACCGGGACCTCCGGGGCGAACAACTGGCGCGGCTGACACATGAGATCATCGATCTTGCCAAAAACGACCATCATGTTGCCCCTGAAACCCCGGCCAAGCTCCACAGCCTTCGGGATACGGTTCGGGAGCTGACTGACAAGCGGGCGAGTGATGAAGCGCGTGAGGCGTTGCTGCTCCGGGCACTGAGCATCACCAATGCCATCATGGATGCGGAAACCCTTCACCGCGAGGCCCTGCTTGAGGACGTCAGTCAGTCGACCCGTATGGAAATTGTGCTGGTGTTTGCAACCGTTCTCGTGCTCTTGGTTCTGGTGGCCTTGTTTGTGCGCTATCGCATCCTGGCGCCCCTTAATGATCTTCGGCAGCTGCTCTTGCGTCTGGCCGAGGCCGATTACTCGCCGATGGATATCCAGAAGATCGATCCGGTGATTCTGCCGATCTTCAAAAGTTACAACGTCATGGTGAAGCATCTGGCGGAGCTTGAGGAAACCAAGCGGCTTTATGCTGAATCATTGGAGGGGGACGTCCGATCGGCAACCTCGGCGCTCCTTGAACAGCAGGCCGGACTGGCCCGCAATGAACGCCTTGCGGCGGTCGGGGAGTTGGCCGCTGGAATTGCCCATGAACTTCGAAACCCCCTTGCCGGGATCCAGATGAGTTGCGTGAACCTTCGAAGCGAATTTGCCGACGAGGACAAGAGCCGCCGGATGTCGTTGATCATCGAAGAGCTCAAGCGCATGGGCCGCCTGCTGAACGAGCTTTTGGACCTGAGCAAGCACACCCCTGCGCCCCTGGTTGAATTCAATTTACCGACCTTGGTTTTGGATTTGGTGGGCCTTTTGCGCTATCAAATTGACCCCAAGATCGAGCTTTTGGTGAAGGCGCCAGAGGAAATTCGCTGCCGTTTGCCGGAAAGCCGCATTCGCCAGAGTCTTCTCAATCTGATTCTCAACAGCGCCGAGGCCCTTGGGGATGCCCGAGGCCAAATCGAAATCCAGGTGCGATCCGAATCGATTGGACGGGTTCGGATCGAGATCGTCGATAGCGGTCCTGGCTTCAGCGAGGAGATGCTGAAAAACGGGATACGCCCCTTTTCCACCGGAAAGGCCTCTGGGACGGGGCTGGGTCTTGCGATGGTTCAGCGCTTTGTCAGGGAGCTTGGGGGCCAGATGCGGCTGGATCGCAATGTGCCGCAAGGCGCGCGCGTCATCCTTGAACTGCCGGTAAGTTACACGTGAAACATTTCTTCGAACCCATCATGATGGATCAACGCAAGATGTTGTTTACCCTCACCCGGGTCATCCTTCCGCTGCTGCTCGTGGGGCTTCTAGGTCCCTGCGTCTTCGCCGCTGATCCGTTGCCAAGCCTCAAGGGCCTCGACAAGCAGCTCGATGGGATCGAAAAGGCCCTTCAGGAAGAAGACACCGATGATGTCGGCCTCACAGTGATGCGAGACCGTCTGGATCCGCTTGAAGGGACCCTGAAATCGCAGCGGGAGGTGGCCGTTGCCGCGTCAGAGCGAATCAAGAAAGATTTGGAGGCCTTGGGGCCTCCACCCCAGGCCGGGGCCCCAAAGGAAGCCAAGGGGTTGGCGGCCCGGCGAAAGGAGTTGGAGGAACAGGCGGCCGCCATGGATGCCGGCATCAAGGAGAGCGATCTTCTGGCGGGACGGCTGGATCGCATCCTGAATGAGATCAAGAATGAGCGCCGGCGAAGGTTTACCGAGCGGGTCTTGACCCGGTCGTTTTCGCCCTTCGATGCTGCCCTGTGGCAAAAGTCCCGACCGGAATGGCTTGATCTTCTGGACCGCTTTCGTGCGGTTGTGGTTCGGGTTACCCAGAGTGCCTGGGACCTCTCCACCGATTGGATATGGATTCTCTATGGCCTCGTGCTCCCGCCCGCGCTGGCGGTAGGCATCCGCCGCTGGCTTTCCGCAAAGGCGCGTGCCATGGGGTCCAATGCGCCCTCTGCGCGGGTGGGGGTCCTGTTGCAGGGTGCCCTGATGGATGCGGCCTCGCTCGGCGTCATCCCCGCAACCACCCTCTGGATGTTGTATGTGCTGTTCAGCCACAGGGCGGGGCTGTCCAGCACCGACCTCGCGGCGCTGGCCGAGGGGTTTCCGGCGCTGCTGTTGGGGCTCTTGGTGGCCGATTTTGTCGCGCTGTTCGGTCGGTTGGAGCCGCTGAAGAACCATCTCTCGCAGGCGAGCGACCGCTTGGGATCCTGGCTTCGCATCCTCATGGCCCTGTCAATCCTTCTCGGCTTGGATCAGCTCCTCGATGGGATTCTGGGTCAGGAGGATACCGCGCTCGAAATCCTGGCGAGTGCGCACATCACGCGGGCGTTACTGGTCGTGTCTTTGCTCGCCGGACTTCTAATGTGCTGGCCTCGGAACGCCGCGGCTGATCAAGCGTCCCTTTTCCCCCTGATGCGGGGCCTGGTTTTGGTGCTCGCGGTTTCCATCGCCGTGACGGTGCTGGGCGGCTTTGTGAGCCTGGCCCGGATTCTGGCGCTGCATGGCCTCCTCACGCTCGGTTTTCTGGGCCTTGCAGGTCTTGGACTCAAGGTGCTCGAGGATGGGGATGAGCTCCCGCCACCAGAATCCTTGGACCCTTTGGAGTCGGCGCGGCTGGCGCGGGCGTTTTGGCTTCGATTGGGTCTCAAAAGCCTGTTGCTGGTAATGGCGCTGCTCGCGCTCTTATTCCTCTGGAGTCTGGACCGCCGGGACTTGATGAATCGCCTTCTAGGCCTTGTGACCGGCTTCAAGATCGGGGGCCTTACCATCTCGCCCTCCAATACGGCGTTTGGGCTCTTGATTATCGGCATCACGGTTTCGGCAACCCGCGGTATCCAGCGATTTTTGGAACTTCGCGCCTTTCCGAGGACGCGGCTTGATGAGGGCTTAAGGCACTCGATCCGCACGGCGGTCGGTTATCTGGGTTATATCCTGGCGGCCATGCTGGGTCTCTCCACGATGGGGATTGATCTCTCCAATCTCGCCATCATCGCAGGTGCCCTCTCCGTGGGCCTTGGGTTCGGGCTTCAGAACATCGTCAACAACTTTGTCTCCGGGCTGATTCTTCTCATTGAGCGCCCGGTCAAGGTCGGGGACCTCGTTCGTATCGGCGATCTGGTCGGAACCGTCCGAAAAATCAGCATTCGGGCAACCCAGATCCAGACCCGCGAGCAAGCCTGGGTGTTCATCCCCAATTCGACCCTGGTTTCAGGCACCGTGATCAATCAGTCGCGTGCCGATAAGTCTGAACGGCTGGTTATCAGTTTTACCGTGGATCCGGATGCGCCGATCAGCGCCGTTGAGGCGGTCCTCAAGGAATCCACTGCCGCGATGCCGGACATCCGCAAGGGACGCGCGCCCGAACTATGGGTGCGCGGCTGGGACGATGAGGCCTTGAAGCTGGAGTGGATTGTTTTTGTGAGGGAGCCTTCCAAACTGGCCACGGTCGGCCGGGATCTTCCTCTGGCGATCTTCAAGTCCCTGCGTGAGCGAGGAATTCGCTCGAAACTGGCGTGCACCCCCAAACTGGAGGTGGTGCTGGATTCGCAGGGACCGTCGGGCGTTTAGCGCCCCTGAGATTTCAGGGCCTCCGTCAGGTGCGGTGCGATGAGTTCCAGCATGGGACCGTGAAGCTTGGGATTGGCGCAAACAATGCCGCCGGTTTCAAAGTGGCGGTCACCCCCTTCCAGATCGGACACGATGCCACCGGCTTCCTGCACCAGCAGGACGCCCGCGGCCATGTCCCAGGGTTTAAGGCCGATCTCCCAAAAGCCGTCAAAGCGGCCCGCTGCTACATAAGCGAGGTCGAGTGCCGCCGAGCCGGCTCTCCGGATGCCGGCCGCATCCTTCAGAAGACTCTTGAGCATGGCAAGGTAAGCATCAATATAGCTTTGGTCCTTGAACGGGATTCCCGTTCCCAGGAGGGCGCCACTTAAGCCTTTTTGCTTGGTGACCCGGATTCTCCGGTTGTTCAAGGACGCGCCCGCCCCTCGCTGAGCGGTGAAAAGCTCCTGCTTCACAGGGTCGTAGACGACCCCGCGGTCAATGCGGCCTTTATGGAAAAGGCCGATGGAAACGGCAAATTGCGGGAATCCGTGGAGGAAATTCGTGGTCCCATCCAGTGGGTCGATGACCCAGGTATAGTCACTGGTAGCAGCCCCTTGGGCCCCATATTCCTCTCCGACAATGGCATGCGAGGGGTAGGCTTTTTGCAGGATCGCGACAATTTCCTGCTCCGCCTGACGGTCGACCTCACTGACAAAGTCGTTGCGGCTCTTGAGCGTGATATTGAGGAGATCGACACGATCCATGGCGCGGAGAATGATGTCTCCGGCAGCCCTGGCCGCGCGGACGGCGATGTTCAGAATGGGATCCATTGCACCCTTTGACGTTCAGCTTGTAAAAGAAAAAGCGGCCG
>CAYQOJ010000131.1:0-9407 GCA_964419105.1 uncultured Methylococcus sp.
TTGCTAGGAAAAAGAGCTTTCCAAGGTCGTGCGCCTCCTTAATTCCCTTGGCGAGGTTCTCCTCCAGGAAATCATTGTTGCGTACCCGAAGGCTGTAGCGTGGAAGCCCTGCATATACAGCATCTGCGCCGTATGCGTAGGCATAGCGCATGTTCTTCAGAGTACCTGCGGGAGATAAGAGTTCTGGCTTCTTCATGGGGGGAGGGGAAGTGCTAGAATCGGCAATTTTATCCCTTTCTTGACTTCAACGCTCGGGAATTATCGATTGATGTCCAGTCTAGGCCCTTTTAGAACCCTAAAGGACTGTGTAGGGAACACACCTTTGGTCGCCCTTCAGCGTCTTCCAGGGAAGACGAGTAATCGGATTCTGGCCAAGCTTGAAGGCAATAACCCCGCAGGATCCGTCAAGGATCGGCCTGCGTTGAGCATGATTGAACGTGCCGAGGCTCGCGGGGAGATCAAGCCAGGGGACCGCTTGATCGAGGCGACCAGTGGCAACACCGGCATCGCTCTGGCTATGGCCGCGGCTGTCATGGGCTACAAGATGACGCTCATCATGCCAGAAAATATGAGCGCAGAGCGTCGTGCATCGATGAAAGCTTTTGGGGCGGAGATCATCCTGACGCCGGCCAAAGGCAGCATGGAGGCAGCCATTGATCTCGCCCGGACCATGGAAGCCCGGGGCGAGGGCAGGATTCTGGACCAATTCGCGAACCCTGATAACCCGCGTGCACATTATGAAGGAACCGGGCCCGAAATTTGGCGTGATACGTCTGGCACGATCACGCATTTTGTCAGCTCCATGGGCACTACGGGGACCATCATGGGCACCTCGGCTTTCCTGAGAGAGCAGAGTCCCAAGATCCAGATCATCGGAGTTCAACCCGAAGGGGATTCGAAAATCCCTGGGATACGGCGATGGCCTCGTGAATATCTACCGAAAATCTGTGACTTTGATCGCATCGATCGCATCATGGATGTTTCCCAGACAGAGGCCGAACAAATGACCCGAAGGCTTGCTGTCGAAGAAGGTATTTTTGCCGGTATTTCTTCTGGGGGTGCCGTGGCTGCTGCCTTGCACCTCTCAGCTTTGGTGACCGACGCCGTCATCGTGGTGATTATCTGTGACCGCGGTGATCGGTATCTTTCCACCGGTGTTTTTCCCGAATAGCCCTGGAAACAAATCATGGCACAACGTCGTCGTCGCAAGGCGCTCCCACCGCAAGGGGCTTTCAGGGTAGAAATCGAGTCCATGACGCACGATGGGCGGGGTGTGGGTCGAATCGATGGGAAGCCCATCTTTGTCCATGGCACACTCCCCGGAGAGGACATCACGTTCGAATATACGGAAGTTCGACGCGACTTTGCTGAGGGCCGGTTACTGGAGGTGCACACCGGGGCCGCGTCTCGTGCGCAACCAGCCTGCGCGCATTATGGCGTATGTGGCGGTTGTAGCTTTCAGCATGTTCAGGATGCAGAGCAGATTCGACTCAAGCAGGGCTTATTGCTCGAGCAGTTTCAGAGGATCGGAAAACTGGATGGCTTTGCTCTTTTTGACCCCTTGATCGGCCCTTCCTGGGGTTATCGGCAGAAGGCGCGGCTTGGGGTTAAGTATGTCGCGAAAAAGGGAAAGGTTCTTGTCGGTTTTCGTGAGCGCTCTAGCCCCTTTATTGCGGAAATCGATCACTGTCCTGTTCTTGATCCAAGGATCGGGTCCAAGTTGGCGAGCATCGCGGACCTTGTTCATGGTCTGAGTATTCGGGATCGGTTGCCGCAGATCGAAGTGGCCTGCAGTGATCAGGCTGTAGCACTCGTCTTTCGTATTCTTGAAGATCTGAATCAATCGGACCTTGAGCGCTTGAACCAATTTGCAGAAAGGGAAGGCTTTCTGGTCTTGCTCCAGCGGGGTGGGCCCGATACCGTCGCCCCCCTTAAAACCAACGTTCCCGTTGATCTTTTCTATGAGATTCCTGATGCTTCGGTGAGATTCATTTTCAAGGCAACCGACTTTACACAGGTCAACTCTGCCATCAATCAAAAGATGATTTCGCGGGTCATGGAGCTTCTGGATCCCCAGCCAACCGATGTGATTCTTGATCTTTTTTGCGGAATTGGGAATTTCACACTTCCTTTGGCTCGGAAGGCAGCAAAGGTGATTGGTATAGAGGGGAGCGGCGAAGCGGTTGAGCGGGCACAACTGAATGCAGAGCGGAACGGACTCCAGAATGTGGCGTTTCATGTTGCCGACCTCAGTAAGCCCGTTGATGGAGAATGTTGGGTGAACCAACACTTCGACAAGATTCTTCTCGATCCCTCTCGGGCCGGCGCCCTGGAGATCCTTGAGCGAATTCCTGGATGGAACGCCAGCCGAATTGTTTATGTTTCCTGCAACCCCTCAACTCTCGCGCGCGATGCCGGTGTCCTGGTGCACGACCATGGATATCGCTTGGAGGGTGCCGGCGTCATGGATATGTTTCCCCAGACTGCCCATGTCGAATCGCTGGCCCTTTTTGAAAAAGGTCACCAGTGAATCTAACCCTTCCGGAATCGACCTATCTTCACGTTGACGTCGCCCGTCAGTCGCTTGAATGGATCGAAAAAGGATCTGTGACGCATGCATGGCCAGTCTCTACGGCAAAAAACGGGGTGGGTGAACTCAGGGGAAGTGAACAGACCCCGAGGGGATGGCATCGCATTCGGGCGAAGATTGGCGAGGGGCAACCCTTGAACGCGGTTTTTCGTGGTCGCAGACCGACCGGCGAGGTTTATGGAGATGCTCTAGAGGTGCGGTACCCCGGCAGAGACTGGATTTTGACTCGGATTCTCTGGTTGGGAGGCATGGAGCCTGGATTCAATCGCTATGGTGCCGTGGATACCACCTGGCGTTATATTTACGTCCACGGGAGTCCCGATCACGGGGTTACAGGCGAGCCACTTTCACATGGGTGCGTTCGGATGAAGAGCGCCGATATGCTGGCCCTTTTTAACCGGGTGCCTGTTGGTATGCGGGTTTTAGTCGCTGGTTGAGTTTCAAGAGATAACGCATTTATGTCCCATCAGGCTTCGGGTATGACCGCGCTGGAACGCCGAGCCAGTTTTTCGCTGGCGGCAATTTACATGCTGAGGATGATCGGCATGTTCCTCATTCTCCCGGTCTTTTCTGTCTTGGCTCGCGATCTGCCGGATGCATCGCCCTTCCTCGTAGGGCTTGCCATTAGTGCATATGGACTGACCCAGGCGGTTTTTCAAATCCCATTTGGGATGTGGTCAGATCGTTGGGGGCGTAAGCCCGTCATCACAGTGGGTCTGATTCTTTTTGTGCTTGGCAGTATCCTCGCGGCAATCTCCCCCTCCATATACGGCATTATTGCCGGGCGTTGTCTTCAGGGGGCGGGAGCTGTCGCCGCCGTTGTAATGGCTTTGGCTGCTGATTTAACCCGTGAAGAGAATCGCACCAAGGCAATGGCCATGATTGGAATCAGTATTGGCATTTCATTTGCCATCTCAATTGTGGCTGGCCCAATTCTCTCCAACTGGCTCGGACTGCAGGGGCTTTTCTGGTTGATTACCGGACTCGCTGCCGCAAGCTTAGCGGTTTTGCACCTCTGGGTACCCAATCCACAGGTCTCGACATTTCATGGCGATGCCCAACTTCGGACTCAAGGGATTCGTCGGGTTTTTGCAAATGGTGAACTGCTCAGGCTCGATTTCGGTATTTTCTGCCTTCATCTCATGCTGACGGCCAGCTTTGTCGTTGTTCCAGTTCTGATACGAGATGGGCTTGAGATGCCAGCTTCAGAGCACTGGTATCTTTACCTTCCCGTCTTCCTGCTGGCCATTCTGACCATGGTGCCATTTGTCATTCTGGCCGAAAAAAAACGCAAGATGAAGCCGGTTTTTGTCTCCTTCATCGCTCTAGTCGGTCTTTCGCTGGTGGGTTTCCTCTGCTTTGGTAACACCTTCTGGGGCGTCTTTGCGTTGCTCTATCTCTTTTTTACCGGCTTCAATTTGCTGGAGGCCACCCTTCCATCGATGATTTCCAAAATTGCTCCGCCCGATCTCAAAGGGACAGCCATGGGTATCTATTCGACAGCTCAATTTCTGGGTGCTTTTGCAGGAGGCACTGGCGCAGGATTCCTGGTTGGGCAATATGGACATGATGCTGTGTTCACCTACTGCGGGGTCGTTGCATTGTTGTGGTTCATTGTGGCCTTGGGTATGAGACCGCCGCGGCATCTCAGCAGTCGGCTTGAGAATGTGCGGGATATTCCGGCCGAGGCGATGACCGATTTTTCGATGGAATTGGCAAAGATCTCCGGGGTGATTGAAGCGGTGGTAGTTCCTGAGGATGGTGTTGCTTATCTCAAAGTTGAGCGAGATCACTTGGACGAAAATGAGCTGGCTGCTTGCCTGTCAAAATTCAGGGGAATAGAAACCCCTTTGGCTCAGTGATCGGGAACTGACGGAATCATGAATTTTGGTTGCGGGACACTGATCGCTTTAGTGTTGTTGGTCGTGGCAGCAGGGAAATTGATTCCCCACGGTTCGACGAAGCCTTCACCCCCGCAGGCATCCCCGGGAGGGATCAAGGGGCAGGGCAGTGGGGTAGACCGAGGGAGTTTCGTTAAACTTCCAGCTAAAGCTTTAGAGGAGCCTCAGGGGCTATCTTTTGAGGCGATGCTCGCTGAGTTGAAGAAGTGGTTGGATGAGAAAGCGTTGGAAGCTGAGCATCATGTGCTGGATCGGGCGGTGTTGCCTGCGGGGCCTACAGCTGAAGTTTTCGCGGAGGTTGGTGAGCAGGCAAAAGCGCTGGTCACCCAGAAGATTGCCGAGGTCTCTTCACCGTCTGTGCCCCCTCCTCAGACGTTTCCCGCTGAAAAAACTTTGCCTAAGTCTGCGACTTCCCGTACTAGTCCTGCCACTCCTGTTACGCCCTTATCTTCAGGAGCAAAGCTGGCGGTTGAGGGGCGTGATCCGGTGTTTAACAATCCTTGGAATCGCGCGGTGGAGCCGGTGGAGCGTTACCTAAAGCAGCACATGCATGATGCAGCTTCAATCGAGGTTTTGGAGTGGGGTCAGGTCGAAGTGACGAGGGAGGGATACCAGGCTCGCTGCGTTTACAAGTCTAAAAATGTCTTGGGAAAAATGACGACCCAGAGCCGTCTCTTTGTGCTTGACCACTCAGGGAAGGTCATCGATATTCGCGATTGAATTCCTCTAATTTTCAACATCGGCGATGAGTTCAGCCAGTCCTCCCGCCCGATCCAAGGCTACGAGGTCATCATAACCGCCAATATGGGTCTCGCCCGCGAAGATTTGGGGGACCGTCCGCCGGCCTGTGATTCGCATCATTTCGTCCCGTGCCTCGGGGTTCTGGTCAACCCGAATTTTCTCGATTTCATTTACACCTCTAGACTTGAGGTAGCGTTCGGCCAAGTGGCAATAGGGGCAAATACCCGTCAAGTACATTCTGAATTTTTCCATTCGGACGCCTCAAGTTTAAGCACTTGTGAAAAGGCACAAGGATCGTAGAATGCCCGCACCTGCATTGGGGATGATAGCGCCCCTCTCGGCCCTGTAAACAGTCCATCCAAAGTCGACTGAGAAGAAAGGGTTAACGAAAGCCCCGGAGGCTTTAATGAAGAACAGACTGCATTTGATTTTTGAGTATTTTCTGATCGGTGCATTGGGTTTGCTCCCAATTCTCCTCATTACCCAGATCGTTCTCACGGTCGAGAGCCTCCTCAGGGAGTCGCTTGTGGGGGTTTACGGGCGTTTTGAAAGCATCCTCCTTCCAGGAATCCTTCTTTTAGGCTCGATCATCTTGGTGATCTATGTGGGCTACCTGATCAAGCAGGATAAGGCTCATATCCTTTATTTTTTCGAAAAGATCATTAACCGAATTCCGGTTTTGGGCATCATTTATCGGGTCTCTCAGAAGCTCCTCAGGCTTTTTCATGATGGGCATGAGAAGCAGATTACCGATTCGGTATTCATTGAATATCCTCGGCAGGGTTTATGGGTCCCCGCCTATGTGACCAATCGGACGGGCGCCATGTTGGTGGTTTATGTTCCGACATCGCCGAATCCGACATCGGGATTTACGCTGATCGTTCATGAATCCACGGTCAGAAAGTCGCCCATGACAATTGAGGAAGTCTCGTCCTTCATCATCAGTCTCGGGGCAGACTTTTCAAAGTCGAAGGAGGTTGCTGAGTTGCTTCAGGCGAGTGGCGGGAGCAGGGCTGGCGAGGCCATTCCGCACCTGCCAGATTGAAAACACTACTCCAAGGCTAGCCTTGCATGGACAAGGGGCCGATAATCGTCAATTTTGAATCGAAGGGATGTCAATGAAGAAGCTGATCGTATTGTTCCTGGCTGCGCTGGTTCTATCTGCCTGTGCGAAAAAGGAGAAGACTGGCCTGAAGGAAGTGCTGATCCAGCGTTTCAGCGAGGATCAAGATCTGAAAGACTATAAGTTGGATCCGGCTGATGTTGCAGATTGCGTCATTGATGAGATTGCCAGCAGCCTTCCGGGATTTGCCGGCGACCCCCGTCGCGATGAATACTTTAAGGCCTATGAGAAGTTCTTCAACGTGAAATCTGCTGCAGATGCGGAGGCCTCGATCAATGAGTTCGAGCGACTCTTTGGAACGCGTCAGAGAGCGCGTGAAGCGGCCTTGGGAATTACCGATCACATCATGACCTGTATGGGTAAGGCGATCGAAAATGCACCGACCGACGGGCACCGAGCTCAACCGGCCGAACCCACAGATGTAAAGAGCCCCGCACCAGAGGCGCCTTCAAAAAAGTAAACCATCGCACCAAAAAATAGCAAAACGCCCCACTACGGGGCGTTTTTTGTGGGCCGATGCATTTTCTGTTCTTCAACCAATTGAACCGCAAGCAGTTTATTACGGCGCAAATCTTGCTTCATCACCCCTTCGGATAGTCAGCACGACGTCCCGGTTTCCCCGTCTGATTTTGAAGACAGGGCGCCAGACGCGCGAGACCGCAAGAGACGGAACAGAAGGATAACTAGAATGAAGCCGAATCTGATGTACGAGCGAATGGAACGGATTGCTAACTTGATGCGATCGAGTGTCCGCAAATCCGGTCTGAGTAAAGGACTACAACCCGTGCAGATGGAGGCGCTCCATTACCTGAGTCGGTGTAATCAGTACAGCAACACTCCGATGGCGGTCGCTGAGTTTCTGGGGTTGACCAAGGGGACGGTTTCACAAACCCTCGCAGTGCTCGAGGGGGATGGCCTGGTGACCAAGACGGCGGATGCCAGAGACCGCAGAGTCGTCCATCTAAAACTAACCCAGGAAGGGCAGGCGGCGCTATCCAGCGCGATTCCTCCCGAGTCGTTGAGTTCTGCATTGGAACACCTGAGTCGAGCTGAGCGCGAGGCGGTCGACGTCGCGCTCAATACGCTTTGGGCTTCGCTCCAAAAGGTCAATGGCGTGAAGACCTTTGGTGTCTGTGCGACCTGCCGCTACCACACCAACGGCGGTAACGGGCAGGCTTCTTGCGGATTGACTCAGGAGGCCCTTATGGCGGCTGAGCATGACAAAATTTGTCGAGAGCATCTTCCCAAGGTCCAATAGCGAAGAAAAATTCCTTGGATCAGACAAGAATGCGCTCGATACCTCCGTTCGAAGCCTTATCGATGTAGTTCTTCATCCATTGCTCGCCCAGAATGTTTCGCGCCATTTCGACAACGATGTAGTCGGCATCAAGCTCCTTGATGTCATCCCGGTATCGGCTCAAGCCCTGAAGGCATGAGGGGCAGGACGTCAGCACCTTGATTGGGCCTCCCTCATCGTCCTTAACATCCAATTTTTCCCGGTTTTTCTCAAGCTCCTCGAGCTTTCGGAAACGTACTTGAGTTGAAATATCAGGGCGGGCGATCGCGAGGGTTCCAGATTCACCACAGCAGCGATCGGAGCGCATGATCGGCGCACCTGAATCCTGTCGAACTAGGGCGTTCACGGTTTTCATGGGATCCCTGACCTTCAGCGGGCTATGGCAGGGGTCGTGGTACAGATACCGGGTGCCTTTGATTCCTTCTATTGAAACGCCTTTTTCAAGAAGGTACTCATGGATGTCGATTAAGCGGCATCCGGGAAATATCTTGTCGAACTCATAGCCATAGAGTTGATCTAGGCACGTACCGCAGCTCACCACAACGGTTTTGATGTCCAGATAGTTCAACGTATTGGCAACACGATGGAAAAGGACTCGATTGTCCGTCGTAATTTTTTCCGCTTTGTCGTTCTGACCTGCGGCACGCTGTGGATAGCCGCAGCACAGATAGCCGGGGGGCAGAACCGTCTGGACGCCCACGTGGTAAAGCATCGCCTGGGTTGCAAGTCCAACTTGCGAAAAGAGGCGCTCAGAGCCACAGCCTGGAAAATAGAAAACGGCCTCGGTCTCAACCCGGGTGACCTTGGGGTCGCGAATGATCGGAACGATTTGATTGTCTTCAATGTCCAGCAGGGCGCGCGCGGTTTTGCTCGGGAGCTTGCCCGGCATTTTCTTGTTCACAAAGTGGATGACTTGTTCACGAATCGGCGGTCGTCCCAAAGAGGCAGGGGGGTGTTGTGATTGAGCCTTGCCCAGGGGAGCCAAAAGGCGGCTAGCCATCCGTTGGGCGCGATATCCAAAATCCACCATGCCAGCGCGCAAGAACTTGATGGTGCCAGGGGCTGTCGCATTGAGGAAGAGCATTGCGACACTTTTCGTTGGGTTAAAACTTTGCTTGCCCATCTTGCGCAGTAGGTTGCGCATATTCATCGATACTTCGCCAAAATCGATATCGACAGGGGTTGAAGCATTTGTGGCAAACCGTGCAGTGGTCTGCAACGTCTTCGAATTCCTTCCAGTGCGTGATGGAGACGCCCCGACGCGTTTGTTCCTCGTAAAGAAAAGCCTCGATCAGAAGGGAGGTCGCCAGAATTTTGTTTCTCGGTGAGTAGGGCAGATTGGCTTTGGGAACATGGGTGGAGCACACCGGCTTACATTTTCCACAACGAAGACATGACTTGACGGAGTCTGCAATTGCGCCGATGTCACTCTGCTTCATGATCAGGGATTCAAATCCCATGAGGCTAAATGAGGGGGTGTAAGCACGGGTCAGGTCCCCACCAGGAAGCAGTTTGCCCCGGTTGAAGTGCCCATGAGGATCCACCTTGGCCTTGTAGTCATGAAATGGCGCGACTTCTTCAGGTGTCAGGAACTCATATTTGGTGATACCAATGCCGTGCTCTCCGGAGATCACACCACCCAGAGACCGGGCCAGTTCCATGATGCGCTCGACCGTCTGATTGGCCTCCTGCAGCATCTCGTAATGATCCGAGTTCACCGGCAGGTTGGTGTGAACGTTGCCATCTCCAGCATGC
>CAYQOJ010000132.1:0-8989 GCA_964419105.1 uncultured Methylococcus sp.
CGCCCTTTCACGGCGACGACAGGGGTTCGAATCCCCTTGGGGACGCCAAGTACGACGAAAGGCTTGCTAATCAGCAAGCCTTTTGTTTTTTTGGCCATCTGAAAAACCCTGCTGTATTCCAGCAAGAGCCCGACAATTTACACCTGATTTAAGAGTGCCAGGCTGTGGTATTCTTCGGTCAGATCCCCCTATGTCTATTGGTTGTCGGACTTCTTGCCCACTTTGAGCCAACTCAGTTACTCATGAAAGGAATCGTAAAGTTTGCTTTATTCTGTTGCCTTTTCTGGGGCTCCTCGCTGGTACTTGCGACTGTCTTCTATAGCAAGGAGGAAGCCTTTGAATTGGCGTTTGGCACTGGTGCCGAAATCACAGATCATCAGGTTTTTCTCACTGATGAGCAGACGACTCAGATAGAGCAAATTGCTAAGACGAAACTCGATTCACAGCTTTACACCTTCTTTGAAGCCCGCCGCAACGGCAAAACTTTAGGCTATGCGGTCATTGAGTCACACACCGTCAGAACGCAGCCTGAAACCTTACTGATTGCCCTCTCTCCAAAGGGTGAACTCATAAAGTCCGAAATTCTGGCCTTTCACGAACCACCTGAATACAAGCCATCCTCCGCCTGGTTTGCAACACTGCTAGGCAAACCGGCCAACGATCTTCGCCAAAATCAGGGTGTGGATGGTATTTCTGGTGCGACCTTGAGCGTTAAGGCTTCTCTTGAAGGAATACGAAAGGCCTTGGCAGTTTTTCAGATCGCTATGGCACCTGCTATCAAGTAAATGCGCTTTTTTATTTCCGGTGAGCAGAATAGACAAATGGTGTTGAACACCATTGTTCTTCTGTTTCTCATTTACATGGTAGGGCTTTGGATCAGTCTTGGCCTGATGTATTTCCAGCGCATGGGTCTGACAGTAGCCTCGGTTCAGGAATACTACCTTGGGTCAGCCGCTCTCTTTACAGAACCAAGAAGTTACCAGAGTCTTCTTGAAGTGTCCCATGCGCATCTTTTTTCGATGGGGATGCTAGCGGTGACGCTGACGCACCTTCTGCTTTTCGCGCCACTTGCAGATCGTATCAAGGTGTTTCTGAGCCTTTCCGTCTATCTCGGGGCGATCGGGGATGAAGGAGCAGGGTGGTTAGTGCGCTTTGTGGATCCACGGTTTGCCTACCTCAAGATCATAATGTTCCTCCTCATGGAGATCAGCCTTGCGGTTCTGATTACTATTGTGATCTATGGGTTGATCGACCAGCGTCGACGTCACCACTCAATTCGTAGGCGACCCCAACGAAAGAGGCCCGTGGCTAACCGCGGGCCTCACTAAGTCCTTTTATGGTTTTTTTCCGTCGACAAGTCGAAAGGTCAGAGCATACGTGTCGTCATCAGCAGGGTAGATATCCACCCTTTGATCCGGTACCACCTGTTCGTCAATGATTTCGCACTTCTTCCCTGCAGCCGACGAGAAGCTTTGGGCTTGTTTTCGTACGTCCTCTTTAAGCGCCTTCAGGTCGTATCCCCAGCCACCCTCCTTGCTGATCCGATAGACATTGTCGGAGAGCTGAACAACACGTGTCGTTGGTGCACAAGCTGAAATGGATAGGGCGAGCGACAAATAAATGATAATTCTAGGCATCGTTGTGTTCCAGATTTGGTCAGCGAAACGTTGCTATGCGCGATGGATATCAAAATGTGTGGGGACCATGAAATTAGTACATGAATGCAACACCTAAATTAAACTGATCCGGTAACTTTTTGGCCGCAGAGTTAAAGTTTTGATAGTCAAACTTAATTGCAACGTTATCGATGGGTTTGTAACTCAAGCCAGCCTGGTAGATCCAACGGTCATAAAGACCATCGTAATCATCAAAGCCGACCGGGACCTTCGCGAGGGTGTTATAGGACTCATAACGGAAGAACGGCGCTAAATACTGGATACTATCGGACCAAAGGATGGGCATGATGTTGTACGCCATTTCGGTATACCAGCCATAATTCTGGCTGCCGATGGTTTCTCCCTTAGCAGCACTTAATTGGGCTGCGTTGCCAATGTAACCCACGACCCCCAATGCACGCATTTCAAGTCCTCTCCAGCGCCACTGGAGATGCCCTTCGTACATTTGGGTCAATACATTCAGCGCCTGCGAGCCGTATGTTTTGCTGCTAAAGACGGTCCCTTGTCCCGAATTTCCAAGCCAGAGTGAAGCGCCAGCTAGTAGTCCGGGGGCAAACGGCATGTCGTAGTCCAATCGACCAGTAAAGGCAAAATCTTCTGCAGTCGCAAAAGTCCCTGATTGCCGGCCCTCCCTGATGCCTCCGCTCGAGAAGCCTTCGGCCTTTAAACCATTCATGCCATACATGCGGTACTGTAATCCTGGTGCCAGTTGTCCCCAGACTCCGGCTCCCATTTCACGCCATGTTGTGGGTATGATGACCTGTTCGACCTGGGGTCGATAATTGCCATGAAATGTCGGACCTTCGTGAATTTCGTTGATGAATCCCATGGGGACAAGCATCATTCCCGATCTCACATTCGCATAGTCTTTGAGTAAAAAGTCGAGGTATGCAAACTCTACGGAAACCTCGCCCTTTTCTTCGGCTCCCTCTCCTGTTGAACCATGCTCAAACTCAAATTCCGTGTTCATCAGAATCCAATCATTGAACTTGTAACCGGCGTAGAGAACGGCTCTGGTGTTGTCTATGGTGGGCTTTAATCCATCGGTGTAGTTACTGTAGGCCCACTCACCATAACCCCCTATGGATAGACCGCGATTGATGCGATAGACACCTGAAGCGGCGGGACCAAGTCCGTATTCCGTTTTGTATTCTCGCTTGTCGGGGATATACAGCTGGGTTTTGATTTTCTCAACTTCAGAAGCCAGGATATCGGTTTTTCGTTCGCTCTCTGATTTAGAGGATTTGGTCGTGTTTACGGCCGTCGAGGGGCTGGGCAGTGGAGAATCAACAGCGCCGGACGATACGACTTTGCTCACATTTTTTGGAGCTTGGTCTTGAGATGCGGATTGATCTTGGACCTTACGGGTCAGCTCTTCGATTTGTTTTTGTTGTTTCTCAATGATCTTCCACATCGCCTCAATATCCTGTGATTTGGGCTGAAGCTTCTTGGCTTCGGCTGTCGAGAGAGGTGCAGCGGCCATCAAAGCAAGTGAAGCAATCAATAGAGTGTGGGGGATCCTTATGGGGAGTGCAGATCGTGAGTGCATACGAATCTCTCGCGAGTGAGAATTGTTTACAAATGAGAATACGAAGTCATAATATCTCTAAATGAGAAACATTCGCAATCACGATATGCTCAAACACTTCGATTTTCGCCCGGTTTTTTGGGGGTTATTCACCGCTCTGCTGTTATTTTCGAGCACAGATAGCCAAGCAATCAGGGGACTCAATCGAAAGGAATCCCTCGGAAAACTTATTTTTGAGGATGCGCGTCTTTCGACGCCTGAGGGACAGTCCTGCTCCGGATGTCATGCATCGTCACGATCCTTTACCGACCCAGATCCCTCAAAATCAACTTCTGAAGGGGCTGTTAAAGGGCGATTTGTGCCCAGAAACACGCCGACTATCCTTTATGGCAGTCCAACACCCAAACTCCATTGGGATGAGGGAAGAAATACTTGGATCGGTGGACAGTTCTGGGATGGGCGGGTGGACACGCAGGCTGCTCAGGCGTTGAGACCTTTCTTGGGGCATCTGGAAATGAACAACGGTGATCTTTCAGTCGTTGTTGAGAAGATTCAAAAGGGGCCCTACTCAAAGGAATTTATCCGGGTTTATGGAAAGCGAATTTTTGAAAACCCGGTTAAAGCGTATGAAAAAGTTGGAGACGCAATTCAGGCCTTTGAACGAACAGCGCAATTTTCACTCTTCAGCTCCAAGTACGATCGATATCTTGAGGGCCAGTCAGTACTAACCCCAGAAGAGAGTCATGGCAGAGAGGTTTTTGAGCGTGAGGACAAGGGGAATTGTGCGGCCTGCCACCCCAGTAGGCCTAGCGCCGACGGGAAACAGCGACCGCTCTTTACGGATTTCAGCTACGACAATATTGGTGTTCCGCGCAACAATGAAAACCAATTCTACGCATTACCATCTTCGCTGAATCCGGAGGGGTGGTTGTTCATGGACAAAGGGCTTGGAGTAACGGTTCAGGACGAGACGCAGGACGGAAAATTTAAAGTGCCAACCTTGAGGAACATCGAGAGAACAGGGCCCTACATGCACAACGGGTATTTCAAGACGCTGAGGGGTGTGGTCGAATTTTATAACACGCGCGATCTCCTTCCGACCTGCTCAAACCCCTGGGCGTCGGAAGCAGAAGCGAGAAAACTGAGGTGTTGGCCGAAAGCTGAGATTAGCCGAAACGTTAATCATCTAGAACTCGGTCATCTCGGATTATCGTCGGGTGAGATTGATGATCTTCTGGCCTTCCTACACACCTTGAATGACAATTAAGCGAAGAATGCGATAAGGCACTCGTAGTGATGCTCCCAGGTACTGAGTGAAATCCCATGTTTGAATCTCCCTGGTGGCTCCCTGGTCCCCACTTGCAGACACTCTGGCAACCTTTCATGAGGAAGTTGCCTGATATTCATGTTCGGCGGGAGCGGATTCAAACAACGGATGGTGATGTTCTGGATCTTGATTGGTATGCAGAGCACCACCGACCCCTGGTGATTCTCCTTCATGGCTTGACCGGCTCAACCCGCTCGCCCTATATCGTAGGTATGCAATCGGCTCTGGAATATCAGGGCTATCGCAGTGTGGCCATGAACTTCAGGGGCTGTGGCGGATCGCCCAATCAAACCTGGAAAGCCTATCACTCGGGGGAAACGGAGGACCTTCGTTACCTGATTCAGTTGCTTCAGTCCAAGGAGCCCGATACCACCTTTCGGGCCGTTGGATTCTCGTTGGGAGGCAATGTCTTATTAAAATACTTGGGTGAAGAAGGGTCCCGTTCAGGGATCGAAATGGCGGTCTCAGTATCTGCTCCGATCAAACTGGCTTCCTGTGCAACCCGCTTGGACTCAGGCATCTCTAGGCTGTACCGGAATCAACTGATTAAGGAGCTCAAGGAATATCTGATCATCAAGGCAAAGCATCTTCGTGCCATCGGCCACCATGACGACGCCGATCGGCTTGAAGGTCTGGGTCCATTGGATTCAGTTTCTTCCTTTTGGGAATATGACGATCGTGTGGTGGCCCGACTTTATGGATTCAAGGATGCGTCGGATTACTATGCACAATCCAGCAGTTCCGGCTATCTGGGCGCAATCAAAACCGCAACGCTGATCATCCAGTCGCTGGATGATCCTTTCCTCACACCGGACGTTTTGCCTAGACCCGACGAGCATTCCTCCCACGTTCGTGTTTGCGTAAGTTCCGGCGGCGGCCATGTCGGCTTCGTTCATGGTCGAGCGCCCTGGTGGCCTCAATACTGGCTTGAAAAGCGAGTGATGCAGTTCTTCGAGCATCACGAGGACTGATTCTGATTCAGAGGTGTTGAAGTTTTGAGAGACACTCACCGTAGGCTGGTGTCCCGACCCTGAGATTCAGTTGGCTGCACAGGTCTTTGGCGTCAGTTCTCCCGACAGGTGAGGGGTGATCAGGAAAAGTCGCTGTAGCGCTTACCAGAGCCTCAACTAGTTTTCGGTCGGTCAGAATGACTTCAGCAGCCTGATAGGTAAGATCAGTCAGAGTGAGGTCGAAACGTTCAATTTCGCGCAGAGGCTTTGCGGGATTAACGACAGTGTATCCGGTCTTGGATCCATCAAATGTGGCCAGAAGTCTGGCTTTTCCTCGATAGATTGGCGTTACACCGCTATCCTCATCGCAGGATTTGAGGTTGTGAGGCCGGGTGGCCAGATGCGATGTGCTCATTTTTGAAAGCGTGTAGTAAAGATCTGCCTTGATGGTACTCATGTCGACATTGGCGATCCCGTTTGTGAGATCAATGCAATATCCAACGACCCACTCGGAAGGACCCTCTCGATCGCCCAATATTTCACTCATCAGACTACCAGTGCGCTCCCGGATATGACGTGCCGTGTCCTCATCGGTAAAGTTGTAATAGAGGCCGTCGGCGTAAATTCCGGCAAGAGCCCCCCGAGCAGAGTCAGCATCTTGCTCCAGAATGGATAGTGCCAACCCTTTTTGCGACAGGTATTGGCGCAATGCTTGAAAATCAGCTGATCGATTGACGCGATTGACGTAGTTGGCGGTTTTGATTTCTTTGATGTTCCATGCGGGAGCGGGCGTATTCAAGGACGCGCAGCCAATCAACAGGCCAGCTAGAAAAAGGCTTGAGGTCACAACGAGGAGCTTCATAGTTTCGGATAATTGCGGGACATATTTAGGATCTGCTTACATTCTAGGCCCTGAATTTCTCCGCGGTGAGTCCGGCTTCACTTAAAGTGAGTGAGAAACTCTGTTAAAACGGGAGAAATCATGATCGAAGAGTTCAAAAAATTTATTCTCAAAGGCAACGTCGTGGATCTCTCCACGGGTGTCATTATCGGTGCGGCCTTCACGTCGATCGTGACTGCTTTTACAAAGGGGATTGTCGAACCACTCATTGCTCTTGCAGGAGGGGGGCCATCACCGAAACTCACGATCCCGATCATGAATCGAATGATTGAGGTCACTGAGAAACTTCCTGGAGGTGAGGTCAAAACCCATTTGGTCAACAAACTGATTGAATTGGATATTGGAATCATCCTGGGTGCCGTTTTCAGCTTTCTGGTTACATCGGCTGTCGTTTTTTTTGTGATCGTTAAACCGGTCAACAAGCTTATGGCGTTGACAGTTAGGAAAGAGAAAGTGGATTTGCCAGTCGTTCCAGTCTCCGAGGAAGTCCTACTTCTTCAGGAGATCCGAGATCTTTTGAGAGACCAAGTCATCGCTAATGAACCCCATGGCTGATTTCGGGGCACAACGATTGCAGCGCCAAATGGCAAACAAAATTCGAAATAAAAAAAAGCCCGAAGGTTTTCACCGACGGGCTCTTCAGAGGAGATCCATTTGAAGTCTGATGGATTGGTGATCATCGTAATCCTTCAACCTTAAATGAACCTTAATCTTTAAGGGGATATTCAGATTCTTTTAATCGAGCGACTACTTTGAGTCCGCCGAGGTGACTCGAGCGTGAAAAGTGGAGACTTCCCCCATGTTGCTCAATCAACGATTTTACAATCGAAAGACCCAAGCCATGACCCCCTTTGGATTCATCAAGTCGAGCACCCCGCTGAAGTAATTCCAGCATAGTAGCTTCATCGCAGCCTTCGCCATCATCCTCAACGACGATAAGCAGGTCAGTACCGTTGAGGTTCATCGTAATGTCAATCCGGCTGCGAGACCATTTAGCTGCATTGTCGACCAGATTACCTAGCAGCTCCATCAGGTCATGGCGGTCATGATGCAGACTGAGGTCTGGTACATGGATATCAAAGACGAGGCTACGGTCGTGGTACATCGAACGAATAACCTTCACCAGGGCCTCGACCTCTTCTTTGGGCTTAAAACAGTGGGCAGCTGGTCCGATTCCTGCGATGCGGGCACGACGCAACTCACCCTCAACAATCCTCAGCATGATGTTGGTATTGCTCAGCAGAGTCTCTCGGACGCGTTCATTACCCGAAAGTGATGGATCTTCGGCAAGCCGGAAGAGAATGGTTAATGGATTTTTAAGCGCGTGTGCCAGATTACCTATGGCATTCCGCGATCGATCGAGTCGTTGGTGAATTAGTCCAACCAACTTTTTAATTTCTTGGGCTCTCATCAGGTCGACCGAAGATCCTTCCGAGAGGAATTCAGCAGAGGCTGCAATGCTCGCGAGTTCCCTTCGGAGAAAGACAAATGGGCTTAGAGCATTGCGAACAAATATCCACTGAAGTACCAGCGCGAGGAAGATGATGGCGCCATTCAGCATCAGCATCAGAGTTCCGATTTCTGTGATGTGTCGATTCAAAATGGTCTGATCCTCGCCGACGGAAATCTGAATGGGGATTCCCTTTAGATCAATGCCACGAGTCAGCATCAGTAAGGTCTGGCCTTCAGGCCCGTTGGTATGCCAACGTTTGGGTTTACTCTCATCCAACCGAATAATGGGTAAAAGAGTTTCACCTAAAGAAGGGGAGTAGATGCGTTGATGTGGACTTTCAACGACATAGTAATGACCCGAGTGAAGCCTTCGATAAAAGGGTAGTTGGTGTTCGGGATCAAACCTAATTTTCCCCTCAGCGTCGAGGTCGAGGGATTCGCGGATGTCTTCGATATCCGCATCGAGTCGCGAAACCATCTGGGATTCACTGATCACCGGGAGCGCTTCGCTCCGCAGGGCCCATTGCAGACCAAATCCTGATGCGAGGATGACGCCAAGTCCAATATTAAGACGAGCCCTGAGCGTGATCATGATCCATGAACCAAAAGGTAACCCTGTCCCCTTCGGGTCTGAATGCGATCATGACCAATTTTTTGCCTGAGCTTAGTGATATAGACCTCGATGATGTTGCTATCTGGTTCGCTGTCAGAGCGGAAGAGATGTTCGCTTAGATGGGTTTTTGAAAGAATTTGTCCTGGATGAAGCATAAAAGCCCTCATCATTCGGAACTCCGTACCGGAAAGCTCGATCCATGCGCCCTGGTCGATCCGAATGCGCTGCGTGTCTTCGTCCAGTTCGATCCCTTCAATCCGAAGAGGACCGGGGCTATGTCCGTGTGTTCGCTTGAGGATCGCATTGATTCGGGCAAACAGCTCCTCATTATGAAAAGGCTTACCCAGATAATCATCAGCACCCGCCTTGAAGCCATCCACACGCTCATGCCAGGCAGCACGCGCGGTGAGAATGATGATCGGAATAGAGACGCCCGATGCTCTCCAGCGAGAGAGGATCTCAAGACCAGGGAGCCCTGGTAACCCCAGGTCAAGAACTATCAAATCGTAGAGTTCGGTAGAGCCTCTAAATTCCGCATCGTG
>CAYQOJ010000132.1:8999-9369 GCA_964419105.1 uncultured Methylococcus sp.
CGTGGCCCTCCATCGCAAGATCCACTGAGAATCCTCGGCTGGATAAATCCTCGACCAAATTAGCCCCCAACTGAGGGTCAGCCTCGACAACCCGGATACGCACACGACGCCTCGGTAGGAGTTCAAAAGAAATTGATTCTATTCCGGGGTCTCCTACTTAGAAACATTGTTCTTCTTAATTGATCCACTCTGCTCATGGCGATGCAAACTGGGGCGTTTTCGGCCCGAAACCGGTGCGTGAGCCGCGCATTGGGGACTGTGCGGGGGGCGAGAAGTCCAAAGCAAAGCCGATTGTGTAGCCGGATGCGAGAGGATCCTCCCTGATGAGGTATTGGTATGGTTTGTGCGTGTCATAGGATGAACGGGGATA
>CAYQOJ010000133.1:0-9366 GCA_964419105.1 uncultured Methylococcus sp.
AAAGCCAAAACCCTCGGACCCGATAACACAGCCTGCTTTGAGAATAACGCCGGCACCCACTTCACAACCGTAGCCCACCACACAACCAGGGTGAAGCACAGTCCCGCTCCCAATCACGGCATCATGTTCGACGACTACATTGGCCATGAAGACGACCCCCCTTCCGACCTTGACCCCGCGTCCAAGAACGACGCCCGGCCCGACCAGAGCATCGTCTGGGATCTCTACGCTTTCGTGAATAACCGCGCTGGAATGAATTCTGGGCCATTCCGTGTCGCGCACATCACGATCTGCATAGGTTTGCTTCAGAATAGCCATCGCCAACCGAACATTCGGTGCAATCAAAATCGCCAGATTGGGTGTAGTTGCCAGCTGCTCGGCAATTTCTGCCGTCGTGACCACCCCAGCCGGCTGCTGCTCACGAACCTGTGCGAGGTATTTGGGATGATCTATAAACACCAGGTCACCCGGCCGACATTCCTCAATGGGCGACACCCTCAGCAAAAGCTGATCACTTCCCATAAGGCTCGAAATGAGCCCACGATCAAGAAAACGCTCGAGAATCTGTGAGGCTTGAACATTCATCTTAAAGTCTCTTTGGCTAGATGCCTCATGATAGCCGATGGATCCAATGACCGGCGGCCTCGCAACCAAAAATTGGAGGCGACTTGAGCGCTGCGTTAAACTCCCCCAGTCTGCTCACCTGCGAGACCCAAACTTTGTCTGCTGATCCTTTATTGGTCGAAAAGACCCAAGCCGACGATCCCGTCAGCGCAATGTCGCAACGCTACAAGCGCTTTACCGAGGCCTTGGTCGAACGCGGCAAGATGCGTGAATCCGAAGTTATTCGCGCAGAACGCCTTGCACTTCAGACGGATGAGACACGGTTTCCCGCACTTCTCCTGAAATTGGGGATCCTCTCTGAGCGCGATACGGCAGAGATTCTCTCCGCTGTCAGCGGTAAACCCCTGACCGGTCCAGATGAATTCCCCGAGGCCTCCCCTCTCCCCGAGCATGTTTCTGCACGATTCCTCAAAGAGAATCATGTCGTTGGAATCTCCGGGGATCCAGATGGGGTTGTCGTGGCTCTCACCGATCCTTTTGAGGAAGAAGTCATCGAGGCACTCCATCTGGCGTGTGGCCGCCCGATTGAAGTCAGAGTCGGCATCGGATCAGAAATCGATCGCGCCTTGGAAACCCAGATGGGACCTGGCAAAAGTCTCATGGGGGAAATCGTCGACACTTTTGGGAGTGATGAGGATGTCAATGAGGCTGATGTCGAACACCTAAAGGATCTGGCATCTGAAGCCCCTGTGATCCGCATGGTGAATCTCATCATGCAGCGCGCCGTTGAAATGCGCGCCTCAGATATTCATGTCGAGCCCTTTGAACAGGTTCTCAAGGTGCGTTTCCGAGTCGACGGCGTTTTGCGCGAGGTGGAATCTCCCCCAGTCAGATCCACGGCCGCCGTGATTTCACGCATCAAGATCATGGCAAAGCTAAACATTGCCGAGCGACGGTTACCTCAGGACGGTCGCATTAAACTGCAGGTTCAGGGCAAAGAGCTCGACCTTCGCGTTTCAACCGTGCCTACCATGCATGGCGAAAGCGTCGTCATCCGACTGCTCCACAAGGAAAGCATCAAATTTGATTTCGGCAGCCTCGGTTTCGAAGGTGAGGCGCTGAAGCGGTTCCTTGGCGTTCTCGAACAGCCCCACGGCATCATACTGATCACCGGCCCGACCGGCAGTGGTAAAAGCACCTCGCTCTATACTGCGCTTCACAAGATCAACACGCCCGATCGAAAGATCATTACTGTTGAAGACCCGGTCGAGTATCAGCTTGAGGGCGTAAATCAAATCCAGACCAAGCCGCAGATTGGATTGACCTTTGCTGCCGCACTTAGATCTATCGTTCGACAGGATCCTGACGTGATCATGATTGGCGAAATGCGCGACATTGAAACCGCCCGCATCGCTGTTCAGTCTGCCCTGACCGGTCACTTGGTTCTCTCAACACTCCATACAAACGACGCCGCCGGCGGTGTCACCCGACTCCTTGATATGGGATTGGAGGACTACCTGATCGCTTCGACCGTCAACGGAATTCTGGGACAGCGACTGGTTCGCCGTCTTTGCCCTCATTGCCGGGAATCCTTTGAGCCGATGCCTGAAGTCGCTGCTGAGCTTAAGCTCTGGAACTTCAGTGATGCGCGGGAAGTTTTGCTCTACCGCCCGAAAGGATGTGAGGCCTGCGATGGAACGGGCTATCGTGGCCGACTGGCCATCTCAGAGCTGTTGGTCATGAGCGATGATATTCGCCGACTGGTCATGACCAATGCACCCGCTCGCAAAATCGAGGACCAAGCCCTGCTGGAAGGCATGGAAACCATGTATGACGACGGCATCCGTAAGGCGGTACGTGGCCTGACTACAGTCGAGGAAGTCATCCGCGTGACTTCGGACACCTAACGCATCATGGCCGTCTATTTCGTCAAGGCCGTCAACCGGGACGGTGAGACCATCGAAGAGGAGCGCGAATCAGCCAGTGAGGCCACACTGATTCTTGCTCTACAAAATGAAGGCCTCCTCCCGATCAAGATCGCCATCGCAGGATCCAGTCCTTTGGACTTTTTCAGAATGCGGCGTCGACGTCTCAAGATTTCCCATAAACAGGTCTCTCTGTTTACCCGGGAACTACTGACGTTGCTCGAAGCGGGGCTCCCGCTGGATCGCGCGTTATCAGTCCTATTGGAGCTAAGCGCCACAGAGCCCGATTTCAACCAGATGATCAGCAAGATTCTCGAGCGAATCAAAGGCGGCGCCCAACTGTCGGACGCCCTGGAAGCTCAAGGCTCAGTTTTCTCTCGCTTCTATCTCAATCTCATTCGTGCGGGTGAGGCGGGTGGAGCTCTTGAAGTCGTACTCGATCGTTTGACCAAATACCTGGAGAGCTCCAAGGAACTTAAAGATACGGTGACCACAGCCATGATCTATCCGCTGATCCTGGTGATCATGGCCATCAGCTCTTTGCTATTGCTGCTCACCTTTGTCGTCCCGCAATTCACCGAGATGTTCGACAGCGCCGGCAAAGAACTGCCGCTGCCAACACAGATTGTTGTCGGAACCGCCGACGCCATTCGCGACTTCTGGTGGGTTGCCATCCCCATCGGCCTTATTGCCAGTAGCTGGGTAAAATACCAACGTTCTGACCCTGTTCGTCGGTTGGTATGGGATGGCTGGATGCTGCGACTCCCGCTTTTTGGTGACCTGATCCTTAAGTTTCAGGTTGCAAGCTTCAGCCGCACCCTGGCGACACTGATGTCAAATGGTGTGCCGCTTCTCGCCGCACTCTCAATCGTGAAAGATACGCTGGATAACCGTTTGGTCGGACAAAAGCTTGAATTGGCTGTTACCAGCCTCAAGGAGGGCGGTGGGCTCACGGCCCCCCTGATGGAGGCCCAGATTTTTCCCTCCTTGGCCATGCAGATGATTAAGCTCGGGGAAGAGTCCGCCCAACTCCCGGAAATGCTGGATCGTGTCGCGACAACTTATGACAAGGAAATCAAAATCTCGATCCAGAGGCTCTTGGCCCTGCTTGAACCGATTCTGATTGTTGGCTTAGGCATCATGATCGGGGGCATAATCATCTCGATCCTGATGGCCATCCTGAGCGTCAATGATCTTGCCTTCTGATGGACCACTCAACCAAACAACCCCACCTCCCGACCTAAGGCTTCCAAGCCATGTGGACGAGAGCCCATTGACCCTAGCCGCAAATCACATCATGAAAAAAGAGAATATTCACCATATTCGCGCTGCACTGAGAGCTTCAGCGGGTTTTACCCTCATCGAGCTGTTGGTTGTTTTGGCCATTATCGGCCTGCTCGCTGGTCTCGTTGGCCCGCAAGTCATCAAGCATCTTGGCGAATCAAAAACCAAAACGGCTAAGCTCCAAATCGAAGAACTGTCCTCCGCGCTCGACATGTATCGCCTCGATGTCGGACGCTATCCCTCAAGCGAAGAGGGCCTTGGCGCCCTCATTGAGCAGCCTGCCAGCGCCGCCTACTGGAACGGACCCTACCTCCGCAAGAAGAAGATGCCCTCGGATCCCTGGAACAACGCCTACCATTACGTCACCCCAGGTGAACATGGAAAGTTCGACATCTTCACATTTGGCGCCGACAACACGGAAGGCGGCGAAGGGGAAGATCAAGACGTCAACAGCTGGGATTAATTGCATTTACCCCCAAATGTTGGACCAAAGTGGCTCAAGCTCAGGGGTGCCTTGCGTACCCCTCAGTGTCTTCAAAGCCATTGACCAAGCCAAGGTTTAGATTGAACCTGAACCCGCTTGGTTTTCGCCCTCAAAGCAAGGGCTTTACCCTGATCGAGATGATGATTGTCATTGCGATCAGCGCCATCGTACTTGCAACCTTGGTTCCAAATTTCTCCCCTGCGATTGAGCGAGCCAAGCTTCATGCCGCCTCAAGGGACGTTGTCTCTGCCCTCAGGCATTGCCGTGGCTATGCCATGATTAAGGGCGAAGACGCCCTCTTTGAGGTCAATACGATTGCTCATACCTACCGAATCAGCGGCAGGAAAAAGCTTTATCAAATTCCTGAAAGCATTGAAGTCGGCCTCTTTACCACAACAACAGAGACCCTCGACGAAGGGACTGGACGCATTCGATTTTTCCCCGACGGCTCAGCAACGGGCGGTCGCGTGACCCTGATTGGCCAAAACCAAACGCTGGTCGTCGACATCAATTGGCTTACGGGTGAAATCAAACTGGGCGACAAGGATGCCGTGGATCAATAAAGCTCGAAATGACCAAGGATTCTCACTCCTAGAAATTTTGGTGGCATTTGCGATCCTCTCTCTTTCAATCGGAGTTCTGCTTCGGATCTTTGCAGGGGGGGGGCACCTTTCAAAGACGGCCGACGATTACTACCGCGCCGTGATAACAGCTGAAACCTTGATGACTGGACTGGGTGTTGAAACCCCCCTGCGACCGGGCGTCACCCAAGGAACCACGGAAACAGGTTTTCGGTGGACAGCTACAGTGACCCCCTATCCCATCAACCCACAACTTTTAGGAGCACAAACGGGAGCCCCCATGATGAACAATTCCATGGGGTTCCTGCCTTTTTGGGTGGAGCTGGCTGTTGAGTGGGGACCGGAGGAGGATCCGCGAGCCTTCACGCTGGAATCGCTTCGTCTTGTGATGGATCGGAGCCAAGGCAGCTTCTGATGCAAAGAACACCCCAGAACCCAAGCGCCAATGGCTTCACCCTGATTGAAATCCTGATCGGTACGGCCATTCTTGGGATCATGATGCTGATCCTGACCGGTAGCCTAAGAATTGGTGCCCAAAGCTGGGAGGCAGGTGAGGCAAGAATCGAACGAGCCAATCGCCAATTTGTCGTTCAGAACTTCCTCAAACGCCATATTGCGACCCTGCTACCCCTCTCCGCGGTCAATGCCAAGGGTGAGATGGAGCCCGCACTGAATGGCATCGGCAATGCGTTTTCTTACATTGCCGCACTTCCAGATCAATTGGAGGGGGGCGGCCTCTACCGTTTCATTGTTTACCTTGCAGGAGACGAGGGAAATCAGGCCATCCGGGTTTCCATCACCCCATTCCAGTCCAATCCCAAAAGCGAACGTCCACCGCCTCAACCGATCGACGATGTGGTACTGCTCGACCAAGCCTCCCATTTCCAGGTGAGCTATTTTGGAATTAGTCAGGAGCAAAACACCCAAACGACTGGCGGCCCCCCTCAACCCCGGTGGACCAACACTTGGCATGACTATCAACTCCCTCTCATGATTCGTATTGATATGGGGCGGGTTGGTGAACCACCGTGGCCCATGCTTTTAATCGCCCCCAAGACCCAGGTATTGAGGTAAGTGGTCATGCAGACCCAGCACATACGCGAGCGAGGCATGGCCTTGGTGATTGTCCTCTGGGTTGTCAGTCTCATGACCATCATGGCTGGAAGCTTTGCGCTATCAACACAGAGAGAATCTGCCGTCCTTCGCCATGCCCATGAACGGGCAAGGGCCATGGCCTTAGCCGAAGGCGCCATCTACTATGCCATGCTGATGCTCAACATCCCGGATCCCAAGTTGCGCTGGCAAGGGGATGGCCGACCTTACTTCTGGGATGCTAAAGGCACTCCTGTCAGGGTCCGCATTCAAGATGAGGGAGGAAAAATCGACCTCAATGTGGCACAGGAACCAACCCTCAAGACCGCATTCAAGCTGATGGGACTGGGCGAGGAGCAAATTAACTTTCTAACAGATGTTATTTTGGACTGGCGAGATGCGGATGAAATAAAGCGCCCGAGCGGAGCCGAGGCGCCTGAATATGAAGCCCGACGGATGAACTCGCTCCCACAAAATCGGCAGTTCCTCGTTATGGACGAAGTTCAGGGCGTTATGGGCATCAAGCCAGAGCTGTTCAGAAGAATGCAATCTTGGTTTACGTTATACTCGGGCATCGACGGATTGGATCCTTCGAAGGCTCCAAGGGAGATGCTTTTTGCCCTGACCGGAGGCAACCCGGGGGCGGTCGAAGCCATAATGCAGCAAAGGCTTCAGAACCTCCCCGTCAACCTCCCACCCGTCCAAGGCATCAACTTCACTCAGGCAGCGGGTGTTTCCTACAGCATCATGGCGGAAGTCGTGATTGATGGCGACCAACATTTCGGAATTATTGCCAATGTCCGCCGCGGGGCAATGGCGGGAAACTTGCCTTTCACCATTCTGCGGTGGCGACCTTACCATCAGCGCTCAACATCCCGTGAAGAGATCTAGTTTCGGGCCCGAGATTGCCCTCCCCCTTTCACCATGATTGATTTTGACGCCCCCATCGAAGCACAGATCCAGAAATTCTGGCGCTGGTGGCTCTCCGAAATCACCCAGATCGTTCCCGATCGGGCTCTAAAGCTCCTCACCCGAAGGCAGGAGCTCTTGGTACTGACGCTTGATCAGGACTATTGGGTGATCCGACGAATCCAAGGAACACAAGAATCAGAGGTTCAGCGTGTTGCACTGAATGACTTGGGACCGGGGCATTTTGCGGAATTCATCGCAGAACACCCGGAACTCGCCGAGACAAGAATTGCGCTTCGCCTGATCAAGGGGCAAGGACTCAGGCGCCAGTTCAAACTCCCGATGGCCGCAGAGGAAAATTTGGCGCAAGTCATCGCCCTCGAGATGGACCGACTGACCCCCTTTAACCAGGACCAGGTCTCATTTGCGACCCGTATCCTGAGCCGGACAAAGGCCACCCGGCAAATTCTGGTCGAGCTCATCATTGCCCCACGAGACTTCCTTGAAAACACTCTTGATAGCCTATCTCGTGCGGGATGGCTTCCCGTCAACGTCCATCTGGAAGGCGAAACCAAAATCAACGAATACAACCTGATCCCCGAGAGGTTCAAACCCCAAGGAGACAAACTGGTTGAAATGCTCAATATCGGACTAAGCAGCGCCATCCTGGCGATTCTGATCTTAATACTCGTACTCCCAGTCTGGATGACTCGAACTGAGGCCATGAAGGTTCAAGCCGAGCTCAAGAAAACCACCAAGGCGGCCAAGGAAGTCGAGGACATGCGAGAGCAAGCAGAAAAGCTTTTGCATCAAGCGCAATTCCTTCAGGAAAAGAAACGCTCGGAGCCCATCCTGGTGGATGCCATGGATGAACTTACCCGGGTCATTCCGGATGACACCTGGCTGAATGGACTTCAATACGCCAATCACCGAGTCGTGATTCAAGGTCAGTCCCCCTCAGCATCAGTCCTCCTGAAACAGATCGAGGGATCTCGCCACTTCAAGGATGTCAGCTTCGTTTCTCCAGTCACCAAGGATGCGGGTAACAATCTGGAACGTTTCCAGATCGCCTTTGACGTCGTCAACGGGAGGTTTTCTGAAGAAGCTCATTGAAAAGCTTCAACAACCCGTTGAAGTCAATACAAGTCGATTAAGCGCCATCGCCCTGCTTATCGGTGCATTGCTCTTTTTGTTCATGGTACTCATTTACCCACTGATCAGCCTCGAGACAGAATACCGGGAGACCCTTGATCGTCAGCGATTCAAGCTACGCCAAGTGAAACAAATCCTGTCACTCAGGGAGCCTTTGAACCAACGCCTTGAAAGCATCAAGGCGCTGAGCAGCTCTAACGAGACTCTACTTCCAACCAGCACGGCAGCTTTGGCAAGTGCAGACCTTCAAACGCGAATCAAGCAGGTCGTGGGTGAAGCCGGTGGTGAGCTTTCCAGCACGCAGGTTATCCCTGAAAAAAACGAGGAGAATGTTGTTCGCGTGGGCGTCAAAGTCAGAATCAACGGCAGCACGCCAATCCTTCGAAATGTGCTCCATGCCTTTGAATCGGGCAAACCCGCCCTCTTTATTGACAACCTCAATATTCGACCGATCCGAGTCCCCGGCAACCCTCGGGAAAAGGGGGGTGGACCTGAAGACAAGCTGAGCATCGATTTTGATGTCATTGGCTACATGCAGGCGCCCTGATGATGAAATTTGAACTCGATCCGCGCCTCAAACCCTACACCGTCCCCATCGGGCTTGGCGCGGGACTTTTACTGCTCATCATCGTGATCTTGATCGAATGGTTCGCCTTTCGTCACAGCCTCGCCCAAGAAAATAAGGCATCTCGCGCGCCAAACCCAGAAACCCTCGGTGCCGCGGTTTCCCTTGAAGGGCTTGCGCTTCCTGCCGTCAGTGAGTTTTCTGAAACTATTGAACGGCCTTTGTTCATGGAAACCCGAAGACCGAGCCCTCCCCCCCCTCCAGGACCCCCACCACGATCAGAACCCCCAGCGCCCGTATCTTTTCAGCTCATGGGCGTAATCGAATCCCCAAAAGGTCGCCTGGCGCTAATCGCCGAGGCCAAGGGAAAATATCGGCGACTTCGCCTTAAGGATGCGATTGACGGATGGGAGGTCACGGAAATTAGAGATGATCGTCTGTTTCTCGAACAAGGTGGACTGAAGCAAGATATTGGCCTCACCAAGAAACGCGCTAAAACGGCCGGAGACAAATCCCCTCCAGCACAGCAAGAGGCGCCACAGGAAAATGAGGCGAACCAACGTCGACCCGCCCATCCACAAAATCCACAGGGGCAACAAAATGGCGAGCCTGTGGCACAACAGCCTTACCAGCAGCCTCGCACGTCTACAGTAGGCCAAGCACAGTCGCAGGAAGACGCTCATCAATCACCCGAAGATGTGGTCGAAGAGAATTAAGCTTTACCCTTGGGATTGGGCGCAACAACCGAAAAGTGTCATCGCCTCAGAACGATGCGCTAAGATTTAGGACTCAGCATCCAGATGATTTCCA